>JAPKMQ010000127.1 GCA_026645875.1 Longilinea sp.
CCTCACCGCCGGCCTGGGCGGCATGGGCGGTGCGCAACCGCTGGCCATTACAATGAATGAGGGCGTGGGGCTGTGCGTGGAAGTGGACCCCGACCGCGCCGAGCGCCGCCGCAAGATCGGCTATGTGGATGTGGTCGTCGACACGCTCGAAGAAGCCATGACCCTGGTGGAGGAAGCCTGCGACCGTGGGATTCCGCGCTCCATCGCGCTCATCGGCAACGCCGCGGAGATCTACCCCGAGCTTGTGCTGCGCGGCGTGATCCCCGACGTGGTCACCGACCAGACCCCCGCCCACGATCCGCTCTTCTACATTCCCAGCGGCTACAGCGTACAGCAGGCCGATGAGCTGCGCCAGCGCGATCCGCAGAATTTTGCCCGCCTTTCGCGGCTATCGATGGCGCGGCATGTTGAAGCCATGCTGGCCTTCCAGAAGGCCGGCGCCGAGGTCTTCGATTACGGCAACAACCTGCGCCAGCAGGCCTACGACCAGGGCGTCCAGCATGCCTTTGACTTCCCCGGTTTCGTCCCGGCCTACATCCGCCCGCTATTCTGCGAAGGCAAGGGCCCGTTCCGCTGGGTGGCGCTCTCCGGCGACCCGGAGGATATTTACCGCACCGACGAAGCCATTATGGAACTCTTCCCCGAGGATGAACACCTGCACCGCTGGCTGAAGATGGCGCGCGAGCGCGTGCCCTTCCAGGGGCTGCCCTCGCGCATCTGCTGGCTGGGCTACGGCGAGCGTGCCCGCGCCGGGTTGAAATTCAACGAACTGGTGGCCAAGGGCATCGTCAAGGCGCCCATCGTCATTGGCCGCGACCACCTCGACTCCGGCTCGGTGGCCTCGCCCAACCGCGAGACCGAAGGCATGCGTGACGGATCGGACGCCATTAGCGACTGGCCCATTCTCAACGCGCTGATCAACGCCGTGGGCGGCGCCACCTGGGTGTCCTTTCACCACGGCGGCGGCGTGGGCATGGGCTACAGCCAGCACGCCGGCATGGTCATCGTCGCCGACGGTTCTCCTGAAGCGGCCGTGCGCCTGCAGCGCGTGCTCACTACTGACCCCGGCATGGGCGTGGTGCGGCATGCCGACGCCGGCTACCCCGAAGCCATCGATTTCGCGCGCCGGACAGGCGTCAATATTCCCATGCTTAAGGATTGATCGAACGTGCGCATCGGACGGATCCTCTGGTTTCTCATCAGCATCCTGGCCGGCATCGCCCTGGGGTTGCTCTATGGCTGGGTGATCAACCCGGGCAGCGACATCCAGGCCCCGGCCTCCAGCCTGCGCGCCGACTACCGCGCCGACACGGTGCTGCTGGTGGCCGAAATCTACGCCGCCGAGCAGAATCCCGCCCAGGCCGTTGAGCGCCTGAAGTTGCTGGGGAGTGAGGATCCGGTAGCCGTCGTTCAAGGGGCCATCCTGACCGCCCAGGACCTGAACTTCCCGGCGGCTGACATCACCCTGATGGCCAACCTGGCGCAGGCGCTCAGCCTGGCGGTTCCCGCCGGGGGGCAGGCCGCGCCATGACCAGCCCCGCGCGCGAACGGCGTGAACGGCGCGGCCGCCGGGAGGAGACTTCCCGGCGCGGGCCGTGGTACCTGCTCACCGGCCTGATCCTCGGGCTGGTCTTCGGGCTGGTTTTCTCGCTGCGCATCAGCCCGGTGGAATACGTTGACACCCTGCCCGGGGTGTTGCGCGCGGCCGACAAGGACCAGTACCGCATGCTGGTGGCGCTCTCCTACCAGGCCAACGGTGACCTGGGCCGCGCCAGCCACCGCCTGGCGCAATTGCGCGACCCGGCGCCTGAAGCCGCGCTGGCCGAACTGGCCCAGCGTCTGCTGGCCGAGAATGGCAGCATTGAGACCGCCCGAGCGCTGGCGCAACTGGCCTCGGCGCTGGTGAACGTTTCCGGCGGCGCAACCGGCGCGCCCACCAACCCCGCCTCACCCGCGCAAAGCACCAGCACCGCGCCCGCCGGCACGCCCTTTAGCACACTCGAGAACGACCAGGCCATTCAAACCGCCACCCCGCGCCCCACCCTTGCGCCGACGAACACGCCCCAACCCACCATTGCGCCGCGCATCACAGCCGCGCCAACGTTGAGCACGCCTTTCGTCCTGTTGGACCGCCGGCCAGTATGCGACCCGGCGGTGGAGGACGGGCTGATCCAGGTGTGGGTGCAGGACGGCGACGGCAACCCGCTGCCGGGGATCAAGGTCTCCGTAGCCTGGCAGGGCGGTGAGGAGAGCTTCTACACCGGCCTCAAAAGGCAGGTCGGTCCGGGGTATGCCGATTACCGCATGGGCGAGGGCTACACCTACCTGGTGACGGCTGGCGAAGGCGGCGAGCAGGCCAGCGGCCTGACCACCGGCCAGTGCACCGCCGCCGACGGCAGCCAGCGCCTGACCGGCTGGATCCTCACCTTCGGTTTGCCGTAAAAAATCAGGACGGCCGCAGCGGGCACATAGCCCGTACAAAGATGAAGGAAAAAATCCCCGAAACTTTTCTGCTTCGGGGATTTGCACTTCACCAGCTTTCCATTACGGGTTTTTCGCCGCCCAGTCGTTGCCCAGCGCCACGGCGATATCCACCACCGCGTTGGGATCGTAACGGTTGACCACGCGCGCGTTTTCCAGACCCATCTTTTCGATCAGGTACTGCACCGTGTAGGGCTTGGGACCGTACACAAAGATGGTGGTGAACTCGTACACGCCATCCGCGTTGGTTTCCTCAACCACGTTCAAGCCGTCCGGTTTAAGCAGCTCAGAGGTTTTGCCGGCCAGCCCGGCCGTCAGCGTGCCGTTCTGAATGGATACCCGCGCGGCTTCGGCCTTCATCAGCTCCACCGGGTTCTCGCCCACCGCGGCCGGCCCCACCGGGCCGCCCGAGATAAAGACCTCGTCGCGCACCAGGCGCACCTGGTCGGGGATCGGGCGCAGAATCGCCAAACCGTCCGGCGAGGTGCCCATTTCAACCGCATCCGTGCCAATGACACGCGATATGATGCTGTCTTTGTCAATTTGCGGCATCAACCAGGCCAGTTGGATGATCTGTTCAAGCGTCATGTTGGTGTGAATACCGCTGGAAAGCTCATTGTAAATGGCGGGCGCTTTGCCGATGAGCGCGGGCAGTTGGTTGAAATCCAGGATGCGGTCGCGGACGCCCATGATCACCTGCTGCTGGCGGGCGGCGCGGTCAAAATCGCCGCCGTCGGTGTAGCGGGCGCGCGCATACGCCAGTGCCAGGTCGCCGGGCAGGGTGATGCGCCCGGGTTGCAGCGTGACTTCGTTGAAATTACCGATCGCTTCAATGGTAATTTCAGACGGCACGTCAATTTTTACACCGCCAATCTCATCGATCAGTTTGACGAAGGCCTGGAAATCGACTTGCACGTAATACTGCACCGGCACGCCCAAAAATTCCTCGACCGTTTCAATCGCCAGGCCAGGTCCGCCACCCGGCAGCTTGTCCAGCTCGCCAAAGCGGTAAGCGTTGTTGATCTTGGAATAGTCGTAACCAGGAATGTTCACCCACATGTCGCGCGGGATCGAAAGCATACCCGCCGTGCGGCTGAGCGGGTCGACGGTCAGCAGCATCATCGTGTCGGTGCGCGGCACCTCACCGGATTCCCAATCGCGGTAATCCAGCCCCATCAACAGGATGGTGACACGGCTGTTACCATCCCAGGCTTCGGCGGTCGGCGCATTGCTGGGCACAAAACCGCCAGGCGAATTGGTCACCACGGTGCCGGGCTGGGCTGCCTGTCCGTTGTCCACCGGCGCGCCGCCCAGCGGCGTGATGGTCCACGAGCCCACCAGCCCGCGGAAGAAGTTAAACGCCAGCACGCCAGCGATGATCGCGACGATCACAAACGCGACCAATAGAATGACCGTCACGCGGTCCATTGGTGCGCGGTTACGAGCGGAATTTCGTTTTACCTGTGCCATAAACCCTTTATTTATCCATCAACCCGTGGAATGCTGCCAACGCAGTAGCCAATCCGTTGCAGTTTTCATTCCAGGCGGGGATTAATCGATCTTCGGCGGCGGAACGGGCAGTTGGTCAGCCGCGGTTTGCACCCATTTGTCGCCTTCGCTAATCAGCATGACCGGGATATCCTCCACAATCGGGTACTTGCGGCCGCAATCCTGGCAAACCAGCCAGCTATCGCGCACCAGGGTCAGCAAGCCACGCCCTTCACGCGCACACGCGGGGCAACGCAAAATCTCAAGCAGTTCAGGACTGACCATTCTGTCTCCTTAAAAACCTAGAATCACCTAGCTATTTTACCACGTGTCAAGGCGCTGCTAAATTTATGAAGAAAGAGACCCTCGTGATACAATTTCACTTCACCCTAACGCAAGGACATCACCGCACATGTTCGCCCGTCTCCGCCGCGCCAAAGAAGAATATCCGCACCAGTTCTGGCTGCTGTTCTGGGGAATGATGATCAGCACCGTCGGCGCCAGCATGGTCTGGCCGTTCCTGATGATTTATGTCAGCGAGAAGCTGGATCTCCCGCTCTCGACCGTGACCACTTTAATGACGGTCAACGCCATTTCCGGGCTGATTTTTTCTTTCATCGCCGGGCCGGTCGCCGACAGGGTCGGGCGCAAGCGCATCATGTATATCAGTCTGATCTCGGACGGGCTGGCTTTTTTACTGCTCAGCCAGGCTGACAGCTACCCGGCTTTCATGGCGCTCATGGCGCTGCGCGGAGCCATCAACCCGCTCTACCGCGTCGGCGCCGACGCCATGATGGCCGATTTAATCGAGCCGGAAAAACGCCCGGATGCCTACTCACTGCTGCGCATGAGCAACAACATCGGCATTTCCATCGGCCCCAGCATTGGCGGGTTCATCGCGGGGGTTTCCTATAACCTGGCGTTCTTCATCGCCGCCATCGGCATGGTCACCTACGGCATTCTGGTGATCGTGCAGGCGCGTGAAACCCTACCGAAACATCAATCCCGGCCGCAGGTGGAAAAATTCGGTGGCTACGGCCGCGTGCTGAGCGATCGGCCATTCATCAGCTTCGTGCTGGCTTTTCTGCTCAACACCGTTGTCGCCTCGATGATCTGGGTGCTGCTCTCGGTATACGCCAAGAAGAATTTCGGCGTTCCCGAAAGCCAGTACGGCTTTATTGCCACCACCAACGCACTGATGGTTGTTTTCCTGCAATTCGCCGTCACGCAGATCACCAAACGGCATACGCCGCTGCCTGTGATGGCTATTGGCGCGCTCTTCTACGCGATTGGCGGCGCCAGCATCGCGCTGGGCGCTGGTTTCTGGGGCTTTTGGATGAGCATGGTGATCATGACCATCGGCGAACTCATCGTGACGCCGACCGGCTCAACCTATGCCGCCAACCGCGCGCCAGCCGACATGCGCGGGCGCTACATGAGTATCTATGGGCTTACCTGGAGCGTGGCTTCGGGCATCGGTCCGCTGCTGGGCGGTTTCCTTAACGATAATATTGCGCCGGTAGCCATCTGGTACGGAGCAGGCATTATCGGGCTTTCCAGCGTGCTGGCTTTCATCATGCTGGCCCGCCGGAACCGCGCGATTCCTACAGTCACCGCACAGGCCAGTTGACATGCCTTTTGCCATTTCAATTGCCAACCTGAAGGAAGCACTACGCCGCAGCGGCTGCCCGGTCTGCCGTCTGGGGCATCAGGCGGCCGCCGCCAGCGTTGAATCGTTCCTGTGGGAAAACGTCAACGAGCCAGATGTGCGCCAGCCGATCATCGACGCCTACGGCTTTTGCCCGCGCCATACCTGCCTGCTGGTGGCCGCTGAAATGCGCAACACCGGCCCGGTGCTGGGCGTAAACATCATTTACGAACAGCTCGGCCGCCTGGCCAGCCGCGAACTGAGCCAGTTGGAGCTGCCCGACCGCGGCCCGAACGCGCTGGCCGCCGTGCTCAAACGGCTCGGCGTGAACGAACCCTCCTCAACCGCGTCCGTGCTGCCACCCAAAGGCACCTGCCCGGTCTGCACCGTGGTGCAGGAGAACGACCGCGGCATGCTCGAGACGCTGTTTGAGCTGCTCGCCCGGCAGGAGGAAGGCTTTGCCGCGGCCTACGCGGCCAGCGACGGGCTGTGCTTGAATCACCTGCGCCGGGGGCTGGGTCAGTTCGCCGCGCCGTACCCGCAGGCGGCCCGCTGGCTGAGCGATGAGACCGCCGCCCGCCTGGAACGCCTGAGCGCCGGGATGCGTGAGTACATCCGCAAGAACAACTGGGAATACCGCGACGAAAAGCTGACCGAAGCCGAAAGCCTGGCCTGGCGGCACATGCTGACCTTCTTCACCGGCCTGCCGGGTGATGACTTTACCTTTATGGTGGATGAGTTTTAGGCAGTCAACCTCCGTAAGGGCGCGGTGTCCGTACAGTGAAGAGTTGGCTGATCTTCCCCGCTGCGCGCGTACGGCGGCAAAATAAAAGAAACACCAGCCTTGCGCTGGGCGGGAGCGCTTCACTTTTCAACTCCATCAGGTCGTTGAATCATCGAAAAACGCCCCGAATAGTGGTAAACTTACCTTGCTATCTCCTTAAGAAACAGGAACCTCACCGCCCATGCCCGTGATTTATCCATTCACCGCCATTGTCGGCCAGGAACGCATGCGCCGCGCCCTGGTTTTAAACGCAGTCGATCCGCGCATCGGCGGCGTGTTGATCCGCGGCGAGCGCGGCACCGCCAAGTCGACCGCGGCGCGCGCCCTGGCAGCCCTGTTGCCCAGCGTGCCCGTGGTGGCGGACTGCCGCTTTGGCTGCAACCCCGATAACCCGGCCGCATGGTGCACCGAATGCCGCGAACGCGCCGCAGCGGGCGAAAGCCTGCCCACCGCCGTCCGCGCCACTCCCTTCATTAACCTGCCCGTTTCGGCCACCGAAGACCGCGTGGTCGGTACGCTGGACATCGAAAAGGCCATTCAAAAGGGTGTGCGCGCCTTCGAGCCGGGCGTGCTGGCGGCCGCCAACCGCGGCATGCTCTACATCGACGAGGTCAACCTGCTGGACGACCACGTGGTGGACGTGTTGCTCGACTCGGCAGCCATGGGCATGAACATTGTCGAGCGCGAGGGCATTTCCTTCTCGCACCCGGCGCGCTTCATCCTCGTCGGCACGATGAACCCCGAAGAAGGCGACCTGCGCCCGCAGTTGCTGGACCGTTTTGCCTTTTCGGTTGAAATTTACGGCATCCGCGACGCGCGCGAACGCGTCACGATCATGGAACGCAACCTGGCCTACGAAGCCAACGCCGAATCTTTCCGCCAGTACTGGCTGGAAAAAGAGGACGCGCTCTCGCACCAGATCGAAGAAGCCCGCAAGCTGATCGAGTCGGTCACCTACACGCGCCGCGACCTGCTCTCGATCGCGTCGCTGACCGCCTCGCTGAACGTGGACGGCCACCGCGCCGATCTGGTCATTCTCAAGGCCGCGCGCGCCCAGGCCGCCTTTGAAGGCCGCAAGGCCATCACTGACCGCGACATCGCCCTGGCCGCCGAGCTGGCCCTGCCCCACCGCATCAAACGCGGCCCCTTCCAGCAGTCTGAAATGAGCATGGAAGAACTGCAAGACCGCATCGAGCAGCTTCAGGGTCAAACCACCACCGGCCGCGAATCCGACAGCGAGCCGCAGGACGGTGAAGGCGAAGACCGCAGCGCGGAAAAAAAAATTTAACGGATACGATGGAAAGCGAGGCCGCGCCTGAGCAGAGCGACGACGAGCCGGCGCGCCAGGATGTTTTCGATCAGGGTACCACCAACTGGTGGGACGGCGGGAAAAAGGTAAAGGCCACCGAGGCCTTCGTTCCGCGCCGCCTCGACACGCCCCTCGACCGCATGGTGCGGCGTGCCGCCGGCCGCCGCTCGCAGACACGCACCGAGCGCAAGCGCGGCCGCTACATTCAGGCCCGTCCCACGCCTGGCAAGGCGTATGACCTGGCATTCGACGCCACCCTGCGTGCGGCCGCTCCCTTCCAAAACCGCCGCGAAGAGCAGCGCAAGCGGGTCGCGTTTGCCATCA
>JAPKMQ010000128.1 GCA_026645875.1 Longilinea sp.
GATGCTGGTGGGGGCCATCAGCGCGGATTGTGCGCCTTCGCGGGCGATGGTTGCCATGGCCAACGCCGCGATGACCGTTTTCCCTGAACCCACATCGCCTTGCAACAGGCGTTCCATCGGTTTGCCGGAGGAAAGATCTCCCTGGATGTCGCTCAGCGCGCGCTTTTGCGCCTCGGTCAACTCAAACGGCAATCCAGCTTCAATTTGCGCCAGCCACTCGGCAGGCGCTGTGAACACCTGGCCAACGGCTGACTGCCAGGATTGTTTCTGGCTGAGGACGCCCATCTGCAACATGAAGATTTCATCAAAGGCAAGCCGTTCACGCGCGGATTCCAGTGAGGCCTGGTTTTCGGGGAAATGAACCTGCGCTAAAGCAGTGGAAAGCGGCATGAGGCCGCCCGATTCGCGGATGCTGGTGGGTAAAAAATCGCGGTGGCGCGGAGCCCAGAAGGAGGCCACCTGGAAAATTGCTTTACGGAGCTGCTTTTGCGAGATGCCAGCGGTGAGTGGATAGACCGGCACAATTCGGTTGGTGTGCAGGTGTTCCTGCTCCAGGTATTCCCATTCAGGGCTGTTCATGACCAGCCGGCCCAGGTACATTTCCACCTTACCGGACAGGACGATTTGCGTGCCCACGGGCAATCGGCTGGCAAGCCAGGGTTGATTGAACCACGTGACGCGCAGCGCGCCAGTGCCATCGTCTAAAATGGCCTCGGTGATTTCGCGTTTTCCGCCATGAAGGCTGCGGTTGTCCACCCGTTTGACGGCGGCAAGGATGGTTACCACCTCGCCAGCAGAAAGCCGGTTGATGGGTTTCATTTTTGAATAATCATCGTACCGGCGCGGATAATAGTGGAGCAGGTCATCCAGCGTATTTAAACCGATGGTGGACAGGGTTTTGGCGTTTGAAGGCCCAATTCCCTGTAAAACGGTAACCGGCGCCTTCAGCCCCTGATCGAGCGCGTCACTGGCAGGCAGCGGCGCTGATGGAACCCTGGGCTGTTGCGGATGGGCTGGCCGCGGCGTTTGCCGGTTTTGCCGGTCCGACGACTGGTCGTTGCGCTCGGATTGAGAGGCAATGCCCGGCCGTTTCGAACGATCAGGTTGCGAGGTTGGTCTGGCTGGTTGCGGCCGGGCAGGGACTGGATTCTGGCGGGGTAGCTTGCCCAGTCCATCCAGCAATTGATTGAGTTCGATCACCAAGCGTTGGCGACCGTCGGTTTCTTCCTTTGGGTAGGTGCGCAGCCGTTCCAGAATCGCCTGCAACGATTCTTCAGCGATTGCGTTGGCTCTCGCTTCAGGTTCCCACCAGGGGATGATCTTATCCAGGCCACCAACCACAGCCCGGTTGTCATATCCGCGTTCGGATTCAAGTCGAATATAGCGTTGTAGTTTTTCAAACGGTGAGGGCATGAACTTATTTTACCTTAAAGTTGATTCATTGCCCTGTTTGCAGGAAAAATGCCCATGTTTTCATGGGCATATCGGGGTTCAGGTCAGCGAATTATGGCTGGAGAGCGATTCGATCGCGAAAAGTCCCACGCACTTGGGGCCAAATAGTGTCGCAAGGGGCAAATTCAACATGTGCTCGATGTATTGAGCCGATGAATAGCTGTCTTCCGCGTGCTGGCGCAATTGGCGCAGGTCTGGGTTGCTAAAGGAGCCATTTTGCAGCAGAGCGATGTAATCCAATTCATCAAACTCATCCACGAACTCCTGAAAAAAATCCAGAACGGCGCGGTAGTTGCGCATTTTTTCCAGGGGCGAGAGTTTGCCTTCCTCCAGGGAGAAGACTGGCAGCAGGCCTAGAAATTCACCCACCGCAGCCTGGCTGGGTTCAATAAAACCAGCATTGGAAAGGTAAGTTAATCCTGGCGTGCACAGGAGTGTATAGATATGGGGTATGCGGTGGCGGATGCTCTTTTCCACCTCCACCATCGGACGGCCCTGGTCGAGTAGGCTGGCAGCCAGTTGCACAAGGATTCCCAGCCCCACCGAAATGGTTTCTGAGTCGATGACCGTGATGACCGATCTGCCCTGACATTCCTTGGCGGCGATCATCGCATTGTTGATCGCCTCTGACAGGTGCGAAGACATCAGGATCACTAGAATGTCATCGAAATTCTGGCTCAGGTTGCCCAGGATTTCCTGAAACTCTGCCACAGACGGGGCGACCAGCCGGGGATTCGAACCTGGTCCCGCGGAGTGCGGAAACTGGTTGAGTTTCAGATCCTTTCCGGCAGGGTGTACATGACCATTCAGGCGAATATCATGCGTGACGATTCGAACCAATCCCCGCCCGGCAAAGGTGGGGATTGGAAATTGGGCTGAATTATCTGTCAGGATGCAGGCAGACCGCATAGGTTATTCGATGGAAAGAATGAATTGGTAATGAGGTTGTCCGCCTTCGTGCAGTTCAATTTCGTGCGAAGGATAATTGCTGCGGATCTTGTCGACAATTCGGTTCACATCCGTTTTGCTCACGTTCTGCCCAAAAAAGAGGGTGATGCGCTCGCGGTCCTCAGTCTGGGCTTTCTCCAGCAATCCCAGGCAGGCATCATCCAGGTTCTCCGAGGCCAGCACCAGTGTGCCATTGAGCAACGCGATCACTTCGCCTTCGTGAACTTGCACACCGTTGATTTCGACGTTGCGGGTGGCGATGGTCACTTCGCCGGTTTCTACATCGCCGATGGCGCTGGTCATATCCTTGACCACATGTTCAAAATCGCCGTTTGGGTCCAACCGCAAGACCGCCGACAAACCCTGCGGAACGCTACGACTGGGAATGACCGCAACTTTCTTCACCGTTACGCTGGCGGCGGATTGCGCGGCCAGAACAATGTTCTTGTTGTTGGGCAGGATGACGATTTTATCGGTTGGAAGGTTTTCAAATGATTTGAGAATCTCTTCCGTGCTTGGGTTCATCGTCTGGCCGCCTTCTACAATGCCGCTGACGCCCAGGCTGGCAAAAATGCGGGAAATGCCGGCTCCCGGCGAGACGGCGATTACGGCTATCTGGCCAGGTTCGACGGGCGCGAGATTGAAGTTGGATTCCGACGCGGCTTCGAGGCTTTCCATCTGCGCCAGAAGGTTTTCCATCGCCACCTTGGTGATTGTGCCCAGTTGCATGGTGTAATCGATGGGTTCGTAGCGCTTTTCGGTGGGTACGTGGATGTGCATGCGGTACATGCCGTCCCCTTCGCCGACCTGAATGGAAGTGCCGATTTCTGATAGCCCGGCATAGAATTTTTCCAGATCCAGTGGAGCAGAGGGGCGGAAGTCCACTACGACTTCATAATCCTGGCCGGGTTCAACTGATTCCATAGTTTGATCCATTTGCATCATCGCGAGCGGTTGCACGACCGCGATGGCGGTTTCAAGTGATTGACCCTTCAGGTGGCGCAGGATGCCTTCCCAGATGATGAACAGACCCTTGCCGCCCGAATCCACCACGCCGGCTTGTTTGAGAATGGGGAGTAAATCAGGGGTGCGCTTTACCGAAGCGTCCGCTTCCTGGACGATGGTCTCGATGACTGTCAATAGGTCAGGGTTTTCGACCAGCTTCTGTTCCGCGGCAACCGCAATATCCTTGGTGACCGTCAGGATCGTACCTTCCACCGGGCGGACAACACCTTTATAAGCGGTGGTTCGCGCTTCACCTAGTGCCCGCACCAGTAGCGCGGCATCCATGGTATCCTGACTGTCCAGCCCGCGGGCGAAACCGCGCCAGATTTGTGATAATATGACGCCAGAATTTCCGCGGGCGCCCATCAAAGCGCCTTGCGCAATCGCATGCGCCATCTTTCCCACGTTGGATTCACCAGACTTGCTGATTTCGTTGTACGCTGCTTGCATGGTCAGGAGCATGTTGGTGCCTGTGTCGCCATCGGGGACTGGGAACACATTCAGCGAATTGACCATTTGCTGATTGGTGCGCAGCCAGGTCAGGCCTGCTTCGATCATCTCTTTTAAGCCCTGCCCGTTGATTTGATTGCTGGTCGCCAAAGTCCGTCCATCGCCCGTGGGGAAATTAATTTCGCTATTCATAAGTCTCCTACTCGCCAATTAATCCGGGTTACTGATGCGCAATCCCCGAATGTGCACATCCACGTTTTTGACTGGCAACCCGACAGTTTTTTCTACCATATAACGGACATTATCGGCAACACTGGAAGCCACGGATTTGATCCGGGTTCCGTATTCAACAATGATGTAGAGATCGATTTCGATGCTTTTGCCATCGAATTCCACATCCACGCCCAGGGAGGGGTCTTTCACCAACACGCGCACCAATCCCTCGGCAAGGTCCTTTGGCGCTAACCCAACCACGCCGTAGGATTCAAGCGCAGAATGCGAGGCAATTGTCGCAATGGCTTTATGCGAGATAAAGATATTCCCCATGGTATTCATAGAATCATCAATCATATTCGCTGCCCTCTATTTTAACCGTCAATCTTGAAAAACGATGCGAATTGTGGTAAAATCTTCGCTTGCCGTCAGGCGAAGGCTTCGCCTTGACAGCCTCAAGCAAACAAGGATTTGAAAGGATCTTCGACAATGGCAAAATGCGAACGGTGTGGAAAGACGACGCAATTCGGGCATAACCGCAGCTTTTCTTTGCGGGCGACCCGCCGAACTTTTCAGCCCAACCTCCAGAAGGTTTCCGTTCTGGAAAATGGCCGCAAGGTTCAAAAAGTGTTGTGCGCGAAATGCATCCGAACGATCGTGAAGACTGCATAAATTTACCAGAATTTTCCCTAAGAATCACGGCGAATGCCGTGGTTTTTATTTAACTGACCGAGACCTTCAAGGCGCGCACTGCAGCCGCAATGCCGTCGCCGTGATTGAAGATAGCGTTACCGGCGACAAATACGCGCGCGCCAGCTGCGTAGGTGAGTGGAAGTGTGCGGGGCGTGATTCCACCGTCCACCTGGATCAGTGGAGGCGTTTGGCTTTTTTCACTCATGCGCTGGATTTCTGTGATTTTTCCAAGCGTTTCGGGCAGGAAAGACTGTGCTCCATAGCCGGGATTCACAGTCATTACCAGGACCAGGTCGACCATGTGGAGGACTTCCTTCAGGGTGCACGCAGGTGTGCCCGGGTTAAGGACGATCCCTGGCAGGCAATTCAGACTGCGGATCTTTTGCAGCGTGCGATGGATATTGGGATTACCTTCGATATGCACGCTGATTCGATTGGCGCCGGCCGCCGCGAAAGTATCCAGGAAGGTGTCAGGATTGTCGATCATGAGATGCACGTCCAACGGCAGGGCGGTGATTGAACGACAGGTCTCGACGATCATGGGACCCATGCTGATGTTGGGAACAAAATGCCCGTCCATCACATCCACATGGATCCAATCCGCACCCGCTTGCTCGGCCTGGCGAAGGTCTGCCTCAAGGTGGGCAAAGTTGGCGGCCAATATGGAGGCTGAAATAATTGGCGTTGTCATGGCTACCGCACCGGGGGATTCAGCGAGAAGTAGACGAACAGCCAGAATGGGATCAAGCCGCCGACGGCTGCCAGCGCCAGCATGCCAAGACCAATGGAGCCCCAATCGATTTCCGTGCTGGTTTCCTGGCTGACCGGCGTGGACGGTTCAGGCGGCAGCGTGGAGCTCAGCGGGTCACTGCTTGCCGATACCGCAGGCATTGGGTTGGGCACCTGGACTGGGTTGGAGGGTGCAAAGCCGTTGGCCGATTGGTTGAAGGTGAGCAGCACCCTGCCCAATTGATCTGCCGTCCGATAGCGGGATGAAGGTTCTTTTGAGAGCACTTTCATCAGGATCTGGTTCAACGACAGCGGGATTTCCGGGTTCAGCAGGCGCGGCTCAACCGGAGTGCTCTCGCGGTGCAGGCGGGCCAGCTCGATCGGATCAGTGCCCGAAAATGGGAGCTGGCCGGTTAGCATCTCGTAAAGGACGACACCCAGCGAATAGACGTCCGATGCCGGAGAGGGAGCCTGACCGGCGGCCTGTTCGGGCGAGAAGTACAAGGGCGAGCCCCACACGACATCGTGCTGCTCGTCGGGGGCAATTGAGGACAACGCGCGTGCGATGCCAAAGTCGGTCACTTTCAAGCGCTGATCAGGCGTAACCAGCATATTATGCGGCTTGACATCACAATGAACCAGGCCAGCACGATGCGCATAGCCAATTCCTGCGCATGCCTGGACAATCAAAGCGATGGCCTCATCCACATCCAACCGGCCGCGTTCTTTGAGAATGCTCTTCAAGTCCGTGCCGGGAACAAATTCCATGACGATATATAGCCGGCTGGCATCCAGACCGAAGTCATGCACAGTGACGATGTTGGGGTGAGAGAGGTTGGCGGCAGCTTTGGCTTCCTGCCGGAAGCGTTCGCGAAAGGCTTCGCTTTGCGAGTAATCCTGCCGCAGCACTTTGATTGCCACTGGACGTTCCAGACGCAAATCATAGGCGCGATAAACAACAGCCATGCCCCCGGTACCCAAGGTTTCCAGGAGTTGGTAGCGATTTCCGAGGACAGGCGCAGATGAAGTCGGGTTACCCATAGATCGGATTTGTTCGATTATAACACACCGCGGCCTGTGAGTTCGACCGCGCGCGGATGTATAAATCAGATATAATTAGTCAACCTATGCGAAGAAAGCGGATATTACAATGAAAAACATTCTTGCCCACCTGCGCCAAAATCCGTTGTCCTTTCTCGTCATTGCGCTTCCGCTCGCAATCCTGGCTGAATTGCTGCACTGGGGGCCGTTGTGGATTTTTATTTTTTCCGCGGTTGGCCTGGTGCCCATGGCGGGGTACATCGGCAAAGCCACTGAAGCGATGGCTTTCTACACCGGCCCGCGTATCGGCGGGCTGTTGAACGCCACGCTTGGCAACGCAGCCGAATTGATCATCACGCTGGTGGCCATCAACGCCGGCCTGCTCGACCTGGTCAAAGCCTCGATCACCGGGTCCATTATCGGCAATCTTTTGCTGGTCATGGGGTTGTCGATGGTTGTGGGTGGCATAAAACACGGCACACAATCCTTTGACCGCCGGCACGCATCCAATAATGCCATCCTGCTCATCCTGGCCATCCTGGCGCTCATCATTCCATCCTTCTTCAGTGGGTCAATCGGCGATGAGCACAGCATTGGCGTGGAGGCGTTGAGCCTGGGCGTGGCGGTGGTGATGATGGCTCTGTACGTCCTGGGGATCATTTATTCGTTGAAAGCGGCTCGCAGTCCTATCACGCATGAAACCACGGTGGAGCCCCATCACAAACCCTCCATGACGGTTGTTCAATCGATTGTGCTGCTGGCTGCAGCGACCATCGGCGTGGTGCTGCTCAGCGAGTTGCTGGTGGGTGAGATTGAACATGTCACTGAGAACCTGGGTTTGTCCGAATTCTTCCTGGGCATCATCCTGGTTCCAATCATCGGCAATGTCGCCGAGCACCTGGTTGCTGTGCAGGTGGCCCTCCGCAACAAAATGGAATTGAGCGTCGAGATTGCCGTTTCCTCAAGTTTGCAGATTGCTCTTTTTGTAGCGCCATTACTGGTGTTCCTGAGCCTGGCGATGGGAAACCCATTAACCCTCATATTCAATCCATTTGAGTTGATCGCGCTCGGGGCCGGCGTAATCATCAGCGCCTTTGTTTCGTTGGACGGAGAGTCCAACTGGCTGGAAGGCGCGGCACTTCTGGCAATTTACCTGATGCTGGGGCTGTCGTTCTTCCTGCTACCCTTCTAATGATCAAACGCAATTTGTCTCCGCTTGTATTAGTCGTTTCAATTGGCTTGGCAGTTGTGCTGCTAGGTGCGATTTTTGCCATCATCTGGAGCTCGCTGCCGCAAGGTGAAATGCAATTGATGCCCACGCCGGTCCTGACGGTGATTCCTGCGCCCACCGCTACGCTCACTTCCACCGTATCTCCCATTTCACTCACGCCCTCGG
>JAPKMQ010000129.1 GCA_026645875.1 Longilinea sp.
TGCCAAATTCTGCTTCCAGGCGGACGCAAAGATGCAGGCAGCATTCCACAGGATGCCAACCCAATTGAAGTAAAGCTGTCAATCGGAAGGAATCTCCTGTCCATTCACGCTCATGTTCTACCCTCAGACGGGACCCTTTTGCGAATTCGCATGACTGGTGAAAGAACCCTCTGGGAACTGTGGGACGCGATCCGCGACGAACTGGAAAAGTTGGGCTGGTTTTCTTTGCCAGAAATCCCCGAAGTCACTGCTTCTACTACTCCACAAGCTGTAACCAGTACCGAAGCGCAATCTCAACCAGCAAATCCAACTGCGGAGATCTGGATGACCATCCCGGATGTCGGTCCTAACCGCGAAATCTTGCGCCACTGGCACAAAGGTCTGACCTGTGAACAGATCGCGGTCCGGGTAAGCCTTTCGAGAAAAACAGTCCTCAACCGGATCAATAAGCTGCGAAAAGATTATGGGGCTGAAGTAGTACCCTACAGAAAGTCAAATTACATCAAGGATTCCAAGGAGAAGCCCTCTTGAACCAATAACCTTCGATAAAAGGATATGGAAGGGATAAAGAGGGATATTGCGGGTACTTGAGCAAGGGATATCCCTGGCGGCAGAATGGCGGCGTTGAACGATAACGCCGTCATTTTATTTTGCCGAAAGGAGATCTATGCTCAACCGTTTGAAAATCCTCTTAGAACAGCCCGAATACTCTGCCCTGATCCATCTGGCGGAGCAGGAACTGCGTACCCCGGCGGACCAGGCCAGACTCATCGTCCGCCTCGACCTGATCCGGCGCGGTTTGTTATTAGCTTCAGAAAGCCCATCCACAGAATCTCAGGAGAATTGTGTTCGCCATGATTCAACCTGCTGAAACCCTCCAACTTTCACCGGAGGAGCAGGGGAGGTTGTTGGCGCGCGTCTACGCTTACATCCTCAGTGATCAATTTACAGGAACGAAACCCGAAGGCCCCCGCACGCAGTGCAGGGGGAGAGAGCCAGGTAAGAAATCGGACGAACCGTCCGCAAAGAAACGCAAGGTACGAACCACAGGAGACAAATCTGTTTTAGACGCAGAAACCACCAATAGCCAGGAGCCCAAAGTATGAGCCTCACCGACCTGTCCCTTTCAGACAAACACTTGAAGATGCTTACCGAGGAATCGGGCATCTCGGAACAGTTGATTCGAGAACGTGGCTACCGAACGATTACAAGCGAGGGCGACCTGGTTCAATATGGCTTTTCGCCCGCCCAGCGGCGCGTAACCGGGTTGCTCATCCCTTTGCACACTACAGACGGCAAGGTTGGCTTGCATGTCTACCGTCCGGACAACCCACGCACCTATGAAAATCGCGGCAAACGTGATTCGGACGGCTTGCGGCCGGTCAAAGTGCTCAAGTACGAAATCCCCAAGAACACCGGCGTGCGGGTGGACTGTCCGCCTGCCTGCTTGAAGAAACTCAAAAATCCGAGCATTCCGCTGTACATCACCGAAGGGCAGAAGAAAGCCGATTCTTTAGCCACGGCAGGAGCTTGCGCCATTGATTTACTCGGTGTCTGGAACTTCAAAGGGCACAATGAATTTGGCGCGACAACCATCCTGGCGGATTTCGACTTCGTCGCCTGGGAAAATCGTTCGGTGCGCATCGTTTTCGACTCGGACGTGATGTATAAACCTTCGGTGCGCCAGGCAATGGAACGCCTGACGGAAATCCTCCAGCGCAAGGGAGCTACCGTTTCGGCTATCTATCTGTCCAATCATCCCAGCGGGATCAAATGGGGTGTGGATGACTGGCTTGCCAGCGGGCATGATCTGAAAGACCTGGAAGCGCTGGCGGAACTCCCCCGCCCCATCCCCCAGGCTGCCCTGCCGACCATCGAGTTGTTGGATGAACCCTCGCCTAATATCAAGCGCCCCCTCTGCCTGATTGGGAAGTATGCATTCGCTGCGACCTGGCTGCCAGTGCGTACCACCCAGCGCGAAGGGTTGGACAAGGATGGCAACCTGATCGTTCACAATCCCCCCCTGATCGAGGAAAAGACCTGCCTGTTTATCATTCGCAGCGACCGGCGAGTTTTCGCTGAAGTCAGCGACGGCCAAAGCACACGCCCCATGAGTGAACTGGGGATGAACGCGATCTTCCCCGAAATCGTCCCGGTTGAAAAACGTTGGTCTACCCGCGGCGTACGCTCTTACGTTCAAGGCAAAATCCCTGACCCAATTTGCACCTTCCAGCAAGTCGTCGATGTGGTCAATCGCTTCCTGGATTTCGACCATTCGTTGGGTGACCAGCAGGCCATGGCCGAATTAGTTGCCTGCTTCATCATGGCGACCTACTTATTGGATGCGTTCAATGTGATCGGGTTTCTCTGGCCAAACGGGGGAGCCGGATCAGGAAAGACTAACCTGCTGATAGTGGTGACCGAAATGGCTTACCTGGGCCAGCTCATCCTGGCCGGCGGCAGCTTTGCCAGCCTGCGCGACCTGGCGGATTATGGCGCGACCCTGGCTTTCGACGACGCCGAGAACCTGGCCGACCCAAAAAAGACCGATCCGGATAAACGTGCACTGCTGCTGGCCGGCAACCGGCGAGGATCGACCATACCGCTGAAAGAACCGGACGGACCTGGAAAATGGAAGCTGCGCCACGTGAACGCCTACAGCCCGCGCTTGTTTTCCGGGATCAACATACCCGATCCCGTTCTGGCATCGCGCACGATCGTCATTCCCCTCATCCGCACCGCCGACCGCGACAAGGCCAATTTCGATCCTCTGGATCACACCTTCTGGCCGCACGACCGCCGCGCACTGGTCGATGATCTGTGGGCAGTGGGTCTGGCGAATTTGCCCTTGCTGCACGATTTTGAAACTCAAGTCGCCCAAAATGCCCGCTTGAGAGGGCGCAACCTTCAGCCGTGGAAGGCGATCCTATCGGTCGCTGCCTGGTTGGACGCCCTGGATCAGAGCCATCGGCTGCAGCGCAGCTTCACACAGGGGAAAGATCAGAGTTTTATTGGCGGCTTGTTTCAGCGGCTGGAGGCAATGTCCTGGCATTACCAGCAAGAAGAGACCGCTGAGCAGCAGTCCAGCGATCTGACCCTGCTGATCCTGCAAGCGATCTGCAAACTGGCTGCCGACAAGAGTGACATTAAGGACAACAGTGACATTTCGCTTACCACATGGACTTTCTCAACTTCGCAGATCAGCGAAGCAGCTCAGACGGTTGCAGAGGGTATAGAAGCAGACATCGACAAGGAATCCATTACCTCCCGGAAGGTTGGTCGGCTTTTGGGCAAGCTGCGTCTGCGCAAGACGCGCGAAGCCGGCAGAGGAACCCGCCAATGGCAAACCACCCTGGCCGAATTGGAGCGTTGGGCAGCGGTGTATGGCATTCATTTGCCTGTCGAGTTGACTCAGAAAACTAACGTCACTGATGTCACAGATGGCGGAATGTCACAGGCTGATCCGGCTCCGTGGGCGAATTGTGAAATCGCTTTGCGCCTGCCCGCAGACAGCAAGCTTCCAACGATTGGTGGGTGTTGGCGCCGGCTGCCTGATGGAAGAATCGAGGCCGGTTACAACCCGGAACAGCTGGCTATGGCGCTGTCGGTTTTCCTGGATAGGAATGTCGACGCCGAGAAAATCAGCGGCTCGCCTATACAACAGTTGAGAGAGCGATTGACGGCGGTTACAGATGGGGAGGTCATCCATATCCATCTTCCGGAGAGATCCGAGGAAAGCAAAGATGGATGATGAAATTATTCATGACCCGTATACGGCCCTGGCCCTGGCTGTGATCTACCATGCCGTGTTGGATCTGGAGAGCGATAACCCGGCCCGCGTGACCGAGGCTCGAACATGGTTACAGTTTGTCGGGCTGAATTGGTGCGAACTGCTGGGCGTTTCTGAGGAGGAGTTAGAGACGTGGGTGGAAGGCGGTTTTACGCTGCCACCCAGCGCCCATCGCAACTGGCGCTATTGACTTTTTTCCGGTTGGCTCGCTACTTCCGAATAGCTCCAAATTCGATTACTCGCATATTTGTTCTATGCGATATAATAGATAGAACAAAACCATAGGACGGTTCGTGCAGGTGTAGCGAGCACCTACACGAACCTGACCCCAACCACCGATTTGGCCGGCGGCAGGGGCTGATCTCATTATAGCTGATCAGCCAGGATTCGCCCTCGGTGGGGACCATTTACCGGGGGCTTTTTGTTACCCCCTACCTGTTCAGGAGGCTTATCTTGGTTGATCAATCTTTTCTTTTTCGATTCCGGGAGACTCTCTCGGAAATTGAGACTAACCTGACCGATGGCATTGCCGCCATCGGTCCCTGGATCACCCCCATTCCCAGTGCGGTTTTGGTGGCGAATGCCACAGTCAAAGACTTGCATTGGAGCGCTGAGTTAGCTTGGGTCGCTGCTGCGATCATCGAGAGCCTGGGCCTAACTACCGTAAGTACCAGCCTGCTGCTTTGGGAGTACAACGCAGACAAAAGGAAAACGGATCCAGACGCACCGTTTTTGTTGGCAGCTTCCTTAGTCGGCGTTTACCTGGTTTCCACCATTGGTTTGACAGTGCTGTTGGATATTTTCCCAGATCTTGCTCGTTACGCGCCGGCGCTCTTTCCAATTCTGGCATTGGTCGGTGCTGTCAACCTGGCCTTGCGTTCTGGACATCGCCGGCGTCTGGCGGAGATAGCCCAGGATCGTGCAGAGCGTAAAGCGGAACGTCAAACCAATCGTCCAACTACGGGGAGTCTGACTGATCTTATTGCGTCCAATCCAACGCCTATTACTGTCAATCCAGACAGTTCGTTAGTCAAAGCGCGTCAAGCCAGGGCAGCTATTCAAGGCAACCGCTTGGACAACCTTTTGACACTCTATCGTGACAATCCGACGATCGGTGTGACGGATGCCGCACGTACTTTGAAAATGTCCAGGCAGACGGTTTACTCCTACCTGGAGCGTCTCGAAAATGATGGGCGCATTCGGCGTAATGGACATGGTGTTGAGATCATTGGAGGGCAGAAAAAATGACGGTCAAACGCGCAATTATCTACGTTAGGGTGAGTACCGATGAACAGGCCAAAGGCTACAGCCTACAAACTCAAATTGATGGATGTCGACATTATGCTGAAGAAATGGATTACGCCATTGCTGCTACATTCCAGGAAGATTACACGGGAACTTCCCTGGACCGACCAGCACTCAATGAGATGAGAGAATACCTTGGGCTCGATAAAACAGTTACGATCCTTATTGTCTATGACCTCGATCGGATTGCTCGCAAGTCAGTCCACCAAATGATCCTGGAAGAAGAACTCCATAGTTTTGGTGTTACAGTTGAGTATGTGATTGGAAGGTATGACGACTCAGATGAAGGCCGTCTTCAGAAACAAATCCGTGCCAGTATAGCTGAATATGAAAAAGCGAAAATTCTTGAACGAAGCAAACGCGGAAAGAGAGGAAAAGCCCAATCTGGTTTCGTACTGGTCGGCAGTAGGCCCCCGTACGGATACAAGGTAAATTCAGAACCTCACAAGGCCTGGCTGGAGATTGATGACGATGAAGCAAAAATCGTTCGCCTTGTATTCCAATGGTACCTGTATGGTGACGAGAATGAACTTCCATTATCCATGAATGCCATTACAGTTAAATTGACTGAACTACGTTTCCCAACCCGTGGAGATAAATTTTCGTATGTTGCCAAAAAAAGCGATCCTGGTGTATGGTCAAGTCCAATGATTCGTCATATTTTACGGAATGAAACATATACAGGTACCTGGCATTATGGCAAAACGAAAATCATCAGCGATGGAAAGGAACATTCCCGGAAAGCGAAATCAAAACGCGGTTTGGGAAAGCAGGTTCCCCGCTCTCGAGATGAATGGGTATCTGTGATTGTTCCCACCATCATTACACAGCGGGATTTTGAATTGGCGCAAAAGAAAATCCAAAAGAATTCAAAAGACTCCATTAGAAGTGCAAAACATGAATATTTAATGGGAAGACGGTTGAAATGCTCAAAATGCAACTACTCATATGTGGGACGGACTCGGCGGGAACATAACACCTACTACTATTGCAAGGGAAAAGAGCAAAAGCCCATCAGCCTTTGTTCAATGCCCAATTTTCGAGCCGATATGATTGAAGAAACGGTATGGAATTGGCTGAGAGGGTTAATAGAGAACCCTTCAATTATTTCTGACGGGTTACGGAATATGCAGTTGGAGACGATGACAGCAAATTCGCGAATTGTTGGGCAAATTGAGATAATTGACCAGCAGCTTGACGATTTGAAAAACCAGCAGAACAAATTATTAGATCTATTTCTTAATGGTGATTTTCCAAAATCCCTGATCGATGAAAGGAAGATGAAGATCGATGCAACCAGTAAAAAATTGATGGAGGAGAGAATAGACATAAGCTCACACCTTAATAAGGCAGTTTTGGATGATGTTCAGATTGGCGAGATCGAAGAATTCTGCGCCAGCATTCAAGAAAAATTAGAAACAGCGTCCTTCGAATCAAAACGCCATCTGATCGAGATGTTTGATGTACATGGTAAACTTACCATAGAAAATGATCAAAAAATTATTGAGGTAACATGTCTAATTTCACCGCAACCGCGGTCGCTTGCGCTAACATCGCATTCATCAAGTACTGGGGCAACCGCGACCACGCGCTTCGCCTGCCGGTGAACGGTTCCATCTCGATGAATCTCGCCGGGCTGGAAACGCGCACGACCGTGATTTTTTCTGCGGATTTGCCCGCCGATACGCTTTTGATCAACGGCCTGCCAGTACGAGGCGGAGGCCTGCAGCGAGTCAGCGAGTTTCTTGACCGTGTGCGGCTCCTGGCTGGTAGATCCTGGCACGCCCGGGTGGAAAGCGAAAGCAACTTTCCCACCGGTGCGGGCATTGCTTCCTCAGCCGCGGCGTTCGCGGCCCTCAGCCTGGCTGCCTCACGCGCCATTGGGCTGGAGCTGGATCAGCCTGCGCTTTCGCGCCTGGCGCGCACCGGATCGGGTTCGGCCTGTCGCTCCATCCCAGGCGGATTCTCCGAGTGGCATCCCGGCGATGGCGATGCCGATTCGTTTGCCGTTTCAATTGCGCCACTGGAACATTGGGCACTGGTGGATCACGTCGCCGTCGTCCGGGCGGTCCACAAGCCAGTCGGCTCCACCGAAGGCCACGGTTTGGCCCACACCAGCCCGCTGCAGGCTGCCCGGGTGGTAGATACCCCCCGCAGGTTGGAGATCTGCCGACAGGCCATCCTGGAGCGCGATTTCACCGCGCTGGCCGAAATCATTGAACTGGACAGTAACCTGATGCACGCGGTGATGATGACTTCGCATCCGGCGCTTTTTTATTGGGAACCCGCATCCATCGCGTTGATGAAAACAATCCCGGTCTGGCGGCAGGAAGGGCTTAATGCGGCCTACACGCTGGACGCCGGCCCAAATGTGCACATCATTACCCCGGTGTCAGATTCCGCCGCGGTTCAAGATCGCCTGCGCGCCTTCCCGGGTGTCAAAAGCCTGCTGGTCGCGCCGGTGGGTGGTCCTGCCCGATGGGTGGAAAACCAGCCTGCCTAAGAGTCTTTTCATTATTTTGGAAGTCCAACCTCAAAGCAGTTATAATGTAGAAACAGATTCAATCAAATTATGCTGCTGAGGTTTACAGCAATGGATTCTATTGTTTCGACCATACTGCGTATATTGGAGTTCATACTCGCTTTAGGGGTGTTGATTTTCCTGCACGAGTTGGGCCACTACCTGACTTCCAAGATGTTCAAAATTCAGGTGGAGGAGTTCGGGTTTGGCTTTCCGCCCCGCATGTTGAAATTGTTCCGCATTGGCGAAACAGATTTCACGTTAAACTGGATACCGTTTGGCGCGTTTGTCCGTCCCAAGGG
>JAPKMQ010000012.1 GCA_026645875.1 Longilinea sp.
ACGCCTTGCGAAGAACGGTCCGAAACCGTTAGCACGCCAAAACGCATGAGCCTCAATCCTCCGCGGCGAATACTTTCCATGGACCGTGGATGCCGTCGTACGTTACGCCAAAAAAGAACCGATAATTGTTCCCTTCGCGTTGGATTAAATCATAATAGGTTGTTTTATTCTGCTGGTAACTGCGCAGGAGGCCGTAATTGCCGCGCCAGTCGATTTGTGCCTTCTCGACCGAACCACCAATTTCAGCATACCGGCTGATGGCGTAATGCCAAAGCCTGCGTGCAGAGGCGCGCGTGACGTTCTTTACCTTGTTTCCGTTGCGCAGATCCCGCACGGTGAAATACTGGGTACCCTGCCGTTCCTCCGGTGGGAACACCTCCACACCCGTGCGCGGATCGAGGTTGCCCTCGCGTGCTTCCGCGAATACAGCTGGCGTAGAGGTCTGTTCAACCGGCTGGCTTGGCTCCGCTTGCACCGGTTGAGGAACTGGAAGCGTGGCGCCGCTATCCTTTCCGCGCAATACCAGATTTACAATCTCGTCGCGAACCGCCAGACCGGTTTCAGCTTCATCGCGGACGTAGATTTTATTATCATCTACTGCATAAGGCGCGTCGTCACCCCGTGGGATCAGAACGCGAACCAGCTTTTTGCCCTTGTACTCATGAATGTCGATTGAGCAATTAATGGGCGGGCTAATGCGATTGTTGATTTCCTTTTCAAGCTGCTGCATACCGGATTCGGCATCCTGGATGCCAATCACGGGTTTATGTGCGTCATCTGGAAGGCCGATGTAGAGCGTGCCACCGTTGGTATTGGCAAACGCGCATACGTCGGAAAGAACTGCGTACAGTTTTCCGCCGCGAACGGTCATGCTTTCATGAAAATCCTGGATAATATTGGCGCCTTCATCACGGGCTGCCTGAATGAAATCAAAGGCGGGCTCTTCCTTGAATCTATGCGGTCGGGTGCGTGAGAAATCGTTGCTCTTGAACAAATCCATCAGATCGTTGAAATCAAGGTCCGAGAGCAAAACGTCGGTGGCGCGGTCACCAAGACTCAGGTTCTTCTTGCGTGACGAGTCCGGGGTCAGACGGTGGGCATCCGAGCCCTGGATGCAATGCATGCGGCGTGGATATTCAGGCTTGGTGCCATTGAAGAACGCGGCTGTCGAGCGGGGACCATTTTGTTCCAGATCTGTGACCTCAAGCGCGTGCAGGTTGGTGTCTTGCGTGTAGGCAATTTTCGTCTGGCCGCCAAAATTGAATCCGCGCATGGCAACGCCGTTGCTGGAGTTGGCGTGGGCAGCAATGACGATGCCGCCGGCTTCGTTGATCATCCGGTAGGCGGTGAGCACATCGGTGGTGGCGCCCACCGTCTGCGAACCCTCGTCCAGGTGTTCTGAGGGAATATTTAAGGAGAGCAGCAAGTGCTCCAGATCACGTACGGGAGTGTTCGGGTGGAAAAGACCCAGAATATGAAAGCCAAAAGTGGCTGTGAATTCGAACCCTGGCAGAACCAGCATTTTGGCGAAGAGCCGCCGGTATTCGTTTAACCGGCTACGTTCTTCAGGCATGAGACGGTTCAGTTTTTCCAGCAATTCCAATTGATGGATCTCATCCACCATTTTTCGATAGCCAGATACTGTGTTGTGATCGGTAAACGCGATGATGTCCAGGCCGCGGGTTTCGGCGCGCTGGAGAATCTCGAGGTTGGTCACCTCGGGTTGTTGAAAATCAGTCGACGCAGGCGTGTGCAGATGAACATCCATGCTGCGCCATTGCGCGGCCGCGCGATTATGTTTTTTACTCACGTATAACTCCTAATTCTCGGCGGTTAGTTCTTGAATCCGCCGGATTAATTCACTTGGATCGTATGGTTTGAGCAGAAAACCATCTGCGCCGGCCTCGCTGCATTCAATTCCAACATCCATGCCGGAGGTCATTAAAATCCGGTATGGGCGAACTGATGGCAGACCAGCAACCAAATCCAATCCATTCAGGTTTTGCATAAGGACATCTACCAGCAACAGTTGGGGTAACTGGGACCGGATTGCCTCTTGTATTGCGGTTTCGGTCAATTCTGAAGGGAATATGACCTGGTAATTATCCAACTCCAGGAGGGTTTTCAGCAACGACCTCATGGTCGCGTCATCGTCAAGCAGCAGAATTTTCTGCATTTTGTGTCCTGGGTTTCTTTGTTGTTGTCCGTTTGATCTTCTTTGGCGGCTCGTTGTCCATCACCAGCGCATTGGACAAGACATCATCAATGGTATCTACTGGCACGAATTTCAACCCATTGCGCACATCTTCGGGTAAATCTTCGAGATCGGCTTCATTTTCCCTGGGAAGGAGAATCGTCTTCAAGCCTGCTCGATGGGCGGCGAGGACTTTATCCTTTACGCCGCCGATTGGCAGTACCTGGCCGACCAGGGTGATTTCTCCGGTCATGCCCACCTCCGAGCGGACCAGCCGATTTGTGGTGAGCGAAACCAGCGCGGTCGCGATAGTGACGCCTGCGGACGGGCCGTCCTTTGGCTGCGCTCCGGCTGGAATGTGCAGGTGAATATCGTTCTTTTCGAAGAAGTGCGGATCGATACCCAGTTTTTCGGATCGTGAACGGACGTAGGAGAGCGCCGCTTGCGCGGATTCCTGCATAACCTTGCCGATTGACCCTGTAACTGTGAAGCCCCGCCCACCCGGCATGGAAGTCGCCTCGATGAATAGAATCTCCCCACCAACAGATGTCCAAGCCAGGCCGGTGGCTACACCTGGCACAGCTGTGCGGCGAAGGATTTCCTCTGTTTCAATAAAGCGCGGCCGGCCAAGGTATTCACGCACGGCTGCGCCATCCACCACGGTCTTGATCGGTTTCGATTCGGTGATTAATGTGGCGATCTTGCGGCAAACCGACCCAATTTCGCGTTCCAGGTTACGGACGCCGGCTTCGCGCGTGTATTGCCGGATGATCACGTGCAGCCCGTCATCGGTGAAGGTTACTTCATCTGGACGAAGCCCGTTTTCACGGAGCTGCCGGGGCAGCAAATAATGGTGGGCAATCTGGATCTTTTCGCTGTCCGTGTATCCGGCCAGTTGGATGATTTCCATTCGGTCCAGGAGCGGTCCGGGAATGGTTTCCAGCGTATTGGCCGTGGTGATGAACATGACCTGGGATAAATCGTAGGCCACTTCAAGGTAATTGTCGCGGAATTCGGTGTTTTGTTCGGGGTCCAATACCTCAAGCAATGCAGATGCCGGGTCTCCGTGAAAATCGTAGGCCAGTTTGTCGATCTCATCCAACATGAATACCGGGTTGTGCGTTTCGACGCGCCGAATGGCTTGAAGAATACGTCCCGGCATGGCACCAATGTAAGTGCGCCGGTGCCCGCGAATTTCAGCTTCGTCGCGCACGCCGCCCAATGAAATCCGGATGAACTTGCGGTCCATTGCCCGGGCGATCGATTGTCCCAGCGAAGTTTTGCCCACACCCGGAGGGCCGACAAAGCAAAGGATGACGCCTTCTCTTTCGCGTCGAATCTTATCATCCGTAGGGTTTAGATCGAACTGGTCCTTGCGTTCGATGCGCAGTTTTCGCACCGCCAGGAATTCAAGGATGCGCTCTTTGACGTCTTTAAGACCGTAATGATCGTGGTCCAGCACTTCACGGGCATGCGTGATATCCAGGTTGTCATTGGTCTTGATGGCCCAAGGAAGGGTGACCAGCCAATCCAGGTAAGTGCGGATGACGCCGTATTCGGCCGCGGCTGTCGGCAAGCGGGAGAGCCGGTCGAGCTCCCTCTTTGCCTGCTTGTGAACTTCATCCGGCATACCGGCCAGGTCAATCTTCCGCTTGAACTCATCCACATCAGCGGATTGTTCATCCGCTTCGCCCAGCTCTTTTTGAATGGCCTTGAGCTGTTCCCGAAGGAAGTATTCCCGCTGCATTTTGTCGATTTCGGAGCGGGCTTCATTCTGAATCTTTAGACCGAGTTCCAACACCTCGCTTTCCCTGGTGAGAATTGTGACCAGTTTTCGCAGTTTTTCATTCACCGAATCGATTTCAAGGATATCCTGGGCATCGCCCAGTTCCATCCTTTGAAAATTCGCGATCGTATATACCGTTTGCAATGGATCTTCGATCGCGGCAATGGAGGAAACGAGTTCCCTGGGAATGGAGGGAATCATATCCGCGATGTGCTCAAATTGATCGCGCACATTTCGTGCCAGCGCATCGATTTCCAACCCCTCGACGCTTTCTTCGGGCAGTTTTTCAATACTGGCCTGAAGATAAGGTTCCTGCTGAGTAAACTCAACGACTTTGATGCGCGTAATACCCTGAACCAGGATGCGAATGGTGCCATCCTGAGCTCGGAACAGCCGGTGGATCATTCCCACCGTGCCGATATTGTAAAGGTCATCCGGTCCCGGATTTTCCAGATCGGGGTTCTTGGATGTGACCAGACCGATCATCCGGTTTCCAGATACGACGTCGTCCACCAGGCGGATGGACCGCGGTTGCCCGATGGTGAGGGGAACAACCGTTTGCGGATAGACCACCAAACCGCGCAGGGGAAGTATCGCCATCGATTCGGGCAGAGCCGCAGCGGGGTCAAATTCGAGCGGAAATTCCTCGCTGTGCTCAGGGTTCGCTTCCGCAAAACCCTCGCTTAGCGCACGCAGAGCGCTTTGAAATCCGTTATCGTCTATCTCTGAATCATCTTCATAAGAATAAAATTGGTTTTTTAGCCAACGGGTTGCTGACATAAATGAATCCGGTGCCCCTTTTGAATTATGTGATGTCAATTTGTTTGGGTTGTGATTTGGGTATGAAAACAAGGAGCAATCCATTGCGGTATTCTGCGGTTACCCGTTCGATATCGATGGAAGCGGTAAAGTAAAATTCCGAAAGAAATTCTCCGTAATGAATTTCCATTTGATGATAGGCTCTGCGTTCATCCGTTGGGTCATTTCGTATGCCGGAAATGCTCAGGACGTTATCGTCAATGTTGATGCGGATATCATTTTCATGCATGCCAGCGATTTCGAGCCGCACGACAAAACGGTCCTCATTCTCGTAGACATCCGTGGGCGGCCGCCAGACGTGGGTGCGGGAGGCGAGTGACCAGTTATTGGCGGGTGAGGTGAAAAAGGACTGGCCATCCATCCCGCCGGTGCTTTGACGGTTGGGATTGGGCTTAAACCGTATGATGATCATCATCAACCTCCACCAATAGAACCCTTGTCAATTGCTTGTAATCGGGGTGAATTGACTGCATGTTCTGGCGTTGTCATAGGTTAAATTGTAGCACCATTACTGATTACATGACGATCCGCGACCGGTTTGATTGACGAAACCCTCGTGAATACTCCATCAACTGGCGCCCCTGGAGGGATTCGAACCCTCAACCAACAGCTTAGAAGGCTGGTGCTCTGTCCATTGCGCTACAGGGGCTTAATATTTGTTAATTTTACCATAAATAATATGGATTATGCAGACCTTGTCCAAGTATTCTGGTGTGCTGGTATGTTAATGGCTTATAATACCTGAAAAATAACGCATGAGACATTGATGTCAAAAAATATCATTTCAACAGCAAATACCGCGGCAGATATCTATCGCGGCCCCAAATTCTTACGCGCATTGTCGCACCGCAATTACAAATTGTGGTTTATTGGCCAGGGAATTTCGCTGATTGGATCCTGGATGCAGACGATGGCCCAGCAGGTGCTGGTTTACAATCTGACCGGGTCGGCGGCAGCCTTGGGCATGGTTGCCTTGCTTGGGTTGATCCCTCTGATCCCATTATCATTTTGGGGCGGATCCATCGCGGATCGTTTTTCAAAGCGCACAATCTTGATTGTCACCCAGACGATCATGATGCTGGAAGCATTGATCCTGGCCGCGCTGACCTGGAGCGGGGTAGTTCAGGTCTGGCATGTCTACATCCTTTCGTTCATTTTAGGCGCGGTCAACGCAGTCGATGTGCCGGTGCGGCAGGCCTTTACCGTGGAAATGGTCGAAGGCAAGGAAGACCTCACCAACGCAATCGGGCTTAATTCCGCGATGTTCAATCTGGGGCGTGCTCTTGGACCGGCCTTTGCCGGCATTCTGGTGGCTGCAACCGGGGCCGGCATGGCCTTTTTCTTGAATAGCCTGACGTTTATTGCTGTTCTGGTTTGCCTTTTTATGATGCGAAATTTACCGGCGCCGCAGGCAGGGGTGAAACAAAGCAACAACCAATTAGCTCACATCAGGGAAGGCCTGGTTTATGTTCGCGGGCAATCCATCATGGTCGTTTTGATCAGCCTGGTAGGTGTCAGCGCGTTCCTTTCCATGCCATTTAACACGCTCATGCCGGTCTTCGCGACCCGCGTGCTTGGGGAGAGCGCCAGCCCGGTGGTGGAGTATTTCTGCAATCCAACCACCGGTATGTTCACCTGTCAGAGTCCGGAAGCGCTTCCCTTGGGGATTTTGTTGACCATCATGGGAGTGGGCGCATTGGCAGGCGCATTTTTCATCGCAGCCATGCCTGACGACGCGCGGCGAGGGCGTTATCTTACCGCCGGAAACCTGGTGTTCCCGATCAGCCTGTTGGTTTTTGCAGTTTCACGATCCTTCATACTGTCGCTGGTGGTCATGTTCCTGACCGGGTTCAGCTTTGTGTGCCAGAATGCACTGACCAACACGCTAATCCAGTTGTTCTCACCGGATGCGATGCGCGGCAGGATCATGGGGCTGTATACAATGATCTTCCAGGGGATGATGAGGCTTGGATCGATGCAGGCGGGGCTGGTATCGGATTGGATCGGCGCACCGCTCTCTGTAGGAATAGGCGCGGCGGTTTCACTGGCTTACGGGGTATTTGTCGCAATCCGTTATCCGCGGATCCGTAATTCTTAATTCACTTCTGTACTGGACGTATGCCCTTGTAAATTGTCGGGCCTGAAAACGTGGTCAGAATGGTGACTGCGGTTTTTCCGGTGATTTCACTCAGTTCCTGAGGGGTGAGCGGTTTGTTGCCGTTTTTTAAGAACGAGCGGAAAACCGCGTCCACCAGGGATGTGTTTCGAGTGAGAAAACCAGGCTCGAGAGCGCAGTGGCGCATCAAGGTGTGTTCAAGTCCGTCCACCACGAAAACTTCGGCGGTTACCGGGTCAACCCAATCGATTTTGGCATCCTGGTCGGTGTTTTGGAATGCTGCCTGATGCTCGGTGCATAAGTAACTGAAAAGATAAACTTTCCAATTGCTGTCATGTTCCCGCCACCAATCAAAATCGATGTGAAATGGAGTCTGTATTGTGGGTTTTACCAGGCTGAACCGCTTGGTTTCAATCATGGGGCGTCCTCCATTGTCAGGGATGAGGGCCGGAAATAAAGATCGCCCAGGTAATTTGCCCAGGGTCGGTCAGCCAGCATGCTGAGGATGGGGCCTGGTGGGCAACGACGAACCAGATTTACAGCCGCGTACAATTCCTGGGCGTGGACATGGCCCTGAGGATTGAGTTTAGAGAGTTCCGTCATCATTGTGCGGGTTGTCTGCTCCAAAGTTCCCCGCATTTTGCCGGAAAGGGCCCATAGTTTATCCAGGGCTTCAACATCCGGAACGGCAATTGCCATACGTTCGTCGTAGAGGGTCGAGACCTGCTGCTTCAACATGGCAAAAACCAGGCCGCCGTCAGCACCAACCAATGCGGTGCGGATCCATTCGCGCGAGGGGCGTTTCTTTTCCGCTTTGATGATCACTTCGCCGGGTTTGTTGCTGCGAAGGATGCGCATAGTTGAACCTGCAATTAAATCCTGCGAGACGTACCAATTGCGCAGGCCGTAAACATATTTCTGACTTCGTACCACCCATCCGGATAAGCGTTGCCCGGTATTCCCATCCACAAATGTGAATTGCACCCGCGGCGATTCGTAGGCTGAAGGGAAGAAGGATGAGATCTGCTTTGATAACGGCAATGTTCCCGCACGCAGGTGCGGGTAGAGCAGGTTGATGCTGATTTCATTCTGCTCATCGCCGTTGATCTCGGTCATAACGAATTCATCGAGGACTTGTTTTTCCAACTGGGTCAACAGGTCGTGAATGGGCTCGGCGTCAAATTCCACCGGGTTGTAGCGCAGATAGACGGGCGGATTTTGGACTTCTTCTGGTTCGAGACGGCGCAGGAACCAGAGCACTTCGCCGGCCGGCCCAACTTCGTCAAAGCGGCCGTCTTCCTGCAGGGCCAGGTTAAACGAGAACTCGGTCAATTTGCTATTGACGTCGGTGCTCAATTCCACCTGTTCGAGAATGCCTTTGGTCTTGAGCGGCCCGCCTTCAGCCATTTCCAGCACCGCTTCCGCCAGATTCAGGTGACCCATGTTGACATCCACCAGCAACGATCGAGGGAACCAGCGGCCGGCAATGGGCACCAGATCTTCGTTTTCTTCGAGCACGGCGGTCAATTCGGAAACCAGGCGCTTGCCGTGGGTTTTGAAAACGAGGTCAGCATTCAGGCCGGGGTCGTCCATTTGAATAGTGATCGGTTGGTTGAGGCTGTGGTCGTTCAATCCGGCGGCAAAAAGGTGCTGCTTGCCATCCTGCATTTCCACCGTTAACACGTCAAAAGCCTGGTACTCTGGGTTATTGCCTTCACGCACGGAGACGATCTGGCCACTAGCCCAATCCAAAGCCGGGAAGGTCAGTTTCTGACCAGAGGTATGGTGGTCTTTGGGGAAATAGATCTCACCCCCAGCGGTCTGCTGTTTTTCCATGCGCGTTTTTTCCGCGCGAATTCTCTCGTCAATCAATGCCCGCACAAGTTCTTGCGGCGTCAGCGGAGTTTCAAGCTCCAGCAGGTGGTTGTATAAGAATTCCAGATCCGAACTTTCGATCTTAAAGGTTTCCCAGTACGTTTTGGGGAGAGCGAGTGATGCGATTGCCATATACCTGTTCTTTGCAGCTTTCTGATCAAAATCGAGACCCAATCAAAAACAGATTGGTAGATTAATTATACTCTAGGAATAATTCCAATATCACGGGTAGGTCTGGTAAATCCAATCGAGGGGTTGCACCAGGACGCCGTTCACCCAGACTTCCCAGTGAAGATGCGGGCCGTCCACGCGCCCTGTGGCCCCGATCATGCCGATGAGCTGCCCTGGCTCGACATGGTCGCCAGCCTTGACGAACGTTTCCGATTGGTGTCCATAGGCGGTGTAAATGCCCCAGCCGTGGTCGATCACAGTGTAATTGCCGCGGACAACAAGCGAACCTGAGAATACCACGGTACCAGCCGCAGGCGCATAGATCTCGCCCGGCATTCCGCACTTACTCAGGTCGATGCCGGTATGAAAGGAACTGTAGGGGCCGTTGTTGTACGAGCGACGATTTCCGAATGAGTCCGTCCGGCAATCTGGAACCATGGTGTAGCCCGCGGGCACGTCGATCGGTTCAAGAAACTGCCCATCCCATTGTTTCACCTGGGTTACCGGCGCGATGAGTTGCCTGACCTGCTCATCTTCTGGTTTGGTGTTGGTCTCATCGATGGTGGCCGGATCCACCGGGATGCTGGGCGAATAGGCAAAGTTGCCGGCAGCAAGTAGGACGTTTTGCTGGACAGAGTAAGAGGCGTTATGTGTTGAGGTTGCAGTAACCTCGAATTTTACCGGGCCGGTCGGGGCCATTGCGTGAATGCCTTGCAAGGCCGCATAGCCGCCCTCGACAGGAAAGAAATTTAACGTCAGGCCGTTTAAAGTACCGGTGAGGGTAAGTTCTTGTTCCGTGATGATGTGAATGTCAGCGGTTGAGCCCTGCACCAATGGCAACGGAGCAATGGTGATGCTTTCCACCAACGGCGAAAGTGCTGGTGCTGATTGGTCCTGATTCGCACTGGCTGAATATAGTTGCTCGCCTGGAACGACCGCATTTGGGTTGTCGAATCCGTTGTCGAGCACAAGAGTCCAGGGGTTGACGTTGCTGCCCGCGGCCAAATCCAGAATACTCTCGCTGGTGGCAAGCGCGCCTCGCGGGGTGAGCAGCGTTTGGTTTTCCGGTTGAAGCAAGATCAGGTTGGCGCCTGCATAGAGTTCAATGGGGCTGGTGATGCGGTTGATCTTGACCAGGAGGTCATTGGGCATTTGATACTGCCGCAGGATATTCCGCATGGTCTGACCCAGCGGAATGACAGTTGTCGTTAACACGCCACTCATGCCTTCGAGCCCTGGAATGCGCAGCTCGGTTCCTTCGGAGACCAGGTTGGCATCCGCGATTTGGTTGAGCTGAATGATGTCATTCTGCGAAACGCCGAAACGGATGGCAATATCGTACAGGGTGTCACCAGCCTGGACGATATAAACCGGGGCCTCAGCCGCAGGTTGGTCCTGTGCTTTCACCGCCTGCACCGGTGTCAGTGCCAACGTGATTAGTAAAATGGAAAGTAAGACCTTAGACAGCTTCAAAGGACAGTACATCGCCTATTTGAAAATTCTTCATTTGTTCAGGATGGGTTTCCAGGGTAAATTGGGCCGGCCCAGCAGGAACATACGCCAGACGCCAGCGTCTGGCAAGTTTGGTATCCACAACCCGATGGTCCCGATCCAGCCAGATGACCGCGATATCGAAATTCATAAACAGCATATGAATGGACGAGTCAATCCGGCTTTCGCCATTTTCGCTAAAGAGCAGGCCCTCATTGGCATGAATGGAGGGTGTAAACATCAGGCCTTTGAATTTCAGCCAGAACGTATCACAAAGCCCGGCAATCACCGGTGAGGAGAGCGGCCTGGTCTGATTTTCAATTCGAACATGTTGCATGTAATCGGAAAATCCCTTCTGAATCCACTAAGATTGCGCTGCAAGCACACGTTCGATGCTGTCAATCAGCTCTTGAGGCCGGAACGGCTTGCTGATGTAATCATCCACTTTGGCAATGTGCAAACCCAATACCCGGTCTATCGATTGAGCCTTGGCTGTGATAATGATCACCGGGATATCGCGGGTTGCATCGTCTGATTTTAATAGCTGGTATACATCCCAGCCATCAATGTCTGGCATCATCAAATCCAATAATATGAGGGCGGGCTTTGCTTCAACTGCCAACTTTTTTGCCAGATCCAGGCCATGCCGGCCGCCGTTAGCGCCTTTTACTTGAAAGCCCCGTTTGCTGAGAATCAATGAAACGAGGTCTATCATTTCAGGGTCGTCTTCGATGTAAACTATACTCCTGACAACATCGCTATCCATGTCAACTCCTAAGCCTGATATAATAGTTTACCACATGCTGAGGGGAGCGCAAACGAAAATATGAAGATAACCACCTGGAATGTGAACGGTCTGCGCGCGGTGATGGGAAAAGGGTTTCGGGATTGGGCGCAGAAGGACGCATCGGATGTGCTGTGCCTCCAGGAAATCAAAGCACGCCCTGAGCAATTGACGGATGAAGTGCGGGAGTTACCGGGATACAAATCCTTCTGGAACCCTGCTCAACGCCCAGGATACAGCGGTGTGGCATCGTATGTGCGACCGGACGGTGTAGATGTCCAATACGGGCTGGGCATTGACGAGTTTGATGTGGAAGGCCGCGTCATCCGGATGGAGTTGGCAAGTGATCTGCTGCTCTATAATATTTACTTTCCAAACGGCCAACGCGGACACGACCGGGTGCAATTTAAGTTGGCCTTTTATTATGCCTTGTTGAAGCAATGCAGTACATTGCACGCACAGGGCAAGCAGATAATCATCACCGGCGATTTCAACACGGCTCACCAGGAAATTGACCTGGCCAATCCAAAATCAAACGCCAACACATCCGGCTTCTTGCCGGAGGAGCGGGCCTGGATCGATACCTATCTGGCCAACGGCTTTACCGATGTCTATCGCAAGCTGTATCCCGAGCGGATCGAATATACCTGGTGGACGTTCATTACCCGCGCGCGGGAACGCAACGTAGGCTGGCGGTTGGATTACTTCCTGGTGTCGGACTCATTCGTTCCCAGGGTCACCGATGTGGTGATTCAGTCCGATGTGCTGGGATCGGACCATTGCCCGGTTTCTCTGCACTATCACTAAACCCCGCGCGGGAAACCAGGTCAGGTCGATGCCCTTGCCATGCGGTCAACTCTTCGATATACTCGCCTTATAGGAGCAAAGGATGTCAAAGCAGCGAATTTTACTTGTCGATGATCATGAAGTGGTTCGATTGGGACTTAAAGCGCTCCTGGACCGGCATCCTCAATTTGACGTGATCGGTGAAGCGGGGACCGCCAAAGAAGCATTGGAGCTGGTGGGCCGTTTGCAGCCGGACGTCGTATTAATGGATATCCGTTTGCCTGGCCAGTCGGGAATTGAAGCTTGCGAAGAAATTACCCACAATTTTCCGGAAACGAAAGTGATCATGCTGACTTCCTACGCGGAGGACGAGATGCTTTTCTCAGCCATCCGTGCCGGTGCCTCTGGCTATGTGCTGAAGCAAATTGGCGGCGATGATTTGATCCGGGCAATTGAAGCGGTCAGCCGGGGTGAGGCGTTGTTGGATTCGGCGGTCACACAGCGTGTTTTTCAGGAAGTGCGCAGGGCTGTCAAGGAAGAAGAGGCGTCAGCTTTTGCCAATCTCAGCACGCAGGAAAAACACGTGCTTCTGCTGGTTTCTGAGGGCAAGACCAACCGTGAAATTGCCAAAGCACTTTTCCTGGGCGAGGGCACGGTAAGAAATTATGTCAGCAGCATTCTGTCGAAGCTGGGCGTTTCTAACCGTGCCGAGGCGGCCGCCTATGCGGTGGAGCATAACCTGCGGGAATACCTGTAAGCCTGGATGATTCAAAAAAGCCGGCCCCCGCTGGCTTTTTTTATGCCGGGTAGATTTCCTTCATATACAAAGCGTCTTCTTCCATGGCCGGGCTTTCGCACAGAATGCGGCCGCCGCAGTTGAATTCGCGCAAGGCCTTGAATAGCGCTGTGATCTGCAAATCCGATTCGCGGATTGGCAGATGGTTCTTCTCGCCTTTGAGTGAATATTCGATACCAGACAGGTGAATATGCAGGTTTTGAAGCGCGGCGTCGCCCAAGAATTGCGCATAGACCTGTAAAATGTGCGCGAATTCGCCGTAGCTGTTCACGCTGCCGTCGCCCGCGCGGGCATGCAGATGGGCAAAATCCAGGCAAGGGAGAACGCCGGGGATTTGCCTGCTCATTTCGAGCGTGTCTTCCAGCGAGCCGAGCATAGCGGATTTGCCCATCGTCTCGGGGCGCAGGGTGACCGGGTTGGCGGCAGCGCGCAATTCGTCAACGCAGCCAGTCAGCCGCGGAATGGCAACTGCCAGGACAATCTCAGGGTCTGCCCCAAAGTATGATCCGGGATGAAAAATAATATCCGTAGCCCCGGCCAAATGCCCGTAATGGGCGGCATCCATCAATCGCTGGCGGGATTTCGGCCATTCTTCTTCCGAGGCGTTCAGGTTGATGAAATATGGCGCATGTACCGAGATGGCTATTTTTTGAGCTCGTGATTCAGTCTGGATGGCCGCACAGGTGGCTTCCGTCACGCGTACGGCTTGCACCCAGCCCAATTCAAGCGCGGAGAGACCAAGCTCTGCCAGGCGACGGATGGCTCCCACGCTTCCGCCTGGTTTGGCTGGCGTGGAGATGGGCGCACCAACAGTTCCAAAAAGAAATTCTGGCATCTCAAGCTCCTAAAACAAGTTGAAAATTCTTTCCCAAAGCGGCGGCCCGAACAGGAGGATGCCCACCATCACCGAACCAATAGCGGTAACTAAAACGCTCGCTGCCGCGGAGTCCTTGGCGATTTTGGCGAGCGGGTGAAGCTGTGGACTGGCCAGGTCGACCACGGCTTCGATAGCGGTGTTAAAGCATTCTGCTGTCCAGACAGCCGCAATGGTCATGGCCAGCACTGCCCATTCGGTGCGTGAAATTTGCAGCCAAAAGCCAGCTGCAGTTGCCAGAACCGTTGCGAGCGCATGGATCCACGTGTTTTTCTGGGTTCGAAACACATAAGCCAATCCCGAAAAAGCGTGGGAAAATGAGCGCCGGCGGGTTTGTAAAAATTCTTTTGCCATAAATTACTCAGGGAAACGTTTAAGCGGCACGCCGAGTTGAGTCAGGATCGCCTTTTGCGCCGCCCACATGGCTTCTTTTTCATCGTATTCGGCATGGTCATACCCCAATAGATGGAGCATGCCGTGAACAACCAGGAGTTGTACTTCCGCCTCTGGAGAATGGCTGGCTGTGTTTGCCTGTGCCAATGCCCGCGGAAACGAAATGATGATGTCGCCAAGATAGGTTTCGCCCGATTCGGGGTCGGTTTCCTCCGACGGGAAGGAGAGGACATCCGTGGGGGAATCGATGCCGAGGAACTGGTTGTTCAGTTCCTGAAGCCGGTCATCTTTATCGATTACGATGCTTAAATCAACCGGCTCGGTAATACCTTCATACGTTAGAACCGCCTGTGCAGTTCGAGCCAGGACGTTCTCTTCAATTTCGTGCGTGAATTCTTCAGCGATCATGATGTTCATGGTTTGCTCTCGTCAGACTGCCGGATAGCCGCAGCCAGCTCGCTTGCCGGCCTGGTTTTTCTTTCCAGTTCTGGGTATTGAATGCGCGGATGGTACTGGTTGCGCAGTGAGTTAACAAACACATTTGTGATAACCATCAGGTCTTTAAGCGTCAGTGATGTGTCATCCAACTGACCTTCGTGTTGCGCATAGTCAATGACTTTCTTGACAAGCACGCGCAATTCTTCTTCGTCCTTCGGTAATTCAGCCCGGGCGCGTGCTTCGCAGCCGTCCGCCAGCATCAACAAGGCAGTTTCTTTGGATCGCGGGCGGGGACCGGGATAACGAAAAATCTTATCATCCACGACCGAATTCTCCTGCTTGGCCAGTTCAAGTGCGCGCGCATACTGGTAGCGGGTCAGCAACGTGCCATGATGCTCGCGCATGAAATCCTGCAAACGCGGAGGCAGGCGGTATTTTTTCGCCAGCATGACGCCGTCGGTGACGTGCCGGATGATGGTGGCGGCGCTGATGGTCGGGTCAAGATTGTCATGCGTGTCCAGTTTTCCTTTAACCTGGTTTTCGATAAAAAACAGAGGATTGGCTGCCTTGCCTGCATCGTGATACAAGCCGCCCACTCGCGTCAACATTGCATCCGCTCCAATCGCCTCGGCGGCCTGTTCAGCTAGATTGGATACCTGCAGGCTGTGCTGGTAGGTTCCCGGGGCGTTGTGGAGGATGAATTGAAGCAAGGGATGATCGGGACGGGAAAAATCAAGCAGTTGAAGGGCTGTGGTGAGCCCGAGAATTTGTGATATGAGAAACTGGAAAAGCAGCGTCAGGCTGGCCGAGGCCAAGCCGGCGATGAAAGCTGCGCCGCTTAAGGTAGCCAGGCCGATCCAATCTGTAATTCCCTGCGGCAGCCGGTATGCCAGCATGATGGTTGTGCCAGCCAATCCAATGGTGATACCGGACCAGAAGAAACTACCAATGTGACGGCCCTTTCCCAGTACCAGGATGCCGCAAAACGTGGAGATAATGTAATAGAGCGTCAAATCCAGGGCGTTGGGTAAGCCGTATGCCGTCAGGATGCTCAGGATCACTGTAAGGACCATGCCAATTTCCAGCGAATAAAGGCTGGCAACCGTCAATCCGAACGCAGCCAAAGGAAATATGTAGGGGATCACCGTCCGGTTGGGAATAATCGCACGAGCGCTGAACAGGAAGAGCAGGAAAAAAACTGCAATCAGCAGCAGGCTGCGGATGTCACTGAACAACGGCACATTGCGCCGAAAGAAGTAAAGAACGACGAACCCTGTCAACGTCGCCACCAGCCCCAGGGCAGCCAGCGAATCTTCCAGTTTGTTCTCTGTGCGGACGAATCCTGCGTTGTCCAACGCCTCAAAAATGGCCGGGGTGATAATTTGTCCGCGCCGGGCGATGATTTCACCGGCAGCGTAGGTTTTGGAGATCGCCTGAACAGATTCGCGCGCGCGCTGGCGAGCCGCAATGGTCATCTCATCGCTGTACAGACTATTGGCCGTTAAAAACGTCGAGGCCAGGTTAGCGACAATATCAGCCTGATCTTCGCTGAGTGTGAAGCTGATCTGAGTGGGAATCCTTCGACGCGCATCCTCAATCTGGTCCTCCCGTATTGAATTGCGCATGGATTGTTCCAAAACGTTCACGGCTTCTTGCTGAATGGTTTGCCAGGACGAATCTGGGATTTCCAGGATCGTCGCGGCGATATCATCATCCAGGGAGACACCTTCGACGGCATGCAGGTCAGCGATTTTCTGACGTAAAGAGGAGTGAGTGTCCAGGCGGATTGAGTCGATATATTTCAATGCAAGTCGCAGGGTTTCGATCTGCTTGCGCGTGATCGCTGGATCAGCCGTCAGAAAAATCGGTTGAACGCTGCGCTCAGCTTCATCCTGCTGCTGCTGTGTCAGAATCTGGCTCGCATAGGTGATCTCGCGGGCTGCCTGGAAATCCTGCGGAGCGACCTCGCCGGGCTTTAACGCCAACTGGGATTGGCGCGTGGCAATCGGCCAGACGATGGCGCCCAGCGATAACAACGCAGTAAGAACCAGCAGCAGGATCTTTGCGGAGCTGCGACTTACCCATGTTCGCTTGCCTGGTTCCGGCGAGGCGGGGTGTATCATCCTGGCTGCAACAACCTGCGGACGATCTGGTTGATTTTTTCGCCAGCGGCGCGGCCCTGGGTCTTTGGCATCACGGCCTTCATCACTTTTCCCATATCAGCAGGTCCAATGGCGTTGGTCTCGACAATGGCCTCTTTGACCATGACTTCGATTTCAGCATCAGACAGCTGTTGTGGGAGGAATGTGTCGATAACGGCTTGCTCTGCCTTTGCAGCCGCAATTAAATCAGGCCGATTTGCTTTTTCTGCATCCTGAACCGCTTCCTGGCGGATTTTGATTTCCTTTTGAAGAATGGCCGCAATTCCAGGCTCATCCAAGGGTTGCCCCTTGTCAATTTCGGCCAGTTTCACCGCGCTGAGGACCATGCGTATGGTTCGCCTGCTGACGTCATCATTAGCCCGCATCGCGTCACGAAGTTTTAGTTCCAGGATTTCTTTTGTGTTGCCCATTTGCTCATCTCTTTCAATCAGACAATGTAATCAACGGCCGGATGGTTTCCAGAAGTTCCGGCCCTATGCCCGGAACATTGAGTAAATCCTCCACGCTCATAAAAAGCCCGTGCTCGTCCCGGTAGGATACGATTTGACCTGCTTTCACTTCGCCAATTCCGGGCAGCGTTTCAATTTCGCTGGCAGAAGCGGCGTTGATGTTGATGAGAAAGCCTGTACTGCGAACGGTCGTGTCAGGGATATTTATGACAGTCTGCCCAACTTCCGGCACCCAGATCTTGTCGCCATCCGCCAGACGGGCAGCCAGGTTAATCTGATTTGTGTTGGCAGTATCCAACACTCCGCCCGCCGCCGAAATTCCGTCTGCCACCCGCGCGCCAGCGGGGAGGGTGTAGAGGCCGGGGTTCAACACCTCACCCGCCACATCGACCATTATTGGCCCTAACGTGGGCGCTGGGAGAATCTGGATTGGCTCACCAACCGGCTGGCTGATGACCAGAAGGATCAAGGCAGAAGATAGCAGGCCAAGAAAAATGCCAAAGGCGAGCAGTTGCCAGGGTTTCATTACAAGCTCCGGTTGCTTTCAGTATAACCGGGCGGGGTGGACTGTCAAGTCGAAGCGGCGGTCTGCCCGACCGGGGTTACCATTTGCTCTTGTACCGGATTTTCCAATGCGTACATGGCATTGAACGCAGCAATTGCCACCTCTAAAATATCAGCTGTGGGTTCGTTGGTCGTGAGCTTTTGCAGCGCGAGATTCGGGCGAATCAGCCAGCGGACGAATGGCGAATCGAGATGCGCGGCTGCCCATCGGATGTACTCATACCCAAGCATGGCAATAAATGGCAGCAACAGCACCCGGCTGAGCAATGTCAGCCACCAGGGTAGGTGGCCGAGGGCAGAAAACACGATCACCGACAACACCACAACGGTCAGTAAAAAGGAGGTGCCGCAGCGGGGGTGTTCAAGGCTGAATTTGCTGACATTTTCAGGCGTGAGCGCTGTGCCGGCTTCAAAGGCATTGATGGTCTTATGTTCGGCGCCGTGATAGGCAAAAACCCGGCGGATGTCTGGCATTTTTCCAATCGCCCAGATGTACAGGATTACAATACCCAGCCGGACGACACCTTCGATCAGATTGCCCCAACCCTGCGGAATCTTGAGCAGGGATTCCAGACCCTTGCCGATCGCCGCAGGGCCAATGAAAAACAAGCCAATGGCAATGGCAAACGATATGACCATGGTTAATGCCATTTGCGGGCCGTCAATTTTTTCATCCTCGCCCACCTGCTTGTTGGCAGCCTGGGTTAAAAACCGCATGCCCAATCCCAGGGCATCCCACAGAATGACCAGCCCTCGCAGGAATGGGATTCTTGATAGCGGTGATTGGTATATTTTGGATAATTCTTCGGTTTCAATGCTGATCTCACCAGTCGGCAAGCGAAAGGCGGCCGCGACGTATTTCGAACCGCGCATCAACACGCCTTCGATCAACGCCTGTCCGCCATAAGATGGTAATCGTAATTTATCGGTAGCCATAGTTCCTTATATGCCGTAGTTGTAAAAGAAATGAATTAAAGCATCAATCCCGCGGTACCAGGTGGGAAGATGCAGTTTTTCGTTTGGAGCGTGGACGTTATCCTCCGGTAGACCAAAACCGGTCAGAACGGATTCAATCCCCAGGATTTCCTGCATTTCTGCCACGATCGGGATGCTTCCGCCTTCCCGCTTAAACACCGGGCGCATCCCCCAGATGGTTTCCATCGCCTGGCTCATCGCCAACGCTGCCGGGTGATTGGGATCTGTGAATGAAGCCGGGCCGCCGGCCATTTTGATCAATTCCCAGCGGATGGTGGCCGGTGCTTTTTGCTCCAGGTATTGGATCAACTGCCGGTGGACCTCTTCGGGATCCTGATCGGGGACCAGGCGCATGGAGATTTTTGCCATGGCCCAGGAGGGAATGACGGTCTTTGAGCCATGCCCGGTGAACCCGGAAAGGATGCCGTTGACTTCGAGGGTGGGCCGCCCGCCAATGCATTCAGCTGGCGTAAAGCCTTTTTCACCCCACAATTGAGGTGCGCCGGTCTGGGTTTTGTAGAAATCTTCCGTCATCGGAAGCCGGGCGATATCCGCCCGCTCTTCGGCTGACATCTCGCGCACTGAGTCGTAATACCCGGGAAGCAGGATTCGTCCATCCGTATCGTGCATGCCGGCAATTAATTCAATCAGCGCCTGGGCCGGGTTGTGAACCACGCCGCCAAACAGTCCGGAATGCAGGTCGTGCTCCGGGCCATACACCCGGAGTTCAAAATAGGCCAATCCCCGCAGCGCATAGGTCAGCGTGGGGAAATCGGCAGCAAGCATGCCCGAATCGGGATTCAGGACCACATCAGCCGCCAGCATGGGTGCATTTGCCCGAAGGAACTGCGACAGGTTGGGCGACCCGATCTCTTCTTCGCCTTCGATCATGAATTTAATATTCACGGGCGGTTCGCCTGCCTGCAGCACAGCTTCGACGGCGGCAAGCGAGGCAGCCACCTGGCCCTTCATGTCGGAAGCACCACGCCCAAAAAGATTTTCATTGATCTGGGTGGGTTCAAAGGGTGGCGTTTTCCACAAGTCCAGGGGCTCTGCCGGCTGGACATCGTAATGCCCGTAAATTAAAACCGTCTTGTGACCGGGTTGATTGACGATGTACTCGCCAAACACAACTGGGTGGCCGACGGTGGGGTGCAGAGCAACATTCGAAAAACCCAGCCCGCGAAGGCGGTTTGCCAGATTTTCAGCGGTGTCTTTCATCGCTTTGGCATGGTCGCTCGATGTCGACACCGAAGGTATCTGGACCAGGCTCTTCAAGTAATCGAGGAACGCCTGACTGTTCTGGTGGGCGTACGAAAGCGCTGTATTTCGAGGATCGGTCATGGTGCACTCCCAATAAAAAGATATGTCGATTATATGCGATTTCCTTTATCTGCTCAAAAGATCGCTGAGATGATTATGTTTCCATGGGCTTTATGATAAAATATGTCTGACAATTAGGGTGGTCGTGCCTTTTCTTTATGGCCGGCGTCGGATATCGATATCCGTCGAAAAGCACCGCCCCTCCAGGTTTTCGTACAACAAATCTGTGCAGGGAGCCGCGGTTATGTTAATACAAAACTGCTCTATCGTCACCTGGGGTAATCCCAATCAAATCCTCGACGGCCAATCCATTCGAATACAAGCTGAGAAAATCGTAGAAATTGGCCCTGCCGGAACGATCCTGCCTGCGGCCGGGGAAGAGGTGTTGGACGCCAGAGGCCAACTTGCAATGCCGGGGTTGATCTGCGCGCATACGCATTTCTACGGCGCGTTTTCTCGTGGCATGGCGATTCCCGGGCCGGCGCCAAAAATCTTCCCGGAGATCCTGGATAAGCTCTGGTGGCCGCTGGACCGCGCGCTGGATTTGGAGGATGTGCGTTACTCCGCGCTGGTCTGTCTGGTGAATGCGATTCGTCACGGCACGACGACGCTGATTGACCATCATGCTTCGCCAAACGCGATTGACGGTTCGTTGGATGTGATTGCCGAGAGCGTGCTGGATGCCGGTTTGCGCGCGTCGCTTTGTTATGAAGTGACCGACCGTAACGGCAATGAACAGGCAGAAGCCGGCATCCAGGAAAATATACGTTTCATTCGACGCGTTCAAAGCGATTCTGCCTTGAAAGGCGTTCTAAGCGCTACCTTTGGATTACACGCCAGCCTCACTGTCTCGGATGAGACCCTGGCACGCAGCCGTGATCTGACCCCCGAGGATGTCGGATTCCATGTGCACGTGGCTGAGCACTTCTCGGATGAAGATGACAGCCTGGCGAAATCTGGCACGCGGGTGGTGGACCGTCTGGCCAGGTTCGGCATTTTGGGGCCGAAGTCGATCACAGTGCATTGCGTGCATGTGGATCAAAGAGAAGCCGAACTGCTGCGCGACTCGCTGACGTGGGTGACCCACCAACCCCGGTCGAACATGAACAATGCCGTGGGCATGGCGGCTGTAGAGAGCATGCTGCGCGCTGGAATTAAAGTGTGTCTTGGCAATGATGGCTTTTCCAATGCCATGTGGGAAGAGTGGAAAGCAGCTTATCTGGCACACAAGTTGTGGCACCGCGATCCGCGCCGCATGGGCGGCTATGATGTGGTGCAGATGGCCATCTACAATAATGCCGAATTGGTCGCCAATCAATTTGGCGGATTGAAGGCTGGAGAATTGTCAATTGGCTCTGCGGCGGACCTCATTCTGGTGGACTACCACCCTATTACTCCGCTGACAGCCGGCAACCTCCCCTGGCACATCCTGTTTGGCTTTAACGAAAGCATGATCACAACTACGATTGCGCGGGGGAAGGTATTGATGCGCGACCGCCAGTTGTTGACCCTGGATGAAGAAAAGATAGCGAGTGAAGCTCGCCTGCGAGCTGCCCGCGTTTGGGAACGCTACAACCAGGAATTCACTGAATAAAAAAGGAATGTCCCATGACTGAAACTGTTGAAGCGCCAGTAATTGGTAAAATCGCGATTTTGGGTGGAACCGGCAAGGAGGGTAAGGGCCTGGCATACCGGTGGGCTAAAGCAGGTTACCGCATATTAATCGGCTCGCGCCAGGAAGAAAAGGCGCTTGCCGTGGCAGGTGAATTGCGCGGCATGCTGGATGCTTCTGAGCAAATTGAGGGCATGACCAATGAACTGGCAGCCGGCCAGGCTGACCTGGTGGTGATCACAGTGCCTTATGCCGCTCACAAAGCCATGTGCGAGCAGATGCGCGAATATGTTCAGGGAAAAATCGTGATCGATGTCACAGTGCCCCTGGTTCCGCCTAAAGTTACCCGTGTGCAGATGCCGGCGGCTGGCAGCGCCACCCAGGAGGCCCAGCAAATTTTTGGCGATGGAGTCCAGGTGATTGCGGCATTCCAGAATATCTCCTATGAGCACCTGCTGCACGGTGAAGAATCGAATTGCGATGTTCTGGTTTGCGGCGGTAATAAAGCCAGCCGGCAGGTGGTGCTTAAGCTAGTCAACGCTGCGGGGCTGGTTGGCTGGGACGCAGGCGTGATTGAGAATTCGGTGGTTGTTGAGGGTATGACATCCATTCTAATCGGCCTGAACAAGCAATTCGGCATTCAATCTGCCGGCATCCGGATTACCGGTATTCCTGATTCGAAGTAAGAGCAGTTGGCGGTCCGTCTACTATGTTATCCATCATTCCCATCCGGGAAATTCCTCTGGTGAAGCCTGGCGATGATTTGAGCGGGCTGCTGCTGGATGCGTTAACCGCTAACGAAATGACACTTCAAGACGGCGACATCCTGGTGCTGGCGCAAAAGATCGTTTCGAAAGCCGAAAACCGGTTTTTCAACCTGGGCGAGGTGATTCCTTCTGAACGGGCTTTGGATCTGGCAGCCAAAACGGAAAAAGACCCCAGGATGGTTGAACTGGTTTTACGAGAGAGCAGCGAGGTTCTTCGTTTTCGCCCGGGCACTGTAATTGTTGAGCACCGGCTGGGATTCATTTGCGCCAATGCTGGAATCGACCATTCGAACGTGGATGGCCCTTATGGCAATCCCGAGGATTGGGTGCTGTTGCTGCCTGAAAACCCGGAGCAATCCGCGAACGCAATCCGGGAAAGGATCGCCGCGGTCACGCGGGTATCACTGGGTGTGATGATCATCGATTCACACGGCCGCGCCTGGCGGACCGGCACGGTAGGCGTAGCCATCGGTCTGGCAGGGTTGCCCGGGTTGGTCGACCTGCGCGGACATGAGGATATGTTCGGCTTTCGGCTGAGAATCACACAGGTGGCTGCGGCCGATGAATTAGCCGCGGCAGCATCACTGGTGATGGGGCAGGCGGATGAGCGTGTTCCGGCGGTGCTGGTGCGCGGGTTTCCGTATGCATTGCGCGAAGGATCGCTTCAGGAACTCCTCAGACCTAAAAACTTGGATTTGTTTCGCTAAAATCAACACATGTACGCTCTGGCCACACTTTTCAATTTCGAAGACCAACCTGTTTTTGCATTGATGTGGCAAAAACTGCAGAAGAAATGCGGCTTGGTCACGGCTAACGAATCCAGTTTTGTGCACCTGTCCTGGCAGGGCGCGCAGAAGTATCAACTTGATCCCGTCCACGACCGGCTGGGGAAAATTACCATGAATGCGCAGGCCATTCCCATCAAAACAGCCGGGATTGGGATCTTTACAGGCAGCAAGCCGTTCCTCTACCTGACCGTTGTGAAAAATCCCGCTGTGCTGCGTTTGCATGCCATCTTGTGGGATCAACTACAACTATTCAGCCAGGAGATGAACGCTTATTACGCTCCGCAGGAATGGGTTCCGCATATTACCTTGTCTTATGGCGCGCTGCTGCCGGCCGATGTAAGTTGTGCGGTGGCTGAATTGATGTATGAGCCCCTCTCGGTGGAGCTTCGCATCGACAATCTTGCGTTGATCTATACGAAGGACGGCTCGATAGGCATTGACAGCCGGTTTGATTTTTCTGGTTGATTCTTACATCCCAGCAGGATGGTTAATGAAAATTGTGGCTTTGGCGGGCGGTGTGGGTGGGGCAAAACTAGCGGACGGTTTTTACCGCGCGCGACCGAATGCCGATTTGACTGTCATTGTTAACACCGGCGATGATTTTACCCACCTCGGATTGCGGATCTGCCCGGACCTGGATACGGTGTGTTACACCCTGGCCGGTCTGGCCAACCCGCTGACGGGGTGGGGACGGCTGGATGAAAGCTATTCAGCCCTGGATGCGATCGAGATTTTAGGAGGGCCGACATGGTTTCGTCTGGGTGATCGCGACCTGGGTACACACCTGGTTCGCTCCGATTTACTGCGTGCAGGGAATTCACTTTCTGAAATCACCCAAAAGTTCTGTCAACGCTGGGGTATCCAGGCGCGCATTCTCCCGATGAGCGACGAACCAGTGGCAACCATCGTTCATACTAAGGCGGATGGCGACCTGGCGTTTCAGTATTATTTTGTCCGTCTGCAGTGCCAGCCGGAGGTGACCGGGTTTACTTTTCAGGGCATTGAAGATGCCCGACCAGTTCCTGGCATCCTGGAAGCGATCCAGAGCGCAGATTTGGTGGTGGTTTGTCCGTCCAATCCGTGGGTGAGCATTTCTCCAATCCTCGGGATACAGGGTATCAGGGATGCGTTGGTGGCCAAGAAGAACGTCGTGGCTGTTTCTCCGTTAATCGGCGGACAGGCTCTGAAAGGGCCGGCAGCAAAAATGTATAAGGAGTTGGGTTGGGAACCTGCAGCACTATCGGTGGCAGACCAGTACAAAGACTTTATCACTATGTTTTTGCTGGATTCTGCTGACGTGGCTGATTGCGAAGAGATTCGCCAGTGGGGTATAATTCCTTATGTAAGCGATATCATCATGAAAGACATTCCCGGTCGTATCCGGCTGGCAGAACTTATTCTGAATCTGGCTTCACAACAACAAGGAGGAACTCAACCCTCATGAGCCTCTGGGCGATCATACCGGTAAAGCCTCTGCGCAGGGGGAAATCCAGACTGGCAGGCGTTCTCTCTGAAGAAGAGCGCACCGTATTAAATATCACGCTTTTAGAAAATACGCTTCGCACCTTAAAACAGGTCCAGGAAATCGACCAGATCCTGGTTGTCAGCCGGGACACCGGCGCTTTGGCTTTGGCAAGGGATTTTAAAGCCCGCACGGTGCAGGAAGGCAAGCCCGGACTGAACACTGCGCTCAAACGCGCCACTATTGTTGCCCAGGCCTACGCTGCCCAGGACGTGATGATTTTACCGGCCGATTTGCCGCTGATTAATGTCGAGGATATTCGAACCTTAATCGGCTATCTGATTAAACCCCCGGTGGTCGTTGTTGCGCCCGACCGGCGGAACGACGGCACGAATGCCCTTCTGATCAGCCCGGCGGGTTCCATTGACTACATGTACGGTGTTGGATCCTTTAAAAAGCACGTTGATCAGGCAAAAGTGAAGGGTATGCGGGTGGAGATATGCAATCTCCAATCCTTTGCCCTCGATCTGGATATTCCCGAGGATTTAGAATTACTTAACCAAATTCAATCCATCAACATCCGGCCTTAACCTTACTTCTCCAGGAGACCCACCATGAAGGAAAAGACAGCGCTTTATCTGCAGGATGCTCATGATTTACGCGATGGTCTGGATTACGTGAAGTATGCCGAACAGCGCGGCTTTGATTCGGTTTGGCAGGCAGAGAGCCGCCTCGTTCGCGACGCGATCGTTCCCATGGCGGCGTATGCTGCTGTCACGGAGAAGATCAAGATCGGTTCCGGCGTCATCAACAACTGGACACGCAACATCGGCTTGCTGGCGGCTACTTTCCTGACGCTGGACGACCTCGCACCAAACCGTATCATCTGCGGCATCGGCGCCTGGTGGGATCCGCTGGCGAAGAATGTGGGCATCGACCGCCGCCGCCCGCTGCTGGCGATGCGCGAAACGGTCACCATTCTTCAGCGGTTGCTGAGGATGGAACGCGTAACTTTTCATGGCGAATTTGTCCATGTGGACGGGATTGAGCTGGACGTGGTCCATGGTCGCCGCGAACCGCGCAACGTGCCGGTTTATATTGGCGCCACCGGCGACCAGATGATGGAAATGACCGGCGAGATTGCCGATGGGGCGGTTTTAAATTACTGCGTTGAACCGCAATACAACCTTAAAGCGCTCGAGCTGCTCGAAAAGGGCGCTCGAAAGGCCGGCAAAACGCTGGACGATATTGATCGCCCTCAGCTCGTCGTCTGTTCAGTTGATTTGGACCATGATAAAGCGATCGATACCACCCGCGGTCTGCTGACGCAGTATCTTGCCCAGCAACCGCATATCGCCAAGGCTTCCGGGGTTTCGATGGATGTGGTCGCTGAGATTCAATCCATCCTTGGTTGGCCGGCCACGCATGAACAAATCGATAAGGCAAAGCACCTGGTTCCCGAAGATCTGATATATCGCATCACAGCCTCCGGGACGCCAGAAGAGGCTCGCAAGAAGGTGGACGAGTATCGCAAGAATGGTTGCACCTGCCCGATCCTGTACCCCGTGGGCGGCGACGTTAAATTGCTGATTGATACGTTCGCTGAGTGATTCCGGATCGGTTGAATTGAATGGAGAGAAGCAATGATCATTGAATATCATCGTCCCCAAACGCTGGATCAGGCATTACAGCTGCTGGCGCGTCCAACTCCACGGTCCTATCCATTGGGAGGTGGGAGCTGGCTGAGCCGCAAGCGGGATGAGGATTTCGCAGTCGTCGATCTGCAAAGCCTGGGGCTGGATGAGGTTGACACGGAGGCCGGCTGGTTGTCGCTGGGGGCCACGGCGCGCCTGCAAAAGCTGGTCGAGGTGCAGGCAACCCCCACATGGCTGAAAGCGGCATGCACCCGAGAGACCAGTCGGAATTTGCGCGAGATGAGCACCATCGCGGGTGTGTTGATGGGCGCGGATGGTCGCTCTCCGATCGCGATGGCGATGCTGGCTGCCAATGTCAGCATCCGAACGATGCCAGGCGACGTAGAAATTTCTGTGCAGGACTTTTTTGCATCAAGAAAATCTGCCCGCAATCCCAGTCTCATTACCCAGATCAGGCTGGATCAAAGCGCCGAAGTACAGTGTGAATTTGTTGCTCGTTCGCCGTTGGACACGCCTGTGATCGGAGTGGCTCTGGCGGTTTGGCCTGGGAAGAGGATGCGCATCGCTGTGGGTGGTTTTGGTGAAGCCCCCGTACTTGCGTATGAAGGCGGCGAGACAGGCCAGGCAAAAGCAGCCATATACGCCGCCTTGCAGGCGAGTGGGGATGCGTGGGCCAGCGCCGATTACCGGCAGGCGGCGGCTTTGGCAATGATTGACCGATTGCTTAAATCCTGAGCTAACATCGAGGACAGGTCGAACATGAGATTAAATCTGACAGTTAACGGGCAAAAAACCGAATGGCAGGCAGCGCCGGCTGATACTTTGCTGGAAGTTTTGCGGCGGGAAGGTTTCTTTGGCGCAAAGTATGGCGGCTGTGAAAAAGGCGAATGCGGCGCATGCGCCATTTTACTGGACGGACGCCCGGTCAATTCTTGTGGCTTGCTGGCTGCCCAGGCGGACGGGCATAGCATCGACACAATCGAGGCGTTGGGCGAGCACCCAGAGCAGGGATGGAAAAAAACTGGCGGATTGCACCTGATCCAGCAGGCATTCATTGAAACTGGCGCAATTCAATGCGGTTATTGCACGCCGGCGATGATTTTGGCTGCCCGATCGCTAATCGTGAAGAACCCCAACCCCTCCGAAGCGCAGGCACGAGATGCCATTTCGGGCGTGTTATGCCGCTGTACGGGGTATGAGAAACCGGTGCAGGCCATCCTGCGCGCCGCGGCACAAATGCGCGGCGAAATTGTACCGCCGATCGAGAGTTCACAACCTCCCACACCTGCGAACTGGCCGGCTGTCGGTGAGCCCGCCAAGGAAGGCGCGGAAGCGACAACCGGTTCGAGCGATTCTGTACTGACGACAGTGATGCCCAAGATTTGGACGGTACCGAAAACACCGGCGCGTTCGAAAATTGGCAAGCCGGAAATCAAGGTCGATGCGGTCAAACTTGTACAGGGCAAGCCAGCCTTCGCTGCGGATATTGAGAAACGCGGCATGCTGGTCGGTAAGATTCTGCACAGCACGGTTGCGCATGCCTGGATCAAATCGATCGACA
>JAPKMQ010000130.1 GCA_026645875.1 Longilinea sp.
TGTGCGTTCCAGTCCGCCAGCACGTCGCCTGGCAGCTCGATCCCGCGCAGGTCCACGCCGCTCTCGCCCGGGCTGGCCGACTGGCTGAACGATGTTTCGCTGATGTACGGCTCGATGCCGCTGTAAATCACGATCGGCCCGTCCTGCCCCGCCCCGGTGTACGTCCATTTCAACGCCATCCCCAGCCCACTGATCTCGCTGGCCAGGTAGCGGCTCGAATTTTCCAGTTGAAAATCGCATACCAGCCAGTAGTCGAAGGTGAAATCGCCGCTTTGAATTTGCCCGCCGCCCAGCAGGTTGCCGTTCAGGTTGCCGATGCCCAACCGCTCGTACACCTCCGGGTCATCGTCCATGGCCCGCCCCACGCAGACGTCCGGCGAGAGTTTCGCTCCCTGCCACAGCGCAGCGCCGGGCAGGTGAAACGCCGGATCGGCCGTGGTTTGGGCCTCCGGCAGCGACTCCTCCGGCCATGGGATCGCTGTCGGAACGGGTTCATTCACCTGGGCAACCGGCGGGAGCTCACCGCGCCCGCTGATCAGCCAATTCAATCCCAGCGCAGCCAGCACCAGCACAACCACCGCCGCCGCCCCGGTGAGCAGCGGTCGCCAGGCCACCCGACCCCGAGCAGCCTTCATCTCTGGCAGGCGTTCTTTCAATTCGGACCGCTCGCTGGCTGTGGCCTGCATGGCTTGCGTGCGCCCGCTCGCCAGCAATTCGCGTTCCTCCGCGCTGGCTTCCGCCTCCGGGCGGGTTCCATCCAGTAAATCGGCCAGTTGCCTGGCGCGTTGTTCCTCAGCGTCCATCCGCCACCTCCGCCTCGCCGTTCAGCCGGGCGCGCAGCTTGCGCAGCGCGCGGTAGATCAGCACCGCCACGTGATTCTCGTCCAGTTTCACCACCCTGGCGATCTCGCAGTTCTTCAGCCCGCTGGCAAAGCGCAGTCCCAACAGGTCGCGCTCGCGTTCACTCAACCCCGCCAACGCCGCCTTCAGCCGCGCGCGTTCCTCCGAATACAGCGCGGCCGCCTCGGGCAGCGGGTCAGGGTCGCGCAGCCGGCGCAAAGCCTCCCAGGGCAGAGAATGTCGCAAGCGCTGCGCCCGCTGCCAGTCGGTGACCGTATTACGAGCCACCGCGAACAGCCAGGCCTCAAACGGCGCGCCGCTCGGGCGGTAGTCCGGCAGCCTGCGCAGCACCTTCTCGAACACCTGCGCGGTCAGGTCCTGCGCGGCGGCCGTGCCGTCGCAGCGGAACTGGATATAATGAAACACCGCCGGGAAGCAGGCTTCATACAGCTCGGCAAACGCCGCCGGATCGCTGGCCGCCTGCTCCACCAACCTCGCGCTGGTCAAAATCATGGCCCTTACCGCCCCTCGGTGATGGTTCTACAGTTAATAACGGATGGATGTCTATAGTATGACAAAAAAACCGCGGAAATGCGAATCCACGGTCCTCATCCTCGTTGCTATTCTTTGCGCTCTTCCCTTCTTTGCCGTTAATCTTTCAACCGCAAAGGACGCAAAGAGTGCCAAGAAAAATGATGGAAATATGATGGCGCCGGCCTTCCCGCTCATCACAGTTCCGTCATGTTTCGGCCTCAATTACCTGCTGCAACCCACTTTTACCTCTTGATATCTACCCGCTTCGTACTGCCCATATGCTCCCAACAGGCAGGTGAGTGTGCCATTGACGCGCATGGCAAGAATCACCTGATCAGCTCAACTAAAAACACTAACATGGCAATGGTAGTGACGATTACGAAAAATACCCCTTCAACAACTGCGACCCACCCTTTTATACTCGGCAATCCAAATCTGGGAACCTCTTTACGAATGATGACCAATACCCCTGAAAGGGAAAATAAGAACAGACTCAATAATATACACAGGTCTCCAAAAGTAGATTCCTTAGATAAATTTCCACCTCTGACCAGTATATTTAGAACGATTAATAAACCAGCAATAAAAGCGGGGAAAAACACAGGGATCGTTCTTAATCTTGATACTCTACTTCGCAGCGTAAGCTTGTTCTTAGGGTTAATTTCATTCATAGCACAACCTTGTTGCGAGAAAATACTGGAGCCCCACCTGCTTCTCTAATCTGTGTTTATCTGTGTTTTCTTCCCATCTGTGTTCTCTTCTTCTTTATCCTTTTTCTCTTCGCGTCCTTCCCTTCTTCGCGGTTTACTCATTAACCCACCGGGATGCAAACGATCTCCAATAGACGCTCTTTTTTTCGTGTCTTTCGTTTTTTTCGTGGTTAGCCTCTCTTACCCCTCATCCCGCCTGCACCGCGTACCCCAGCCCCGGCACCTCCTGGGCCACCAGCCAGCCGTCCTCCAGCCTGAACCCCGCCTGTGAGGGATCGTCTACCAGGTCCAGGTAGCCGTCCAGGTCGCCGTAGGCCACATTCGGGCTGCTCAGCGCCAGGCTCAACCCCGCGCTCACCAGCAGCGCCGGCTCGATGAAGCAACTGATCATCGTCGTCATTTTGGCCGCCCGCGCGATCGAATCGATCAGCCGCGCCGGGCGCAGCCCGCCGCACGCTGCCAGCTTAATGCTCAACCCGTCCACAATCCGGTTCGAAGCCAGGTGCAGCGCCGACAGCGGATCCGTCAGGCTCTGGTCGGCCAGGATCCGCACCGGGCTCAGTTCCTTGATCTGCCGCAGCGCGGCCAGATCCTCGGGCGGCGTGGGCTGTTCCAACATCTCCAGCACATCCTTCAGCGCGCGGGCCACGTCCAGCGCCTGCTGCGCCGTGTAGCCGCCGTCCGCGTCCAGCCGCAGCGTGTGATGCGGCAGCGCGGCGTGCAGCGCACGCAGCCGGCGCACGTCCTCCTCCGGGTCCATCCCGCCCTTCACCTTTAAAATGCGAAAACCCTGGCTGGCGCGGCGCTGCCCGGCGTCCACCGTCTCATCCACCGGGCTCACCGGGATGGTCACCGACGTCTGGATGCGATTGCGGTAACCGCCCAGCAGCCGGTACAGCGGCATATCCGCCGCCAGCGACAGCAAATCGTGAAACGCCAGGTCAAACGCGCACATCACCCCCGTCGAAGGCGAAACCTTGCGGTACAGCTCATCCAGCGCGTGTTCGATATTCAGCGGGTTCAAATCCGGCGCCAGCGCAGCGCACGCGCGGCAGTCACGGATCGCCTCTTCGGGCGTCTCATCGGTCCGGAAGGTATCCGTAACCGTGCAACCCCAGGCGCTCAATCCCGAACGCGTCTCCAGCCGGACAAAAATCGCGGTTGCCTGCCGGATGGGCGGCAACCCGGCCATTTGCACCGGGTGTCGCAGCTTCAGTTCAATCGGCAGCACCTCAACTTTGGTGATTTGCATGGCAGCCCTCCAACATTCGATCAAACCCGAATTCCCGCGCATTCGATACCCATATCATATCGAAATGCCGCCCCGATTCCAAGACCGTCTGCTATTCGAGACTTCCGTTCCCTGACGGGCAGGAATTCTTGCGTGGTATTCAGCTTTTTCCCCCGCATCTTAAATTGACGAACACGCTTTATTCCACTATACTAGTTTAACCGGTTTCCTGCTTTTTTTAGTTTAATCGAGAAGGGAGGTGTTCCATCCGACCAGGTTGGCTGTTATTTTTACGTTAACCCAAACCCCGCCGGCCCCCACAAAGATACTCAACCCAATTCCCAAACCCTGATTGTGCAAGAAAACCAATCAAACTTATTTGTTCGACCGCAATTGGAGGAAATCTCATCATGTATTCAAAGCTCTTCAAGTTGATTGCGATCCTGGCCGTCATCACCATGCTGGTCGCCCCTGTCAGCGCCCAGGCGCCGCTGCCCACCGACGAGGTGGTCGACGGCAAGTACCAGGCCGTTACACCCGATAAAATCATCAGCCAGGATTCCCCGGCTTCGTATGTCGTCCTCTTTGAAGGCGATTCCCTGGTCGCCCACCAAAGTGGAGTCGACAAATTTGATCCAAAATCCAGCGCCAGCCAGAATTACCTGCAAACCCTGGCTGCCAAACGCACCGAAATCCTCGCTAGCGCCAAAGACTTGCTCAAACGCGATCTGAATGTGCGCTTCGTTTATGACGTTGTCCTCAACGGCGTTTCGGTGGAACTGACCCCCGATGAAGCCGCTGAACTCGCTGCCATGCCGGGCATCCGCAAGGTGCTGCCCGTCACCATCGAACAGCCCGACACCGACGCTGGCCCCACCTGGATCGGCGCGCCTGGCATCTGGTCGGGTGACTCGGTCGTAACCGGTATCGGCTCCGAAGGCGAAGGCATTCTGGCCGGTATCCTTGATACTGGTATCAACTTCGATCACCCCTCCTTCAGCGATACCCCTGAGGATGGCTTCGTCTACAATTGGTCCGGCGATTACCTCGGTGTCTGCAACCCCACCACCGGCCTTCCGGCCTACGCGGCCGCCTGCAACGACAAGGTCGTGGGCGCCTATTCCTACACCGAAGAAACCCTCACCCCTGAAGATGCCGACGGACACGGTTCGCACACGGCCAGCACCGTGGCGGGCAATTACGTCACCCTCACCTTCAACAGCATCGCAACCACCATCTCCGGCGTCGCTCCGCACGCGCAGATCATCTCCTATGATGTCTGCGACGAGGGCGGCTGCTACAGCGACGGCTCTGCCGCCGCGGTCCAGCAGGCCATCCTCAACGGTGTGGACGTGATCAACTACTCCATCTCCGGCGGCAAGATCCCCTACAGCGATCCGGTCGAACTGGCCTTCCTCGAAGCCTTCGACGCTGGCATTTTTGTGGCTGCCTCGGGCGGCAACCTGCGCACCGAGCCCACCACCAACGGCAACGTCAACCACCTTTCACCCTGGGTGATGACCGTCGCGGCTTCCAGCCACAACCGCAAGTTCACCAACGACATTGACGTGGTGCAACCGGCCGGCTCCATCTACACCGACATGGCGCTCATACCCGGCAGCGGCCCCGTGCCCTTCCCGGCGTTGAACGACGTGCAGTTGCTCTGGGCTGGCGACGATGCCTCCACCTCCACCCCGCCCTACAGCGACAACCGCCAGGGCTGCAACGCCTTCCCGGCCAACTTCTTCGCCGGTGACGTGGCCCTCATCCAGCGCGGCACCTGCAGCTTCGTGATCAAGGTGAACAATGCTGCCGCCGCGGGCGCGCTTGGCGTGCTCGTGTATGCCGACAACCGCCCGCCCCTCTCCATGGGCGGCCTTGAAACCACCACCATCCCGGCGGGCTTCCTGTACCTGTCCTCCGCTGATGCCGCCACCTTCGCGGCCTACGTCGAAGCCAACACCCCCGTTCTCATCGACATGACCGCCGCGGGGCGCTATCTCAACGATTCCTGGGCCGACATCAAAGCCGACTTCTCCTTCCGCGGCCCCGGCGCCAATAGCTTCGAAGTCCTCAAGCCTGAAATCACCGCTCCCGGCCTCGAAATCCTGGCCGCCGTGGCGGATAACACCATCGACACCGACGGCCAAGCCCAGGTTGCACTCTACCAGGGCACTTCCATGTCGTCGCCGCACACCGCCGGCGCGGGCGCGCTCATCAAAGCCCTGCACCCCACCTGGTCGGCTGCTGAAGTCAAATCGGCCCTCATGCTCACCGCGTACAATCAGGATCTGCTCAAGGAAGACATGCAGACCCCCGCGGACGCCTTTGACTTTGGCTCTGGCCGCGTGAACCTGGCCCTGGCCGGACTGACCGGCCTGGTGATGGACGAAACCTACGACAACTTCGTCGCGGCCGACCCGGCCCTGGATGGAGACGCCTCGACCCTCAACATCGCCAGCCTGCAATCCAACAGCTGCGTGGGCGAATGCAGTTGGACGCGCACCTTCACCAGCGTGGCCGGCCTGCCCGCCACCTACACGGCCGCCGCTCCTGCCTGGATCACCGTCACCCCGGCGAGCTTCACCATCGCCCCGGGCGCCAGCCAGGAAGTGACCTTCACCGCCGACGTCAGCGCCTTTGACCCCGACACGTGGCAGTTCGCCACCATCGAATTCAACACCGACAGCACTCACCTGGGCGCAACCACCAACCTGTTGAGCGAAAGCTTCGAAACCTGGCCGCCCGCTGGTTGGACAATCGATGCGACCGCATCCTCATGTGACACCTGGTTAAGCACCGCGGCGACAGGTGAAGATAATAATACCGGCGGAACCGGAAACGCGGCCGATGCAAACTCGGACTATTGTGGCGATGCGATGGACACCTGGATGGTGACCCCCGCACTCGACCTCACCGGATCCACCACCGCGATCCTCTCCTTCGCCTCTGATTTCAACGATTATTCAGGCCTGGACGACGGCTACGTGGATGTCAGCGTTGATAGTGGCGCAACCTGGACCAATGTGTTCCATTATGACAGCGCCGATTTCCGCGGCCCGCGCACCGAAACCGTTGATCTGTCAGCCTACGCAGGTCAAAGTGCCGTGCTGGTCCGCTTCCATTACACAGCCCCCGATTGGGACTGGTTCTGGCAGGTGGACAATGTAACCGTCGCTGTTAGCGGCGCCGCCGGCGATCCCATCTCCGATGTGCACCTGCCGATGGCAGTGCTGCCCACCGCCAGCAACCTGCCCGCCATGGCCAAGTTTGAAACCCATCGCGACGCCGGCGCTGGCACACTCACCGACCTGGTCGCCCTCGAAATCACCGACCTCACCGTCGACACCTACGGCTTCGTCAAGGGCACGCCCGTCCAGATCAACCTCGCGGAAGATCCCACCAACAGCTCCGCCTACGATGACCTCTCGCAGGTCTACTACACCATCATCCCCATGGATGCCGGTGCCGCCCGCGTGGTGGCCGAAATCACCGCCACCACGGCCCTCGACCTGGACCTGTTCTGGGGCTTTGACCGCAACGGCGACGGCTTGCCGCAGCAATCTGAGCAGTATGAGGCTTCCGCCACCTCCACCGCCTTCGAATACCTCAGCGATTGGGGTTTCCCGGCTCCCTACTATGACATCTGGGTGCTCGTGCAGAACTGGCAGGGCTCCGGCGCTGCCACCGATGCCATCACCCTCAGCCTGGGCGTCGTTCCGTGGGAACCTGTCGATCCCGCCACCATGACCGTGGTTGCCCCCGAAACCAACCCGGCCGGCGTACCCTTCGACATGGAAATCTACTGGCACGACATTGACAGCCAGGCCGGCGACCGCCTCTACGGCCTGATCGATGTCTACGCTGACGCAGCTTCCGAAGTTCCCATCGGCTTGACCGAGGTGGACGTGGTGCGCCGCGCCGATGACGTCGTCAAGACCGCTGACGTGACCACCGCCAAACCTGGCGACGTAATCACCTACACCATCGAAATCACCAACTACACCACCGATCCCATCGATTACGCCATCAACGATGTGCTGCCCGCGGGCGTCACCTACGTGCCTGGTTCTGTCACCGGCGGCGCTGTTTATGACGCCGGCACCAACGCCATCACCTGGTCCGGCAGCGTGGATGCCAGCTACCGCGACTACGTGGCCACCACCAGCGCGCAGGATACCGCCTGCACCCTGGCCATCATGGCCGACGGCGACCCGACCGACGCCTATCTGGACTTGAAGACCACCTCCTATGGCTTCTCGGCATCCAGCGCCATCTCCGGCGACGCTTTCTGGTACGGCACCTTCTCATCCTACCCGCCCTTCAATTACTACGGGGTCGACTACACCAGCATGCATTTCACTGCCGACGGCTACGCCGGCTTTGCCCTGACGGGTCCGTCCAACATCAACCAGCAGATCCCCAATGCAGCCACCCCCAACAACGTGTTGGCCATGTTCTGGGATGACTTCACCGTCTCCTATGACGCCGCCACCAACAAGGGCGTCACC
>JAPKMQ010000131.1 GCA_026645875.1 Longilinea sp.
TTATTTAATCACCTCCGCCGGCCCCCGGAAAGGGATTACATTCGAATCCGGTCGCCCGCTCTTTTTATTTACTCACCTCCGCTGGTCCCCGGAAGGGGATTACATTCGAATCCGGTCGCCCGCTCTTTTTATTTAATCACATCCACCGGTCCCCGGAAGGGGATTGCATTCGAATCCGGTCGCCCGCTCAATTATGTTAAGAGTGATGGGTGATGTGTTCAGGGGCAATGAATTCGGGGAAGGAAATCGGCTCTGATGACATCAGAATCCATTACTTTTCACTTATTTACCAGCTTCACCGGGTAATGACCGGAATGGTGATCGTATAGATGGCCTGGTAGCGCTGATGAGTCGTACCTGGCCCCAAAACATGGATGAAATTCTCAATTCCCACGGCAGAAACACCCGGCCCCAGCGGCTGCTGCGAATCGCTCAGGACACTCCACTCGTCACGCTGCGGTTGGTACTGCATGCCAGGCAAATTTTCGGCATTGCTGCCGTCGCTGCCGCCAAACAGGAAGACCAGGTCGCCCAGGGTGGCTGCGCTGCCTGCAAAACGCGCTTGAGGGATGTCTGCCTGGGTCTCCCAGGGATCTTCCCCATCCTGATCCCTTTGCGGATAATACGCCAGGACGGCGGTAGACGCGGTTTTTCCATCGGGTGTGCCGCCCAAAAGGAAGATTTTTCCATTTGAGCTGACCGCCGAAGCGAAGCCGCAGGCAAAAGGCAGGTCGGCGCCGCGCGTCCACCGGTTTTCGGAAGGATCATAAATAAATAGGGTGTTCTGAAATGCGCGGCCGTCCCAACCGCCGAATAAGTAAAGCCGCCCTTCCAGGGCCGCCAGCGCATACGCCGACCGCGGCGCAGGCAACGGTGCTGTGGTTTCCCAGGTGTTGCCGCGCGGGTCGAAGCGTTCGACGGCGGCAGTCGGCTCACCCGCGGCTGAAAGGCCGCCGGGCACGTAGATCATCTCGCCGATCAATGCGGCCTGAATATCTCGAACCGCGGTGGGCTTGGATTTTTGGGCGGTCCAGGTTTCCTGATTGGTATCGTAGGCAAAAACACCGTTACCCGCGCCGGCATCCGTTTGTCCGCCGATCAAGTAGAGGGTCTGTTCGTATACGGCGGATGCCGCAAAGCCGACCGCCTGCGGAAGCGCAGGATCTATTTGCCAGCGTTCGAGCTCGACCGGCACCTGGGAGGCGGACGGCGTGATTTGAGGGGTGGGGGTGATAAACAGGGACAGCCCCAAAGCGCGGCCGCCAATCAGCACCAGCGCAAAGGCGGCCACCAGGATGGCGGCGATCAATCCTGCCCAGCGCAGCCGGCGCGCCAGCGGCAGGGCCGTGTTACCCTCGGCGGGCAGCGCGTCTGGCTCAGCAATAGGTACGGGAGCCTGTTCTGCTGCTTCAGCCGGCGGAGCAGGCGACTCAATCAGGCCGGTTCGCAGGGCGTAAAGGGTGGCTTCGGTGCGCGATGCCACTCCGATTTTTGCAAAGATGTTGCGCAAATGGACTTTAACTGTGTTCGGGCTGATCACCAGCGCCTGGGCGATTTCTTTGTTGCTTGCCCCCGTTGCGACCAGCCGCAGGATGTCTTGTTCGCGTTCGCTCAGTCCGTTTTCCTCGGCCATAGCCTGATTATACCCGATGGCCTTCCGGCTGGGGAGCGCAAAAATCGTGCCCAGCTCCGTCCGGAGGCTGTGATATAATCGGAAAAAAGAACGCAAGACCGTGGGGCCTGTAGCTCAATGGCGGAGCAGGCGGCTCATAACCGCTTGGTTGATGGTTCGAATCCATCCGGGCCCACAATCATTAGACTCAACAGAAAAAGGCATCCGCTTGGTTGACCCATAGGGTGTATGGTACGAATCCATCCGGGCCCATAGGTAATCCTTCTAATTGTTCAGTTTTGTTTGAAAAATTTGCAGAATGTCGGATAATAGTAACAATGCGCAATGGCGCGTTGTTTTGATCTAGCTGTCTAGTTATCCATGGGCTATTGATTCGAAAGGAGTTGATCATGTCTGTTGCACGTGTTACCGAAGTCAAGTCATCTTCCACGGTGAGTTTTGATGATGCCATCCGTGAAGGAATTTCCCGTGTCACCAAGACGTTGAAAAATGTCAAATCCGCCTGGATCGAGAACCAGGAAGTGATGATTGACGATGCCGGGAACATTGTGGAATACCGCGTCCAGATGAAGGTGACCTTCGTCCTGATGGATTGACGGTAGTCAGATTGACTCAGAGCCTCCGTTGAAAAGCGGGGGCTTTTCTCATCAAATAAAGCCACAAAGGAAGACATGCGTCCCAATCCGCTTCTGCTTCCCATTCCCCGGCGGGTCGAATTTTGCGCCGGCGCTTTCCCCCTGATTAAGGAAGCCTTCATTCTCCTTCAAAGCGAGCCGACCGTGCTACTGCCTGCAGCCCGGCGGTTTCAGCGGTTGGCCGGGTTGAACTGGCAGCTCACCGCCTCTCCGACGACGTCGCCGCATGAAACCGGGCTCAGACTGCGGATTGTTGACGATCTGCCGCACACCCAGGGTTACCGCCTGTCGGTTACGCCGGGAGGAATTTCAATTGAAGGCGCGGACGCGGCTGGCGCGTTTTACGGGGTTTGCACGCTCATCCAACTGTTGGAACAGGCTGATTCGGAAGAAATTCCCTGTTGCAGGATCGAAGATTGGCCGGATTATCCAGCGCGCGGGGTGATGCTGGACATCAGCCGTGACCGGGTACCCACCCTGCACATGCTGCATGAACTGATCGACCGGCTGGCTGGATGGAAAATCAATCAGTTTCAGCTTTACATGGAGCATACCTTTGCCTATCACGCGCACCCCGAGGTGTGGCGGCAGGCTTCGCCGCTGACACCCGAGGAGATCATCGAACTCGACGCCTATTGCCGGGAGCGTTTCATCGAATTGGTGCCAAACCAAAATTCGTTCGGCCATATGGAACGCTGGCTGCGCCATCCGCGCTACGCGCCGCTGGCCGAGATCCAGGGCGAGTTTTTGGTGCCCTGGGGAGTGCAGCGTGGTCCTTTCAGCCTTGCTCCGGGCGATCCGGGCTCGATTGAACTGGTACGCGGTCTGTACGATGAATTGCTGCCGCACTTCACCAGCCGCATGGTCAACGTCGGCTGCGACGAGACTTTCGATGTGGGGCAGGGACGCAGTCGAGAGCTGGTGGAACAGCTTGGCGCCGGGCGTGTATACCTGCATTACCTGGAAAAAGTGCTGGTGGATGTGCAGCGACGTGGACGCACCCCGCAGTTCTGGGGCGACATCATCGTCAGCCACCCCGAACTGGTGGCTGAACTACCCAAAGGCGTGATTGCGCTGGAATGGGGCTATGAGGCCGACCATCCCTTTGGCGAGCACGGCCGGAAATTTGCCCAGTCGGGCGTGCCGTTTTATGTCTGCCCGGGCACGTCCAGTTGGACCAGCCTGGCAGGACGCACTGACAACGCGTTGGCCAACCTGCGCAATGCGGCTGTCAATGGATTGGAGCACGGGGCAATCGGTTACCTGATCACCGACTGGGGCGACGCAGGCCACTGGCAGGCGCCGCCGGTGAGCTGGTTGGGGATGGCGGTTGGCGCGGCTTTTGCCTGGAGCGTGGAGGCCAACGCCGGGCTGCCTGTGCCGGAAAGTGTCAGCCGGTTTGCGTTTGAGGATGCCAGCGGCAGCATGGGCAACCTGGCTTTTGATCTGGGCAACGTGTATCGGGCGGCTGGCTATGAGCCGCCGAACTCATCGCTGCTGCATCATCTCATTGTGAACGAACCCGAGCTCATGCGGCAGGTGCCTGTGGTCACACAGCCCGGGCTGGAAAACGCGCTGCGGGCCGTCGATGCGGCCATGACGAATCTGGCATCTGAGCGCATGGCGCGGGCAGATGCGGCGTTGATCCGGCACGAATATGAAAACACCGCCCGTCTGATGCGCTATGCCTGCCAGCGTGGATTGCTGGCTCTGGCCGGGAAGGATCCAGACCGCGATCCTGCTCTGCACAGGGAACTGGCTGTCTTCCTTGAGGAATACCGCCAATTGTGGCTGGAGCGTTCGCGTCCGGGCGGTTTGAGCGACAGCGTCCGCCGCTTTGAGGAGTTGCTGGGAAGGGCTTGATCGGGCGCATTTTTCGGTTATGCTTAGGAAATTATTTTACGAGGTGCGAGCATGGAATACATCGATATATCCGTTGCCATTCAACCCAATCTGCCGGTCTGGACGGGCGACCCGGCGGTCAAAATTCTGCGCGCTTCCAGCATCGCGGCAGGTGACGCGGCCAATGTGACTCGACTGGACATGGGCGCGCATACCGGCACGCACGTGGATGCCCCGCTGCACTTCCTGGACGGCCGGCGCAGCGTGGAACAGCTGGACCTGGACGTGCTGATCGGCCCGGCCTGGGTTGCGGCCTTTGATTCGCCCCGCGAGGTTACGGCGGCTGACCTGGAGGATGCCGGCATCCCAGCCGGTACCGCGCGGCTGCTGCTCAAGACGCGTAACTCGCGGTTGTGGGCTGAAAAAGGCGCGACCTTCGACGATGACTTTGTCGGCATTGCCGCCGACGGCGCGCGTTGGATGGTTGACCACGGCATCCGCCTGGTCGGCATCGATTACCTGGGCGTTGAGCGTTACGACAGCGTGCCGCTCGGCGCAACGGTTCATAAAACGCGCTTATCATCTGATCTGCCTGCCGGTCAAGATCCAGGGTGCAGACGGCTCGCCAAGCCGGGCGGTGTTGGTCAGGCCTTAGTTTTGCCTGCAAGCAGTGGCTCTTTTTTTAGAGGGAAGCGGGTTATGAGAACCGTTTCCCTATCTTCTTAATTGCATATTGACAGTATTACGTAATACTGTTATAATAATAGCAATCATGGCATTGAGGTGATTGTATGAATAACTTGACCACAGATGAAGAGGGTATGTTAATCGGCGAACTGGCGCGCAGAGCGAACGTCTCGGTGCGCACCATCCGGTTCTATATCGCTGAAGGACTGCTGCCGGCGCCGCAAACGCGTGGCCGTTTCACTTCCTACGATGAAGATGCGCTTCTGCGGTTGCAGGCGATTCGCTACTTCAAGGAAGCGTTTTTACCGCTGCGCGAAATCCGCGACCGGCTGGAAGGGCTGACCACCGCGGAGGTGAGGGCCTTGCTGGAAGAGCTGGGGCAATTTGTCAACAACGCGCCGCGCGAAAAACGCTCGACCGCCGTCGATTACATCGATCAACTGGTGGCCAAAAAGGCCGGACCCCCGCGCCAGATGGCCGAACCGAACCGCGCCTACCGCGCGACGCAACCGGGCATGCCTGTGCCGCCCGTGATCAAACCCACGCGGCCGCCGCGGCCCGAAACCTGGCGGCACTTCCACATCGCGCCGGGGATCAGCATCCAGGCCAGCAACGGACTGGATGCTGACAATGAAAAGAGGCTGGATGAGTTGCTTCAGTTTGCCAGCCGCCTGTTTTCCTCTAATGGGGTGAAGAATGCCTGAACAACTGATTGAATTTGAAGTCACCAGCGATGCCACCGTGATCGCTAAAACCGTTCCCACCAAACGGTTGGTCGAAATATCCCTGCGCGCACCTCAAGCGGCGGCTCGCGCGACGCGCCCGGCGTTTAACCTGGCGCTGGTCCTGGACGTGAGCGGTTCCATGTCCGGCGACAAGCTGGTCTATACCAAGCGCGCGGCTGCCTATCTGCTTGATCAATTGCGCGACGGCGATCAGGTCGCCCTGGTGGCCTACGATTCCAACGTCCATGTGCAGGGCGAGATGCAACCCTTTACCCGCGACCTGCGCGAAGACCTGCGCCGCAGGATCGACGGCCTACGGGCCGGCTCGATGACCAACCTGTCCGGCGGGTGGCTGGAAGGCTGCCGCCAGGTGGGCCTGGTGCAGGCCACCGGCGCCGTCAACCGTGCGCTGTTGTTGAGCGACGGACTGGCCAACGTGGGCATCACGGACCGCGAGGAGTTGGGTGAACACGCCCGACAGTTGAGCCAGCGCGGCGTAAGCACTTCCACCTTCGGCGCGGGACGCGATTATGACGAACATCTGTTGGAAGTGCTGGCCAACCAGGGAGACGGTAATTACTATTACATCGACACCCCTGAATCGATCCCGGAGATTTTCCGGCGCGAACTGGAAGAAATCGCCGCGATGAAGCCGAACACCTGCTGAACCGTCAGTTCATCGCTTCGGCACCGTACATGGGTGAGGAAGCACGCGCGCAATATTCCAATTTGCGCGACCGCGTGAAACGCGGCCTGGAGCAGGCTGAGCGCAAGCAGTACTCCCAGGATCAATACCGCATCAAACGTAGTAAAGATAAAGACCAAACCCCGTAAGGGCGCATGCGAACGGAGAAGGCGGGTGGATTCATTCCATCCGCTTTTGTTTTTCCACCAGGTAATATCTGGTATGATTTGCGCCACATCCTGTATCAATTGAGGTCTCGAATGCCTGAAACCCTGATTTCCATTCATCACGACGGATCGGCCCGTTATGTCAGGCCATTGGACGGCGCAATTCACATTGGCGGGCGCGTCCAAATTCGCCTGCGGGCAGGTACAAACGTGCCGGTGGACCGGGTCTTTTTGTATACCCGCCCGGATGGAGAGGGGCAATACGAGGAAATGCAGGTTGAAGCTGCAAATGAGCCCTGTTGCTGGTGGAGCATTCATCTGTCCATCCAGATGCCGTTGACTGGCTACCGCTTCCTGATCTTGATGGACGGATCGCCGTACTGGTACAACGCTGCGGGCCTGCATGCCAGCATGGTCACTGACCAAGACGATTTCCGTCTGCTGGCGGATTTTCAAAGCGCGGATTGGGTGCAGCGTAGCGTTTTCTACCAAATATTCCCGGACAGGTTCGCCGACGGCGACCCGGCAAATAATGTCCGGGATGGCGAATTCATCTACCGCGAGGAAAGCGCGCGCGCTCGCCGTTGGGGAGAGCCGCCCAGCCCCAGCGGCAGGGTTCGCATGGTGGAATTCTTTGGCGGCGACCTTCAGGGCATCATTGACCACCTTGATTACCTGGAAAACCTGGGCATTAACGCACTGTATTTGACGCCCATCTTCACCTCCTACAGCAATCACCGCTACGATGTGGTCGATTACTTCAACGTCGATCCTCACCTGGGTGGAAACCCGGCGCTGGCATCTCTGCGCAAGGCGACCGCCGAGCGGAACATCCGCTTGATGCTGGACATCGTTCCGAACCATTGCGGCGTGGCGCATCCCTGGTTTCAACAGGCGCTGGCTGACATCACCGCACCGAGCGCGGAGTATTTCACGTTCACCAAACATCCAGATGAATACGCCTGCTGGTTGGGAGTGCGGTCACTGCCCAAATTGAATTACAACAGTCTGGCATTGCGGCGGGTGATGTACAAGTCGCGCGATTCGGTCTTTCGCTACTGGATGAAGCCGCCCTACGCAATTGACGGATGGCGCATTGACGTTGCCAACATGCTGGCCCGCCAGGGCATCGACCAGCTTGGCATGGAGGTTGGCCGGGGCATCCGCGCGGCGGTAAAGCAGGAAAACCCGCAAGCGTATTTATTGGGCGAGAATTTCTTTGACCCATCCAATCAATTGCAGGGCGATTTTTTGGACGCAGCCATGAACTATGCCGGATTCAGCATGCCTCTCTGGCATTGGTTGAGCGGATTCCAGATCTCGCTGGGGCATGCGCGTGAGAGCGTTCACGCGCCGGGCGGCTTTGACACCCCGGCGTTGGTGGCAAGCTGGCAGGCCTACCGCGCGAGCGTGCCCTGGCAGATTG
>JAPKMQ010000132.1 GCA_026645875.1 Longilinea sp.
TGTTGGTGATCAACCGCACACGAGTCATCCCGGCGCGCGTACACGCGTTCAAACCGACCGGCGGCAAGGTGGAATTGCTGCTGTTGCGCCGCGAGGCTGCACTCACCTGGGAGGCCTTGGTGGGCGGCAAGGGCATGCTGGTTGGTAAAACCGTCACCATTCCGGGCGGCCCGCAAGCCACGGTGATTGAAGAACTGGAAGGCTCGCGCCGGAGGGTGCGGTTTTCTGAGCCTGTTGAGAGCTACCTGCCGAAAATCGGTGAAATGCCGCTGCCGCCTTACATCCACACACATCTTGATAACCAGGAACGCTACCAGACTGTGTATGCCGATCAGCCCGGCTCGGCAGCGGCACCGACCGCCGGGTTGCATTTCACCCCTGAGTTGATGCAGGCATTGCGCGATCAGGGCATTCAATTTGCCGAGGTGACGCTGCATGTTGGGCTGGACACCTTCGCGCCGGTGACCGAAGACGACCCGCGAACTGAACGCGGAGACTGCTGCGCAGATTAACGCGACCCGCCGCGCGGGTGGGCGGATCATCGCGGTGGGCACGACCAGCGTGCGCACGCTGGAATCGGCGGCGCAAAATGCCGCGGCCAGCGACGCGGTGGCGCCGTTCAGCGGGCCGACGGACATATTCATCCTGCCTGGTTACCAATTCCGGGCTGTGGATGCGATGATTACCAATTTTCACCTGCCAAAATCGACGTTGATCATGCTGGTGAGCGCCTTCGCCGGCCGCGAAACCATCCTCGCAGCCTACCTGGAGGCGATCCGCATGGAGTATCGGTTCTTCTCGTTTGGCGATGCCATGTTGATTCTCTAATTCGGAGCCGCGAATGCCCGCAGAAAACCAAAGTTGGGACGCCTTGAACCGCGAAATTATCGCCTGCCGCAAGTGCCCGCGTCTGGTGGCCTGGCGTGAGGAGGTGGCGCGGGTGAAACGGCGCGCCTACCGGGATTGGGAATACTGGGGCAAACCGGTGCCGGCATTTGGCGACCCTAACGCGCGTTTATTGGTGGTGGGACTCGCGCCGGGCGCGCACGGCTCCAACCGCACCGGGCGCATGTTTACCGGGGATGCCTCGGGCAACTTCTTATTTGCGGCCATGCACCGCGCGGGTTTTGCCAGCCAACCGGTCGCCCTGAGCCGCGAGGACGGGTTGACACTGCGGGATGTGCTCATCACCGCTGCCTGCCGCTGCGCGCCGCCGGATAACAAGCCCACCCCGCAGGAAATGGACAATTGCCAACCATTCATCCATGCCGAATTGGATTTATTAGCTGGCGTGCAGGGCATCCTGGCGTTGGGTTCGATCGGCTTTCAAACCGCGATTACCATCTACCGTCAGCGCGGGGCGAATATTCCCGCTCTAAAATTTGGCCACGGCGCGTTTTACTCGCTGGGAGAAGGTCTGCCCTGGCTGCTGGCATCTTATCACCCCAGTCAGCAAAATACGCAAACTGGCCGGTTGACGTCTGCTATGTTCGATGCCATCTGGCACACAGCACGCGAGAAACTTGTTTAATTAAAAAGCCGGTCACCTCGGTGATACGAAGACCGACCGGCTGTTGCGTTGATCAGTGAATTTACGGCACGACTGTAATTGTGCCTTTCATGCTGGCATGGTTTGCACAAAAATACGAATACACTCCTTCCTTACTGAACGTAAAGGAGAAAGTACCGCCCTTGTTCAGATCCTCGCTGGCAAATGAACCATCATCAGCAGTGATGGTGTGCGGAGCGGTGTCGGCATTGGTCCAGGTGATCGTGTCACCGACGTGAACCGTCAGGTCAGCCGGCGAGAAAGCGAAGCCTGAGATCGAAATGCTCTGGCTCTTGCTTTCAACGACAGCCGCGCCACCGGTACTATTCTCAGAAATCTGTTCACCGGCCGGGGATATGACGAACCACACCGAACCGACATTCTGTCCCGTTGTATCGCCCGGAGCTTGATCGGAGATGTAAGTGTACAGCGGCCAGCCGTTGTAGGTAACTTGCAGCGTGCCATCCGTTCGCTTGGTCGTGCCCAGTTTGGTTGAGTCGATATCAGCGCCGCCGGTCGGTGTACCGGTCACAATCAGGGGGGGCCAATTGGCGGCGCATTGGTCATAACAGTTGCTGGTATTCAGTGTATCTTTGGTATACAGGTAAAGAGTCATACCCTGGCTGTTTACCAGTATTTTCCCAAAGGTTGGGTTATCGACTACGTTAACGGTGATGACATCCAGACTGCCGGAGGGCCCAGCCTGCGTGGCGGCGGTGGTTGGTTGTGCCGGGGTATTGCCGTAAGCACTGCATGCGGCGAGAAGGATCATCAGCGAAAGACTAGCCAGAAGTAGAATGGGTCGTTTCATTAGTTCCTCCATTACTACCTGCGATTGTATAATTGATAATTAATGTCATAATTAAAAATGTATTATGGTTTGGCAATAACTTAGTTATACAAAATTACAATAAGTAAGTTGAATTGGAAATACAGGCTATTTGGTTAGGCAATGAAATAACGGTATCAAGTGTTTGGTGCAATTGCCATGCGCTGTCAAAACACCAGTTGACGGGCTCGCAATTGTTGGCTATGGGTATACCCGTCACCAAAACAAGCACACCGGGCGCCTGATGATGGCGATATTGTTGCAATCGAGCAGTGCCCATGAGAGCTGACCGGATTGAATGCAGTAAATTCACGTAAGCGATTTTTAGCGGAGAATTTATAACAGGTTTTGTCCAAACATCCTTGCCATTTGTTCAATGCAAGATAAAATCAAATCAGATTTTCGCCTGGAGCAGTGTGTGAAAAAGAAAGTTGTGATTTGGATACTGATAATCTTGCTGGTGGGTGGGTTTTTTGCTTTTACCATCTGGGCGTATACGCCGCCTGCACCCATGCCGCAAGCCCTGGCTGCACTTGAGAGCGATGCTCAAATATTTATCCGTGTGGACGAATGGGCGTCTTTTGAGCCAACCAAAAATCGGGCTGATACTGCATTCATCCTTTATCCCGGCGGGCGGGTTGATTTTCGTTCGTACGCGCCGGCTGCCCGTGCCATTGCCGAGGCAGGTTATCCTGTCTTTATTCTTTCGATGCCGTTTAATCTGGCGGTATTTGATATTGACCGTGCAGCTGACGTGATGGCTGCGTATCCGGAGATTCAAAATTGGGTGGTTGGCGGGCATTCACTGGGTGGTGCGATGGCAGCCAATTACGCGGTTCAAAACCCGGAGGATGTGCAAGGGTTGCTTTTATGGGCAGCTTATCCGGCATCCAGCGATGATCTATCAGGTATGAACATTGAGGTGACGTCCATTTATGCAACTCGTGATGGATTGTCAACAGGCGAAAAAATCGATCAGTCCCGCTCACTCCTTCCGGCTGATACCATTTGGATGGCTATCGAAGGAGGCAACCATGCCCAGTTTGGCTGGTACGGCGACCAGGCGGGCGATCTGCCGGCTGAAATCAGCCGTGAAACGCAGCAGGAGCAAATTGTAGCTGCAAGTATTGCGCTGCTTGAACGTGTGGAAAGAGGTCAAAGGTGAAAGCAATTCGATTCATCGCCGTCGCGCTGGCGGCCCTTTTGATAATCTTGCTAATTGCGCCTTTGTTGGTACCAGTTGCGCAGCTCGAAGGTACCCTTCCCGAAACTGCCCTGGCTGATTCTGATAGCCGATTCATACAGATTAACGGAATTAATGTTCATTACAAACAGATGGGCAGCGGTGAGCCGGTGATCTTACTTCTGCACGGCTTTGGCGCCAGCGTCTTTTCCTGGCGCGAGGTAATGACACCCATGGCAAATTACGCGACGGTGATTGCCTTTGACCGGCCGGCTTTTGGCCTGACACAGCGCCCGATGCCAGGCGAGTGGCAGGGGCAAAACCCCTACAGCCCGGAGGCGCAGGTGGCATTGGTGATCGGGTTGATGGATGCGTTAGAAATTGATCGTGCCATCCTGATTGGCAACTCAGCCGGCGGGAGCGTGGCTCTTTCAACCGCGCTGGCGCACCCGCAGCGAATCAACGGGTTGGTGCTGGTGGATGCCGCTGTGTATTCCGGTGGCGGCGCGCCGGCCTGGATCCGGCCGCTGCTCCGTCTGCCGCAATATGATCGGGTTGGTCAGTTAGTCTCACGCAGCCTGCTGCAAAACGGTGACCGGCTGATTGAGACAGCCTGGCATGATCCGACCAGGATCAATCCAGAGGTTATTGAGGGTTATCAGAAACCGCTGCTTGCCAACAACTGGGATCGGGCTTTATGGGAATTGACCAAGGCATCCAGTGAAAGCGGTCTGGCAGACAGGCTGGCTGAATTGAAGTTGCCTGTGCTGGTGGTCAGCGGGGATGATGATCGGATTGTGCCAACTGACCAAAGCGTGCGCCTGTCTGAAGAGATCGATGGTGCTCGCCTGGTGGTATTTACGGCTTGCGGGCATGTTCCTCAGGAAGAATGCCCGGATCAATTTCTGCAGGCCGTGAAACCGTTTGTTACATCATTGCAATAATAATGCGTATAGCCTTTCGTGAACTATAGGAAAAACGCGCAGCCAACAGGCTGCGCGTTTTTGGTTTACAAGAGATTAGCTTACTTGCTCTGGCGCAGGGCATCCCATCCCGCGTACTTGGAGGTATCGCCGAGTTCGGCTTCGATGCGCAGCAACTGGTTGTACTTGGCAACACGGTCAGAGCGGGCGGGAGCGCCGGTCTTAATCTGGCCCATGTTGAGCGCCACGGCCAGGTCGGCAATGGTCGAATCCTCGGTTTCACCGGAGCGGTGCGATGTGACCGCACGCCAGCCGGCGCGGTGGCAGGTTTCCACGGCTTCGATGGTTTCGGTCAGCGAACCGATCTGGTTCAGCTTGACCAGCAGTGCGTTGGACGCCTTTTCCTTGATGGCCCGGCGGACGCGTTCGGGGTTGGTCACCAACAGGTCGTCGCCGACGATCTGGATGCGGTCGCCCATTTCCTTGACCATCAGTTTCCACGAATCCCAGTCATCCTGCGCCAGACCGTCTTCGATCGAAACGATCGGATACTGGTCGACCCAGTTCTTCCAGAAGGCCACCATTTCTTCGCCGGAGAGCATTTTGCCTTCCTTGCGCAGGTTGTACTTCTTGGTTTCCTCGTCATAAAGCTCGGAAGCGGCCGGGTCGAGCGCGATGCAGACCTGCTCGCCAGCCTTGTAGCCGGCTTTATGAATGGCTTCAAGGATCACTTCCACGGCTTCGACGTTGGCTTTGAGCGCGGGGGCATAACCGCCTTCGTCGCCGACCAGGGTGGTGTAACCGCGCGCCTTGAGCACCGACTTGAGCGCGTGATAGATTTCAGCGCCCCAGCGCAGGCCCTCGGCGAAGGAGGGAGCACCCAAAGGCATGACCATGAATTCCTGCGCGTCGGTCGACTGCCAGGCGGTGTGCGCACCGCCGTTGAGAATGTTCATCATCGGAACGGGCAACACGTGGGCATAAACGCCGCCGATGTAGCGGTAGAGCGGCAGGCCCAGGCTGGCAGCGGCGGCTTTGGCCACGGCCAGGGAGGTGCCCAGCACGGCATTGGCGCCCAACTTGGACTTGTTGTGGGTTCCATCCAGCTCGAGCATGGTCATATCAATTGCCTTCTGCTCGACAGCGTCAAAACCAATCAAGGCTTCGGCGATGTCGTTGTTGACATTGTCGACAGCCTTGAGCACGCCCTTGCCGCCGTAGCGCGATTTGTCGCCGTCACGCATTTCAAGCGCTTCGTGCACGCCCGTGGACGCGCCAGAGGGAACCGCCGCGCGGCCCCAGTTGCCGTCGGCCAGGATGACTTCCACTTCTACGGTAGGGTTGCCGCGGGAATCCAGGATTTCCTGTGCTACGATTGATTCAATTGTTGTATCCATAGTTCTACCTCGTTGTGTTGCTGGTGATATGTAGACGCTTGCGCGTCCTGCTAATAATTGGGAATGCCCAAGTATAACCCAGATTAGCCCGCTTGTGCATTTTGTCATTAGCCCGCGCGAGGCCGGATGGGATTATTCATCAAGTTTTTCAAACACGCCAGCATGATCGCAGACTGCCTGGGCAAAGGCCTGGAAAATTGGGTGCGGGCGGTTGAAGCGCGAGAGAAATTCAGGGTGGAATTGGGTGCCCATCATGAAGGGATGGTCGGCATATTCCACAATTTCAACCAGGCGCCCGTCCGGTGAAAGTCCCGAGAAGCGCATACCGTTGGTTTCCATGATCTCACGGTAAGCATTGTTAAACTCAAAGCGGTGGCGATGGCGCTCCTGAACGACCTCTTCCCTGTAAGCATCCGCGGCTTTGGTGCCGGGCTGCAAATGGCATGGATACAGCCCCAGGCGCATGGTGCCGCCCATATCCGTGATCTGTTGCTGGTCGGGCATCAGGTCGATGACTGGATACGGCGTGGCGCGGTCAAATTCGGTCGAGTTGGCTTCCTCGTTCTGAAAAATATAGCGGCCAAACTCGATGACCATCAATTGCATACCCAGGCATAAACCCAGATAGGGAATCTTGTGGCTGCGTGCATACCTGGCTGCTTGAATCTTGCCTTCGATGCCGCGGCTGCCAAACCCACCGGGCACAATGATGCCGTCCACCTGTTCGATGACATCCCACCCCTTGCCGCGTTCCAGTTCGGCACTGTGCACCCACTTCAGGTCCACCTCCACGCCCAATTTCAGGCCGGCGTGGTTGATGGCCTCTTTGACGCTAATGTAGGCGTCATGCAACTCGACATATTTACCCACCAGCGCTATCTTGATTTTGGGCTTTGGCTGCTGGATTTTTTGAACCAGGTCGGTCCAATGTGTCCAGTCGGGTTTGGCGCGCGCCTGCAGTCCGAGTTTTTCCAGAATGTAATCCGCACTTCCGGCTTCTTCCAACAGCAGGGGCACTTCATACAGCACCTTTGCCGTCACCATGGGCACCACGGCGCGTTTATCCACGTCGCAGAATTGGGCGATTTTGTCCCGCAGGGTCGGGTCAACCGGGTAGTCTGAACGCGCCACGATCATATCCGGCGAAATGCCGATCGAGCGCAGTTCGTGCACCGAGTGCTGGGTGGGTTTGGTCTTCAATTCCTGGGTGGCGCCGATGTAGGGCAGCCAGGTGACGTGCACGTAAAAGGTGTTCTCCCGGCCCAGGTCGCTGCGCAACTGGCGCAGGGCTTCCAGGAAGGGCAGGCTCTCGATATCGCCAACCGTGCCGCCCACCTCGACCAGCACAATTTCAGCACCGGTCGTCTTGCTCACCAGACCGATGCGGCGCTTGATTTCGTTGGTGATATGCGGAATGACCTGGATGGTGCCGCCCAGGAAATCGCCGCGCCGTTCCTTGGAGATCACCTCGGCGTATACCTGTCCGGTGGTGATGTTGCAGACGCGGTTCAGGCGGATGTCGATAAAGCGTTCGTAATGGCCCAGATCAAGGTCGGTTTCCGCGCCGTCATCCAGCACGAACACCTCACCGTGCTGGTATGGGCTCATCGTGCCCGGGTCGACGTTGATGTAGGGGTCCAGCTTTTGCACGGCCACCGAAAAGCCGCGCTCTTTGAGCGAACGCCCAAGGGCAGCCGCGGTGACGCCTTTTCCAACAGAACTGACCACACCGCCGGTGAAGAAAATGTATTTTGTGGGCATACGCACTCCTTGGGCAAAATTGGAAACGATTGATCCTTGGTTACGGGTAAAGAAGTGGGGAGGGCCGATGATCGGCGCCTCCCCACAAGCAGGTCGCTGGAATGAAAGATGGAATAAGTCGGGTTACTGGTATTGTCATGGACGCTTCTGAAA
>JAPKMQ010000133.1 GCA_026645875.1 Longilinea sp.
GCTGAATTTCATCGACGCTGTCCACCATTTCGGTGCGCGTGTAGCCGATGCGCAGTTTATCATCGTAGCGCTGCTTGATCACGACAAAGATGTACTTATCAATCGCCGTGGAAAGGACGCAGCCGCCTTCCTGGAGATAAAAATCCGGGAAGTCGGTACCGCCGCCAAAAAGGCTGATTCGAAGGGGCGATTGGACGATGATCAACTGAGCAACTCCGATTTCTGGAAGTATTCCACGGTTTGTTTCATGCCATTCTGCAAATCCACCGCCGGCACCCATCCCAATTCTTGCTTTGCCTTCGAGGCATCCAAATAAATCTTGCGAGTCTCGCCCAGTTTCGCAGGGCCGTGAACCGCTTCTTTGGGATAGTTGGTGATTTCCTTAAGCGCCTGGAAGACCTGATTGATGCTGGTTCCGCGCGCGCTGCCCAGGTTGTAAATTCCGCTCGGGTGTGGCTGGGTGACGGCCATCAGGTTGGCCCGGGCGCAGTCGCCCACAAAAACAAAATCGCGTTCCTGCTCGCCGTCACCGTTGATGGTCACCGGCTTGCCGCTCAGCATCTGACCGGTGAAAATTGCCACCACACCAGCTTCACCCTTGGGATCCTGGCGAGGACCATAAACGTTTGGATAACGCAGCACGGTATATTCGAGGCCATAATTGACCCGGTACATATACAGGTAATGTTCGACGGTGTGCTTGCTGGCGCCGTACTGACAAATCGGGTCAACAGGGTGCTCTTCGTCGCATGGCAGGTACTTGGGTTCGCCGTAAGCCGCGCCGCCGGATGAGATGTACACAAAATGCTTGACGCCGTGTGTGCGGGCATTTTCCAGCAGGTTCAACGAGCCCAGGATGTTCACTTCCGCGTCGAAGAGGGGTTCAACAATCGAACGGCGCACATCCATCTGCGCCGCGTGATGATTGACCACCGCTGGCCGTTCGCGCTCAAACACCTCAGCCACGCGTGGATCGCGGATATCCATGTGGATGAAACGTGCAGACGGATTCAGGTTGGAGGCGCGCCCAGTGGACAGGTCATCGAGGATCACCACCTCATGCCCGTTGGCAATATAGAGATCAACCACATGCGAGGCGATGAAACCCGCCCCGCCCGTCACCAATATTTTCACGTCTTCCTCCTCTGGCAACCCATCCGGCGCTGCGCAGTTTTCCCTGTCTGCTCAGTATGCGCCGCGGTGGCTGATCAACACAGCCGGGATCGTTCGCAAAATAATCTGAAGGTCCAACCAGATGCTCCAATTGCGGATGTAGTACATATCCATCCGCACGCGTTCTTCATAAGAAACGTCTGACCGGCCGCTGACCTGCCACAAACCGGTGATGCCCGGTTTCACAGTCAGCAGGTTCATACCCAATTGCTGGTACTTCTCCATTTCCTCTGGTGAAATCATCCGCGGGCCGACGATCGACATCTCATTCCGCAAGACGTTTACGATCTGGGGTAGTTCATCAAAGCTGATTTTCCGCAAAATCCGGCCAAGCCGGGTGATGCGCGGATCATCCTTAAGCTTGTGTTCCCTTGCCAATTCCTCCTTCAGTTCCGGGTGGGCGTCCAGGATTTCGTCTCCATTCACATGCATCGTACGAAACTTGAAAGCATCAAAGGAACGCCCATTCACCCCCATTACCCGGCGGCGGTGAATAATGGGACCTTTTGAATCGATTTTAATCAGAATAGCCAGCAGTACCGACAGGGGAATGACAATGATTAGTGCGACCAGGGCAATACCGTAGTCCAGGATCACTTTCATCACCTGGTCGAGACCGGTCAAACGGAGCCGGTTGACCTTGACCAGAGGAACGGACGCCAATTCCTGCACTTCCAGGCCGGTCGTGATGATCTCATACAGCCCGGACGAAAGGCGCAGGGTGACGCCTTCAGCCATGCCAAATTGCCGAAAGACGGTCAGGACATCGTCCGAGGAAACGTCGCTGGCCGTGACAATCACCTCCTCGACGTTTTTCTCCCGCGAAATGGCCAGGATATCCTCCATGCCGCCCAATACGTTGATCCCGCGTGCCAGTTCGGTACCAGCCGGCACCAGGTCCGAAATGAATCCAACAACGTTCAGGCCGGAAGCCCGCTTGTTGAGGAACTGTTCGGCCAGCAGGCGTGCCTCTTCATTCGCGCCGATGATCAGCGCGGGCGTAATGAACAACCCCCTGCTGCGCAGCCAGTAGACCACCCGTCGCAAGCAAAACCGCCCCACAGCCACAAAGAAGAACACAAAGATCCAGGTCAACAGCAGCCAGCCGCGCGCCAGGATGAATTGCGGCACCAGGAAGTTGACCGTGATGACGAAGAACATGGCGATGGTGGTGGAATTGAAGATCAGCGCGTATTCGCGCGTGCCGCCCAGAATCTTCTGGCGCGAGTACAGGCCGGCCAGAGCGTAAATGCCGATCCACAACGGGATAAGCAGACTTCCCAATATAAGATAAAAGCTAATCGTGGGCATTTCTTCCCCGGAAAAGAAGATGGGGATGTTGAGCGTAAACCGCACGACGTACGCCAGGATGAAACCAACCGAAATCATCAGCATATCCAGCAATACCATTCCGGTCCTCAGCCAGCTCCACTGCTGCGAGCGGCTTTGGTTGAGGATGTCGTGCTCCACCCGGAAATCAATTTTTGGCAAGATCCTGGCTTTGGACTTTTGAACTGCCGTCCTCATTCATGCTCCCTTTGTTAATGGCTCCCCCTGCCGTTCCCCCTTCGGGATCAACTCGGGAATTTTGAGATCTACCTCTGAAAAACAGGGCATTCTCCCCTATCGATAACGCTTGCGGGATTTTCATCCCGCTACACCTTCCATCGTATACGCCAGCGTTTACACTTTCCTGACACACTGGTTTTACGCCAACTCCGGTACGGTTAATCAAAAAACCGACCAGCGATAAATCGCGTGGACGGTTTCGCTATTGGCTCATCGAGACCATTCCCCCTGCCGAGGAACAGCGACCAGTTTTCTGGTCTCGAATCATCGCCTCCACATGACCTAGGTGTTGCTATTCAGTTATTGTCTGTACCTGTAATCACCCCTGATTCCACTTTCATGATACTGATAACCCTTGCAGTTGTCAATACAAATTCAAAACCTTTAACGAACCGTTAAAAAATCAATTCACAAGGGCATGACTAAGATCATTGATCTGCGAAATCAACAATAAGTGATTTTATCCATATCGCTTCGAAAATACAAGCCCCCAAAATACATTTGCGGTAAAATCGCCTTGAACATCCAGTTTCGCTTTGAAAAGGCACCCATGAGCAAATGGCAAAAAAAGCTGGCGCCGCTGGCAAATGACGTGGATGAATGGATCGACCGCCTGAAGAACCGGCTGAAGGACCGCCTGGGCGGCCCAAACCCGGCGAAGCTGATCCCGCTGGTTGCCTTCACCCACCCCGGCGGGTTGTACCTGAAGGGCCGCGCGCTGCACCAGCGCAATCCAATTACCGGCGCGGATAATGACAGCCTGTGGGACGATCTGATGGATCTGTACCACCGCGCAAACAGCGATGAAATCCCGGATGCGCGCATCCTGGCGCATGCCGGCGGTCAGACCCTTGAGTTGCGCAGCGACGCGGAAGGCTACTTCGAGTTGAATCTGCCCGGCGCGGTGCTGGATTCAGTGGAGCTTGAAAGCCTGCCCAACCCAGATCGCAACCTGCCAGCCGTGCCGCGCGCCGCCGTGCCGCTGGTGCAAAATACCCATACGGCGCGCTTCGGCGTGATCAGCGACATCGACGACACCCTGCTGGTCACCAACGTGCAAAGCCTGCCCGGGCTGGCCCGCAGCCTGCTCAGCGGGCGCGCCGGACAACGCCAGCATTTCCCCGGCGCGCCGGCGCTCTACCGCGGCCTGCACGCCGGCGCGAACCCGCTTTTCTTCGTTTCCAGCAGCCCGTGGAATTTACACGACCTGTTGGACGAAACCTTTGATTACCACGGCCTGCCCGAACGGGTCGCCTTCCTGCGCGACTGGGGCATCAGCGACCAGGAGTTCCTGCCCACCGACAATTTTGACCACAAGCTGGGGCTGCTGCGTCTCATCACAGGGTTCTTCCCGGACCTGCCTTTCGTCCTCATTGGCGACAGCGGCCAACAGGACCCCGAAATCTATGCCCGCTTTGTCGCGGAAAATCCCGGCCGGGTGCTGGCTGTGTACATCCGCGACGTCAGCACCGATCCGCGCCGTGACGATGCCGTGCTGGCGCTGCAAAACAGCGGCGTGCCGCTGCTGCTGGCACCCGACAGCCTGGGCATGGCGCGGGATGCCGCCGCCCGCGGCTGGCTGGACGCGGCGGTTGTGCGTGAAATTGAAGCCGATCAGGGCAGAATGCCCTTGGGCGCCGGCACCGCCTGAATCATCTGCGCCCGGTCGGTGAAGTCGTTCAAAATCATGCGGCCCATTTCTTCGCCGTAGCCGATCAGCGCCGGGATGCTCTTGGGATCATCCATTTCGATCGGCTGCATCAAATCCACCTGGAAGCGGCGGAAATCAAGCTGCTCAAAGAAGGTCTCCACCAGGTGCACTTGCTGATCGTCGGCCGAGTGTAAAAACGCACCCAGCACCGGACCAATCCAGTTCCAGGCATGGAAACTGTCCGCCTGACCTTCTTTCAGCTTGGACGGGTCGCGCCCGGTGCCCAGGCTGATCAGCGTCGTCTCGGCCGGATCCCAGTTGAGCACGTATTTGATCTCATAGGCGGCCACGTAGCAAGGGTTGGCAAACGAACCCACCCCGCCGTCCACGTAGCGCCCGGCGACCACCGGGAAATAGGTCGGCACGGAGGACGATGCCAGCACGGCCTGCACCATCGACCAGCCCTTGTATTCATCCTTCCAGGGCTTGATGAAGCGCGTGCGGTTCTCCACCAGGTCAAAGGCGGTCAGCACCAGGTCAGTCGGAGGCTCGGCCGTCCAAAAATCGCCAATCGGCCGGTCGCCGATGTATTCGCGCAGCGCCGATGCCAGCGGCTCATGCGGGTAGCGGTAGCGCGTGAGCGGAAACAGGGCCGTGCGCAGGCTCTTGGGGAAAATGCTCTCGCCGACGTTGACATACAGCTCGTGCATGCGCGCGGCGCTCAGTTTGGCAGCGATGGCCGCGGAGATGATCGACCCCGTGGAAGTGCCCGCGCTCAGGCGAAAAACCTCGTGCACCGGTCTGCCCAGTTCCTCTTCCAGCATCATCAGCGCGCGCGTGCAAATCACACCCTTAATCCCGCCGCCGTCGATGGCGATGGCGACATGTTTGCGAAACGGTTTCATAGCCTGCCTCCTGCAATCATTGACTGATTTAGTATTATTATAGAGAGGCCATTCGAGGCTGGCGCAATGAGTTTCTTAGAATGTGCATAGATTTAAACAGCGCAGGGCCGGAAGACCGGCCCTATGCCAAACGCTGAATTGCTTAATCTTTTAGGGCGTCACCACCAACATCTGCGGATCCTCCAGCCCGTTCACATCCGGGTTGTAGTAATCATAGGCGTTGCTGGCCGGGGTTTGCGCCCGCAGCGGGAACTTGGCCATCAGGCGGTAGCTGAACTGCAGCGGTTTGCCTTCGCTCAGGTTGGTGATGTACACCAGGATCTGCCTGCCGGTCAACTCGTAGCGTTGGATGGCCGGGAAATCGTAATCCTTGGGCACATCGTTGAAGCGTGCCACCAATGCATCCAGGTCTTCGCGCATCACCGTGAAGCCCGGCGGCAACCCCAGATCGATCAAGGCCGACTCGGCCTTGCCGCCCGGCTGGTTGAGGTTGATGGTCACGTTGACCGTCACCGTATCATTCACCGCCAGTTCGGCGCGGTCGTAAGCCACGTCGATGCTCACCAGGTCGTCCTGGGGCAGCAAGTCCGGGTACTGCGCCAGCACATCCCACGGCAGGTAGTACGATGAAACCACCTGGTACATCAGGTTGCCCTCGCCCTGCATCTTGATCTCAATCAGGTTCTCGGCTCCGGGCAGCACGTCTTCGTAACTGATCATCTGCACCACGTCAAAGGTATCCGGCGTCACCTGCAACACACGTTCCTGTCCGTCGTTCAATGTCACGGTCAATTGTGCATTGACATCCTCGCCGCCGGCTGCCACGCTCTCGATCAACGCCTTGAGCGCCATCACGGTCGCCTGGGTGGTGTACCAGGTGCCAGCACCGTCCTTGGTCTGGACCAGGTAGGTCATCGCGGCGGTGCTGAGCTGCGGATCGTAGCGCGCACGCAGCATGGCATAGGCGGCCAGCGCGGTGGTTTCCACGCTGCCGGTTTGACCCTCACCGCCCATGAAGGTGGCCACCTGGCTGCTCCAGAAGGCTGCGTTGCCTTCACGCTGCGCCAGCACGGCCAGGCGGTCCAGCACAGCCATCGTCGCGCTGCTCATTTCCTCGCCCGCTTCGCGGTCCGCCGCCACCAGCGCATTGGCCACCAGCGCCAGCGCGTAGGGATCATTCACCTGGGCGGCGTGCTCGCGCACGTAGGCCAGCCCATTCTGCACGCCGGCGGTGTCGTACTCTCCGGCCGCGATCAGGCTCCAGACGATGTAAGCCGTCACCGGGGTGCGCTCGTCGCCCAGCGCCGCCCAACTGCCCTCGTGCACCAGACCGCGGTCATTCTGCCACGATCCGTCGCTTTCCTGCTGCGCCAGCAGCCAGTCAGCCGTGCGCCGGATGAGCGCATCGTCCACGGGGTGCACGCGGCTCATGTCGCTGAATTCCTGCAGGCCGTAAGCGGTCAACATGCGGTCGGCCGGCGCATCGCCAAACAGCGAAAAGCCGCCGCCAGCCACCTCAAAGGTCAACAGGCGCTGGTAACCCAGGTTGATATACTCCTCGGCCTTCATTTGAATCTCAGGCGCGAGCTGCTGCGTATTCTTAAGGTAGTCCAGCACCAATACGTTTGGATAAGTGGTCGAGGACGTCTGCTCGAAGCAGCCGTTGGGCATCTGCAGGATGCTGTCCAAACCTTCCACCACCTGGCTGACCATGCCGGGGTAGATCTTGACCAGCAGCTTTTGCGTGCCGGCCACCGCCTCAGCGGGGATGAAGGCCTTCTGGATGGCGGGTGTATCCACCAGCAGTCGGTCCGACGCAGCCGCGCTGATCAGCTTGCCATTCGGGTAAACCGTCACCTCCTTGCGGATCGCGTCCGACATCTGCGAGCCCCAGGCGGTCACCTGGAAGGCCTGCCGTCCGAAGTCCAGCGCGCGCACGCGGAAGTACACCACGCTGATCTCATTCGGCTGGATGACAATCTCCTGGCTGGGTTCGCCCAGCAGTTCGAACCAGTCCTCCGGCTGCAATTCCAGCCGAACGTTTTGTTCGTCGGCCAGGTAGTTGAACACGCCCACCGGCACCGAAACCTCATCGCCGACCGTCAACGCGACCGGCAGGTCAAGATCGATAAAGAAATCCTGGAAGACGACCAGCGGCGTCGAAACGCTGCCCAGCCGGCCGTCCGTGCTGGAGGCCAGCGCGGTCATGCGCCAGGTGGTAATGCTGTCGGCCACCGGCACATCCAGGTGCAGGTTGCCATTTTCATCCGTCACCGCGTCCGGCAGCCACAACATGGTTTCGGGGAAGTACTGGCGCAGGCGCGGCGGTTCCTGCGCGCCTGTCGAGGCTGCATCCCCGGCGGCCTTGTCGATCGCCGCGGGCGCCGCCGTCGGCATGGGCGCCAACGCCCCGGCTGCCTGGGGCGCGACATTCATCGCACCGTCCATAAATGCCTCCTCCGCCACGGGCATCGGCGCCGAGGCGCGCGCGCCGC
>JAPKMQ010000134.1 GCA_026645875.1 Longilinea sp.
CGGCGATGGGGTTTACACCTTCAGCGCCAGCACCCTGCCGGTGGGCTCCTATGAATTCAAGGTCGCCATCAATGAATCCTGGGATGAAAACTACGGTCAGGGCGGCACGCCCGGCGGCGCGAACCTGCCCTTTACCATCAACGTGCCCGGCACCGTTGTGACCTTCTCATACGACCGGGTTACGCACATCCCCACCGTTTCGCTGGATGAGCCCGGCGCCAGTCACGATAACACCGTGCAGTGGGCTGAACTGGGCCACGACAGCCGCGATACGCTCTACCGCACGCCCGGCGGACCGGTGACCACCGGCACACCGGTGATGCTGCGCCTGCGCGCGGCCAGCGGCGACCTGACCGCCGCCCGCGTGCGCCTGTGGAACGACCGCACCGACACCCAGACCCTGCTGAACATGAGCCTGGCCGCCGACGACGGCACCTATGAATACTGGCAGGCCACCGTTCCGGCCAGCGCCGACTCGACCGTCTACTGGTACCGCTTCATCGCCATCGACGGCACGGATATGGATTTTTACGAGGATGATGCCGCCCGCACCGGCGGCTGGGGCGAAGCATTCGATGAAAGCGCCGACAATTCCTGGCAGCTAACGGTTTACGACCCGGCTTTTGAAACCCCCGATTGGGTCAAGGACGCGGTCATCTACCAGGTCTTCCCCGACCGTTTCCGCGATGGCAACCCAGGCAACAACACCCTGGCCGGCACCTTCTTCTATGACACCCCCGGCGGCACGGTCTACCGCTCCAATGCCACCGATTGGAACACTGTGATCTGCGACCCGCGCGACGCGGGCGGCGCCTGCCCCGGCGCGTACAGCCACAACTTCTACGGCGGCGACCTGGCCGGCCTGACCGAGCAACTCGATTACCTCGAAGACCTGGGCATCACCGCCATCTACCTCAACCCGGTCTTCTTCTCGCCCTCCAACCACGGCTACGACACCACCGACTTTTTGCAGATCGATAGCAGCATGGGCACCCAGGCTGAGTTCGAAGCCTTCGCGACCGCGGCCCATGCGCGCGGCATGAAAATCATCCTGGACGGCGTGTTCAACCACACATCCTCCGACAGCGTCTACTTCGACCGCTACGGCCGCTACGATTCAGTCGGCGCGTGCGAAAGCGCCTCTTCGCCTTACCGCAGTTGGTACTACTTCCAGCCGGTGACGGCCGGCAGCGGCCCGTGCGTGGGCGATGACGGCACACCCGGTGGCGCCACCTACACCTCCTGGTTCGGCTACGACAGCCTGCCCAAGCTCAACTCCACCAACGCCGCGGTGCGCGCCCTGATCTGGGATAGCGCCGAGAGCGTGGCCGTGCACTGGCTGCAATGGGCCGACGGCTGGCGGCTGGACGTGGCCGGCGACGTTGACCCCGGCGTGACCGGCGACCCCAACAACCTGTACTGGGAAGGCTTCCGCGAAGCGGTCAAAACCGCCAAGCCGGATGCCTACATCGTCGGCGAGGAATGGGGCAACCCCTCCTCCTGGATCCTGGGCGGCGAGTGGGACGCCACCATGAACTATCAGCTTGGCACCGCGCTGCTCAGCTTCTGGCGCGACGAGCCGCTGACCGATAACGATCACACCACCGGCAGCTCGGCGGGCCCGCTCAACCCGCTCACCCCGGCTCAGTTGAACGAGCGTCTGCTCAACCTGCAGGAACGTTACCCCGCCGAAGCCTTATACGCGATGATGAACCTGCTCGACAGCCACGATACCAACCGCGCGCTGTTCCTGCTGGATGAAAACGCCGATGAAACCGGCACCACGCCGGCACTTTACCAAAACCCGGCTTACGACTGGAGCGACGCCATCGCCCGCCTGAGAGGCACCGTGCTGCTGCAAATGACGCTGCCCGGCGCGCCGACCATCTACTACGGCGACGAAGTGGGGCTGGTTGGGCCGGTCGGCCGCGACGGCTCGGGCTGGCAGGACGATCCCTACAACCGCCAGCCGTTCCCCTGGCTGGACGAAACCGGCACGCCCTACTACCCACACCTGTTGCAGCAGGATCGATACGATTTTGATTCGCTGCTGGGCCTTTATACCAACCTGGCTGGGATGCGCATCGCGGCTCCCTCGCTGCGCACCGGCGACTTCCGCCCGCTGCTGGTGGATAACGCCAACAATGTGTACGCCTTTGGCCGCAAGATGGCCGACAACAGCGACGCCTCCCTGGTCATCGTCAACCGCGCCAACAGCGCGCAGACCATTGTCGTTGACGTGAGCGGTTATTTCGCCGAAGGTACTACCTTCCAGGATGTCTACGGCGGTCAGAATTTCACCGTCACCGGCGGCACCATCACCATGCCCAACCTGCCTGCCTGGGGCGGTGCGTTGATGTGGCTCAACGGCAGCATGGCGGCCGCGCCTGCCGCCGTCACCGACCTGGCCGTCACGGCTGAGGGCAACGGCAGCATCAGCCTGGCCTGGACGGCCGCCAGCGGCGCGACCAGTTACGATCTCTACCGCAGCCTGCTCTCTGGCGGCGGCTATGAACTGGTGACCAATGTCGCCGGCACCACCTACACCGACAGCGGCCTGACCAACGCGCTCACCTACTACTACGTGGTGGTCGCGCGCAACGACATCACCGGGCTGGTCAGCGGCAACTCCAACGAAGCCCACGGCATGCCGCAGCTGGCCATCGGCTGGGCCAACCTGCAGTGGCCGCCCAGCATCACCCACACCATCGGCACCACCCCCACGCCCAACATCTACGGGCAGGTGTGGATCGACGGTGTCACCTCCACGCCCGGCGCCACGCCCGGCCTGCGCGCCCAGGTGGGCTACGGCCCCGACGGCAGCAACCCGGCCGGCAACGCCGCCTGGCTGTGGGTGGAAGCGGACTTCAACGGCCAGGCCGGCAACAACGATGAATTTGCCGGCAGCCTGGTCCCCGAAGCCGTGGGCAGCTTCGATTATGCCTACCGGTACTCGGGCAACAACGGCCAGACCTGGCTGTATGCCGACTTGAACGGCACCGGTGACGGTTACGACCCCGCGCAGGCTGGCGCATTGACCGTGAACCCCTCTGCAGATACCACCGCGCCGACCGCGCCGGTGCTCAGCGTGGCCGACTGGTCCTCCGCGTTCATCGCGTTGGAGTGGACTGCCGCGACGGATGACACCGCCGTTTACGCCTACGACCTGTACCGCTCCACCGACGCCGGCCTGCTTGGCGAGCGCGTGGCGCGCGTGCTGGCGCCCGACCTGGCCTACACCGACAACGGCGTCACCTCCGGCGTGCTGTACTACTACCGCGTGCTGGCCGCTGACACCAGCTTCAACTTCTCCGAGCCTTCCAACCAGGTCAGTCACCTGGCCGAGCCCAAGATGGTGGCGGTCACCTTCAACGTGACCGTTCCCGATTTCACTGTCGGCACGGTCTACATCGTCGGCAACCAGCCCGAAATCGGCAGCTGGTCGCCCGGCGCGGTACCGATGACCCAGGTGGATGACACCCATTGGACCATCACGTTGAACTTCCTCGACGGCACGCTGCTGCAATACAAGTTTGCCCGCGGCTCGTGGGATACGGTCGTCAAAGGCGCGGACGGCAACGAGGAGCTGGCCAACATCGAAACGACGGTCGATTACGGCACCGACGGTACCCAGTTGGTGGCGTACACGGTGCCCAACTGGCGCGATCCGCTGGTGGCCGGGTTCAGCCCGGCCGGCGGCGCGGCGGATGTCAGCCGCGGCACGCTCGTCACCGTCATCTGGAGCCAGTCGATGTCCGCCGGCGCCTGCCTGACGCTCACCGGCCCCGCTGGCGAGGTGGACGGCACGTGCAGTTACGATGACGCCACCTTCACCGTCACCTTCACGCCCGCCCAGCCGCTGCGCGGCGGCACGCTCTACACCGCGCTGGTCAGCGGGCAGGTGGATGCCGGCGGCGACACTCAGCAGGTGCCCGTCACTTGGACGTTTACCACCGCCCCGCTGACGCTTTACCTGCCGGTGATCGGCCGGTAACATCGTTTGTGCCTTAGTCATCCAAGTAGGGGCGGGTCTCTGGCCCGCCCCTACTTTTGTGCCTGGTTGTCACCCTGGTTTTTCAACACAATTTAAGACCATTCTCCAAATTCTGTTTTTTTTCGTGTATTTCGTGTGTTTCGTGGTTAAAATTTTTCCGCGTTTCTGATTAAGTCAAGCTGCTAACCCACTTGACGCCCGGCTGCGGCTATGCTAGACTTTTGCTATCCAACACAACGAAAGGAGGTGTGCTCATGCAACGGGACAACAGAACATCCATTTTCTCAGGCACAGTGCTGCCCCGCATGAGTGCGCCTGCCCGTTAGGCTGACCCTTTCCTTCAGCTTTTTCGCCGCAGGAGCGTTCACGCCCTGCGGTTTTTCGTACCCCCTCCGCGCGAGGGAGACACGGCCCCGGCAGCAGACTGAACAAAGTCGCAGCGGGGCCTTTGTTGTTCACCTAGCATGACATCCGAGGACGCCATGAACCCAACCACCCACCCCAGTGAGCATTTCGCCGCGCCGTCGCCAGACCGCCGGCCGGCCGCGCCAATTTTCGCCCTTCATGATTTCTGGAGATTGCTTTCACAATGACCAAACTGAACCCCAGATTCTTCGCCGATGAAGAATTGGATACCTATCAAGACCCGCGCGACCGCCGCGCGCACGCCGCCCCGCGCCTGAAGAGCCACCTGCGCGGCGGGCAGGGCCCGGCGCTCAGCAGCAAGAAACAGGCCCTGGTGGCCGTCAATGAATCCATCCAGCGCGGCGGCTCAGCGCTGCTGGCGCCCGAAGATGTATTCCACCCCACCTTCCAGTCCTCCTTCCACGAGCGTGAGTGGATCCTCAATTACCTGGGCGCATTCTACGACCTCGGCCTGATCAGCGACGTGATCAGCCGCGTCAAGGGCGGCAAGGAAGCCAACGTCTATTGCTGCACCTCGCAGGCTGCCGACGGTGAAGACCTGGTGGCTGCCAAGCTCTACCGCCCGCGCATGTTCCGCAACCTGCGCAACGACGCGCGCTATCGCGTCGGGCGCGCCGTGCTGGACGAGTACGGCAAGGAAGTACACGACCCCAAGGAACTGATCGCCGTCAAGAACGGCACCAAGTACGGCAAGAACCTGTCGCACTTCTCCTGGTTGATGCACGAATACCAGACATTGGAGATCCTCTTCAAGGCCGGGCTGGACGTGCCGCGCCCGCTGGCCGTGGGCGAGAACACCATCCTGATGGAGTACGTCGGCGATGCCGGCACCCCGGCCCCGGCGCTGAATGAGGTGACGCTTCCTCCGCGCGAGGCCCGCCGCGTCTTCGACCGCCTGATGGGCAACGTCGAGCGCATGCTCGCGCTGCGCCGCATCCACGGCGACCTGTCGGCCTACAATGTGCTCTACTGGGAGGGTGAGTTCCGCATCATCGACTTCCCGCAGGCCGTCGATCCCTTCACCAACCGCGACGGCTACGACATCTTCCGCCGCGATGTGACCCGCCTGTGCCAGCACTTCACCCGCTACGGCATCCGCTCGGACCCGCAGCAACTGGCCTTCGCCATGTGGCAGCGCGCCAGCCTGCTGATCCCCGCCGCCCCGGAGGGCTGGGAGGATGACCAGGCAGTGGAAAAGGATTAACCACAGAGACACGGAGCAGGGAAATTTACAGAGCAAAAAGGCTACTCTTAGAAAATGATCGCCTAAGAGCACTGCACGATAAAAAGAGGGGACTTGGTTTTTCCAAGAACCCTCTTTTATTTCTTCTCCGTGATCTCCGTGCCTCCGTGGTGATTATTTTTTGTTAAGTAACTCACTCAGGTCGCCGAAGTTCACCCGTGAGGTCATGTCCAGGCTCAGCGGCGTCACCGCCACCTTGCGCTCAAAGCGCAACTTGTAAATATCCGAATCAACCGGGATCTCCTCCGGATCGACATCGATGCGCACGTCGATCGCGCCAGGCTCCTCCATCGCCCCCTTGCGATTGGCAAAGGGCAGGAAATAGCGGTGATGATGCGCCATGCGCGTCAACGCCCAGGGCGTTTGCGGCGTGGCGTTGGCCGGCACTTCCACCTTCAGCACGTCCACGTCTTCCGGCAGCGGGTTTTCCAGAACGATTTTTGCAAAGTAGTGCGTGAAATGCCCCGCCACCGAAAAATCCACCTCTTCCGAGTAGCCCATGAAGTCCATGCTGGGCAGTTCCAGCGACACCGCGATGGCCGGGATGCCAAAAGCCGCTCCCTCCAGCGCCGCGCCGACCGTGCCCGAAACGGTCACGCCCGAGCCGACGTTCTCGCCGTAGTTGATGCCCGAAACCACCAGGTCCGGCGGCTGCGGCAGGATCTCCAGGCAGGCGTGCAGTACGCTTTGGGCCGGCGTGCCGCCGATGGCGTAAGCCGTCCATTGCTGCGACCCGATCTGCAGCGTCTGGCGGGTGATGCGCCCGTCGCTGGTCACCGGCAGGCTGCGCCCCATGCCCGAATACTGCTCGCGCGGCGCGGCAATGGTGACAAAACCCAGCGGCGCCAGCGCCTTGGCGGCCGCCCACAATCCGGGCGAGCGGATGCCGTCGTCGTTGGTCAGAAGAATTTGCTTGCGGTCTTTGCTCATGCGCTGATGATAATCGATTCAGGCAGCCATTCGCAAGGGAATTTCCCATAGGGGAACTATATTTCTTAATAAATTAGGATATTGATTGTCTGAATTAATCTATCTATACTCATTGAAGCGTTATTGAGCCGGTTTTGGATCTGAAAAGCAGAAAGAATCACATGAAAACGATTTTAGCGGTTTTTTTGGCAATGTTTTTACTGGCGGGATGCAGCGGACAGACGCCGCAGGCGGTTGACAACGGCAAGCCGGGAAAAATCGAGGTATTCATTTATTTAGACAGCAACGCGAATGGTAATTTTGATGCGGGCGAAGCAGGGCGCGTGGATGAAGTAGCCATGCCGGAAATGATATCCTGTGCGGCGTCCTCACAGCATGAACCCGTGCGCGTCCAGACGGATGATAAAGGCGTGGCGCTATTTTCGAATTTAAAAGCCGGCCGTTATTGCGTGTCCTATTTGGGCCGTGAGACAACCACCACACAATTGCAAGCAGAGGTGCTGGTCAACAGCGAACAGACCACGCGGGTGGAATTTGGAATCATGGTCCGCTAAGGCAATCAGTCGATCAAGGGCGTATCCTCATCAGGGTGTGCCCTCACCTGGGCAGGCCCTCACCTGGGCAGGCCCCACAACCGCACGCCGCCGTCCTCGCTCAACGTCAGCAGGTTGGCGCCGTCGGCCGTGAAGGCCAGGTCGATGATGCGGCTGTTGCCCGCCTGGAAGCTGTACACTTCCTCGCGCTCCGCCAGCGAGATGAAGCGCACCCCGCCGCCATAGTCCGTCACCGCCAGCAACTGGTCATCTGGCGAGAGCGCCAGCACATTTCCCGTACCGGGCAGGCTGCCCTTGCATAGACCCGTGGCCAGGTCCCACAACCAGATCTTCTGCCGCGCGGCCAGCATGAAGGCGTTGTCGGAACTGAAAACCAAGTCACTGACCCGCCATTGGGTGCCATCCGGCTCCAACCGCACCTTTCCGGCCGGTTCCACCATCTTCCACAGGTGAAAATCACCTGCGCCGCGCAGGCCGTACCCGCCGGAGGCCAGGTAGCTGCCGTCCGGCGAGAAGCGGAACCAGGCCACCGGTTTCATGTCAAACAGGTAATTGTGAAGCAGCGCTCCATCGGCCAGGCTGATTGTGTTGATTTGCGTATTCTGCGATTGCGCCA
>JAPKMQ010000135.1 GCA_026645875.1 Longilinea sp.
GGTCGGCCAGCAGTTGCGGGGTGAACTTCTGGTTGAGCAGCGTGCCGCCGGTGCGCGCGTGATCCATCTTTGCCACCGAGCGCAGCACGGCGGTGGGGCCGCAGCGGTCGGCACCCTGCACCGGCGAAACGCCCTCCGAAAGCGGCTGCCCGGCGCGGCGGCCATCGGGGGTGGCGCCGGTGACTGAACCGAAATAGACATGCACGGTGGTGGGCAGCAGGTTGATGTGATATTCGCCGCCGCGGGTGTTGCGCCGCCCGTCGACCGCGTTGAAGTAAGCCGCGAAGATGCGCACGGTCAGCGCGTCGGCGCGCTCGTCGTCGTTGCCAAAGCGGGGTGTGCGGTTGGCCAGCAGCAGGCGGGTGCGCTCGTCGGAAAAGTTTTCGCGCAGCGCGGCCAGCAGGTCGTTCATACCCAGGTCGCGCTCTTCATAAACATGCTGTTTGACCGCGCTGAGCATGTCGGTCAGCGAACCGACGCCCACGCCCTGGATGTAGGAGCTGTTGTAGCGCGCGCCGCCGTCATGGTAGTCGCTTCCGCGGGCGATGCAGTCGTCGATCAGCAGCGAGAGGAACGGGCAGGGCATGAAAGCCGCGTACAGGCGCTCGATGAGGTTGCTGCCGCGCACCTTGATGTCGATGAAGTGCAGCAATTGGCGCTCGAAGGCGCTGAACAGCTCGTCGAAGCTGCCAAAGCCGCGCGGGTCGCCGGTGCGCGGGCCAAGCTGCGTGCCAGTGCGCGGATCGCGCCCGTCGTTGAGCGCCAGTTCGAACAACTTGGGCAGGTTGAAGTAGCCGGTGAGAATGTAGGCTTCCTTGCCGAAGGCGCCCACCTCCACGCACCCGCTCGAACCGCCGCAGCGCGCATCCAACAGCGACTTGCCCTGGCGGGTCAGTTCTTCCACGATCAGGTCGCTGTTGAACACCGAGGGCTGACCGAAACCGGTGCGGATGATGCGCGCGGCGCGCTGGATGAATTCATCCGGGTTTTGCGTGCTGACCTGGATGGACGAGGAAGGCTGCAGCAGGCGCATCTCCTCGATCACGTCGAGGATTAAATAGGTCACCTCGCTGACTCCGTCCGAGCCGTCGGCCAGCAGCCCGCCGGTGTTGATCTGGGCAAAGTCGGTGTAGGTGCCGCTCTCCTCGGCGGTGACGCCCACCTTGGGCGGCGCGGGCTGGTTGTTGAACTTGATCCAGAAGCACCCCAGCAGTTCCTCGGCGGCCTCGCGGGTGAGCGTGCCGGCCGCCAGCTCGCGGCGGTAGAAAGGCGTCAGGTGCTGGTCGAGGTGGCCGGGGCAGAAGGCATCCCAGGTGTTCAGTTCGCTGGTCACGCCCAGGTGGACGAACCAGTAATATTGCAGCGCCTCGCGGAAGGTGCGCGGGGCGTGCGCGGGCACCCACGAACAAACCTCGGCGATCTGCTCCAGCTCGGCGCGGCGGGCCGGGTCGGGTTCGGCGGCGGCCAGTTGGCGGGCCAGCGCGGCGTGGCGTCCGGCAAAGGTGATCAGCGCGCCGGCGGCGATGCGCATGCCGCGCAGCTCCTCCTGTTTGGCGAAGGCGAGCGGATCGTTGAGGAAATCCAGCTTCGCCAGGCTGGAATCGATGGCGGTCTGGAAATCGAGCATGCCCAGGCGGTAGATCTTGTCGTCCAGCACGGTGTGGCCGGGGGCGCGCTGCTCCATGAACTCGGTGAAGATGCCGGCCTCGTAAGCGGCAATCCATTCGGGCGTCATCTCGGCGAACAGGCGCTCGCGCATCGACTTGCCGCGCCAGAAGGGGATGATCTTTTCGGCGTAAAGCTGTTTGGCCTCGGCGCTGACGGCGAAGGAGGTCTTTTCGCGCGTGTCGAGGATTTCGAGATCCTCCAGCGTATGGCAGCACAGCTCGGGGTAGGTGGGCGTGGCCTTGGGTTCGGGGCCCTTCTCGCCGACGATCAGCTCGCCGGGACCGATATAGACCGTCTTGTGCGCCATCAGGTATTCGAAGGACAGCGCGCGCTCGACCGGCGCGGAGAGCAGCCCGTGCGGCTGCATGTAAAAGTCGGTCATCAGTTCGGCGCGCTCAGCGGAGAGCGTGGGGCGCGCGTCCAGCGATTGGCGGCGCAGGCGGGCGACGCGTTCGGTCATCGGCATAGGTCAACCTCCAAGCATAACGGTCAAACCAGCCCGGGTAAAGTACTCGCCGGTGGAGCGCACCTGCGCGTCGGAAGGCGATGGGATGCCGGGCAGTTGGAACGGGATGCCCAGGCCGGCGTACTTGGCCTCGGCGGAATTGTGGTAGGGCAAAATATAGAGCGGCGCGGGGTTGGGCAGCGCAACGGCAAAGGCGGCGGTGGCCGCCAGGTTTTCGTCGTCGTCGTTGATGCCAGGGATGAGCGGCAGGCGCAGCCAGATCGGCAGGCCGCGCGCGCTCAAGCGGTGCAGGTTATCGAGGATGCGGCGGTTGGGCACGCCGGTGATCTGGCGGTGACCGGTGTCGTCCATCAGCTTGAGATCATAAAGCAACAGGTCGACGTAAGGTAGCACGCGCTCGATGGTCTCCCAGGCGGCGTAGCCGCTGGTATCCAGCGCGGTGTGCAGCCCGGCGCGCTTGCAGGCCTGCAGCATCGCCAGCAAAAAGTCTGGCTGCATGAGCGGCTCACCGCCCGAGAAGGTCACCCCGCCGTTGGATTGCAGGTAAAAGTCACGGTCGCGCTCGACGACCGCCATGACCTCCTCAACGCTGTACTCGCGCCCGACGATCTGGCGCGCGTCGGCGTAACAGGCTGTGACGCATTCCCCACAGACCGTGCAGGCGGCCCGGTCGGTGACGTAGCGCCCGTCCACCGGCTGGATGGCCAGCTCGGAGCAGACCCCGGCGCACGCGCCGCACGAAATGCAGCGGTTGGGGCGCAGCATCAACTCCTGCGCGGGCGACTGGCTCTCCGGGTTGTGGCACCAGGCACAGCGCAGCGGGCAGCCCTTGAAGAACACGGTGGTGCGGATGCCCGGGCCATCGTGGATGGCGTAGCGGCGGATGTCGAACAGCATGCCGGTGGTCATAGGGCTATTATACGACGAAATATCCATAGAATATATAATTTGGATATTGAAGCTAGAGTGTAATTATGGTTTAATAAGAAGGAATGAACCACAGAGACACAGAGGACACCGAGAAAGAGAAAGATCAGAATAGAGAAGAAAAATCTTCATCTCAGATTGTCTCTTGATCTTCTCGTACCAATAATCTTCTCTGTGATCTCTGTGTCTCTGTGGTTATCAATTCTTCTGAGGCATTTATGACCCATGACCGCGAATCCGACCGCGTCGAAAGCGAACTGCGCCGCCTGATCCTCACGCTGGAACTCGAGCCCGGCGCGGCGCTGAGCGAAGCTGACCTGATGAAGCGCTACGGCTGGGGGCGCACCCCGCTGCGCGAAGCCATCCAGCGGCTCACCGAACAGTCGCTGTTGCAGCACACCCCGCGTCAGGGCGTGATGGTCACGCCGCTGAGCGTGTTCGACTTTGTCGACGTAATGGACGCGCTGGCCATGGTGATTGGGCCGTCGGCCTCGCTGGCCTGCCGCCGCCTGGGCGACGCCCAACTCGACGAACTGGCCGGGCTGGTGGAGCACCTGCAGACCTCCGACGCACAGCACGATTTTACTGCCCTGGCCGAACTGGACTATCAGTTTCATGTGCTGCTGGCCGAAGCCACCGCCAACCCCTACCTGCGCGATTACCTGCTGCGCCTGCACCGCGTGGCCATGCGCTTCAACCTGGCCGCCTGGCAGCGCGCCGGCGCGGCCAGCGCCTCGCAAAGCGAGCATCACGCCATCCTGGCGGCGCTGCGCGCACGCGACGCAACCGCCGTGCGCGACGCCATGCTGGCGCACATCGAAAACGCCCGCCAGCGCATCGTCGGCGTGATGCACAACGGGGAATAACCGCACTTAGGGCGTCAGGCAGGCCGGCGAGGTTTCTTCGGTGGGGTTGGTTTCTTCCTTGGCCGGGTAGTGGATGTCCTCCAGCAGCGAATAATCGGTGCCGAAGGTGCGGTTGAGGATCACGCGGAAGGAATTGACCGGCGAGATGGTCGGGTACAGGCCCTCGGAGCCGCCGGGCAGGTAATAGGCGTTCAGGATGCTGGTGGCGTTGCGCGTGTTCTCGATGCCGTGATCGCCCATGATGACGATTACCGGCGGAGTGTCAGAATTCTGAAGAATCTCGGTCACCAGCGCCAGCATCTTCGCGTTGGTGCATTCCAATGAAGAAACATAGCCATCACGGAAGTACTGCTCGTTGACTGGCTTGTAGCCCTCCAGCGAGTAATAGTTGCTGTCGGTCAGCAGGCTGCAGTCGGGCGCGTGGGTGAAGGGCTGGTGCAGCGGCAGCAAATGGGCATACACGAACTTGGGCCCCGGAATGCGCACCGTTTCTTCCAGCCAGGCAAAGGTGTCCATATCGTTCTGGTAGCGGCGCTGGTAGGGTGGCGTGATCGAAACGGCCATCTCTTCGGTCGAGGAACCCAGGCGGTCTTCAATGGAAAACACCACCCGGAAGGCGCTCGTTTCCAGCAGCAGGTTTTCAAAGCCGGTGGTGGCAAAGACCTCCGGCCGGGCGTAGTAGTGCTCCGCGTCGCTGAAGAGCAGCCAGGGGAAATCGGGGTTCTCGTAGGCGACCGTCTGATAGCCCAACTGCTCGAGCTGGCTGCGCAGGATGCTGTTGGGAATCAGCGTCCAGATTTCCTTCTCAGGGTCATACCCCAGCGAAGCCAGACCAGCCTTGAGGCCCGAAATGTAATCAAAATTCAGCAGGTTGGCCACCGCGCGGCGCGTGCCGTAATAGTTGCCGCGGCTGCAATCGGCGATGTAGAAACCCAGCAAGCGCAGCTGATCGAGAAACGGCGAATTGTCGTAAGCAAAATCGGATTGCAGATAATCGGCGCGGATGTAGGTATCGATCAGGAAGACATACACGTCCGGCAGCGGTTGGCCGGGGTCGGGGCGCAGTTCCTGCCCCAGCGTGGCGATCCTGGCGCGCTGTTCGGCCTGCTCGCTGGTGAAATCGGCGCGCGTGACCACCTGGTAGAGCGGATAGATCAGCAAGAACGCGCCGATCAGGTTCAACACACCGGTCAGCGGGAGTAAATCCTTGAGTTTCCAGATCAGCAGCCACATACCCGCGGCAAACAGGGCAGCGTAGATGGGCAGCAGGTAGCGGTGGCCGAAGCCCGCGCCCAGCAGGCTCTCCTGGCGCACGAAGCCGTACACATGGCCGTAGCTGAAGAACAACACCAGCAGGAACGTGGCAACCATCCCGGCGCGCTGCACGTTGCGCAGGATCAGGGACAGGACGGCAAACACCAGCAACGCGGCTGCCAGCGAAACGAGCAGCGGGCGCACCGCATCCGTCAGGCGTGTTTCGAGAATGTTGACCGCCAGCAGTTGCAGGACAGGATAAATGGCAAACCAGAGGACGTGCAGGGGGACCCTTTTCCAGACCATGGGCCCCATTTTACCCCAAAAGCGGGGTGGCCCGCGAAACGACGCTGGCGCGTCGCTGACCTGCCCCCCTTCCCAAACTGCCGCGTACGAACGCGGTGGTTTTATCTGGCTCAATTCCCCGCATTGCGAATCTTCACCTTCATATATGGATATTTGTTTTGCGATGCGATGATGGTTGACACTATGTTTTTACACTTTTGGGGTGGATAATAAAAATGAAACCAATAAGTGTACTGAAATAGTCTAATTTGTCAGAATAGTATCAAGGAGGCAGGCATGCCCGTCAAGGGACGAATCGTCGTCGATGATGTGTTTTGCAAAGGCTGTGAGCTGTGTGCCAGCGTTTGTCCGCAAAAGGTCATCCAAATGGCGCCGGAACGCATCACCGCCAAGGGGTATCACCCCGCTGAGCTGTTTAAAGACGGCTGCACCGGCTGCGCCGTGTGCGCTGTGATCTGCCCGGAAGCGGCCATTACTGTGTACCGCGAAGCACCCCAGGCCCGCGTTGCGGCCGGAGCATAGGAGGCATTCATGGCCCGAGAATTGATGAAAGGCAATGAGGCCATCGCCGAAGCGGCGGTGCGCGTTGGATTGCAGAGCTATTTCGGCTACCCGATCACTCCACAGACCGAACTGCTCGAATACCTGTCGCGGCGCATGCCCGAACTGGGCCGCACCTTCGTGCAGGCTGAGAGCGAAGTGGCTTCGATTAACATGGTTTACGGCGCAGCCTCGACCGGCGTGCGCTGCATGACCTCCTCCTCCAGCCCGGGCATCAGCCTGATGATGGAAGGCGTTTCCTACATCGCCGCCTCTGAAATCCCGATGGTCTTCGTCAACGTAATGCGCGGCGGCCCGGGTCTGGGCAACATTTCGCCCTCGCAGGCCGATTACAACCAGATTGTGCACGGTGGCGGCCACGGCGACTACGAAATCATCACCCTGGCGCCGGCTTCGGTGCAGGAAATGGTCGACCACATCGTGCTGGCCTTCGACCTGGCCGAGAAATACAACATGGTCGCGTGCGTCCTGTCGGACGGCTCGATTGGCCAGATGATGGAACCCTGCGAACTGCCCGAAATGCGCCCGCTGCGCAAAGAAACGGAATTCGCCAAGTGGGCCACCCGCGGCAAGCACAGCCGGGCAGACCGCAATATCGTCTCCTCGATCTACCTGAACGTGGCCGATGGCGAGCGCGCCAACTACCGCATGATGAACAAGTGGCAGGAAGTCAAGGCCAACGAAGTGCGCTTCAAGGAGTATTACCTCGACGATGCCGACATCGCCATCGTCGGGTTTGGCTCGACCGGCCGCATCGCGCTGACTGCGGTGCGCCAGGCGCGCGCCGAGGGCATCAAGGTCGGTTTGCTGCGCCCGATTACCCTCAACCCGTATCCTGAAGAGGCGCTGGATCAACTGGCTGGCCGCGTGAAGAGCGTTTTGGTGACCGAAATGAACGGCGGCCAGATGCTGCGCGATGTGGAACGCATCGTGCGCGGGCGCGTTCCGGTGGAATTCTACGGACGTCCCGGCGGCGTGGTGCCCTTCCCGGATGAAATCCTGGGCGAGATTCACCGCATGGCTGCCGGAAACCTGCCGCTGGGCGGCGATCCGCAGGTCCGCTGGCTGCAACGCATGGCCAAGAAGAACTAGGGAGGCTGAGGGATGGCAACTTTACAAGCAAATGAACAGATTGTTTACCAGCGGCCCCGGTCGTTAACCAGCGTCAACACCCACTACTGCCCGGGCTGCACGCACGGCGTGGCGCACCGGTTGGTGGCCGAAGTGATTGACGAAATGGGCCTGCAGGACCGCACCGTGGGCGTGGCCTGCGTGGGCTGCTCGGTATTTGCGTACAACTACTTTGACGTCGACTGGGTGCAGGCACCGCACGGGCGCGCCCCGGCGGTCGCGACGGGCGTCAAACGCTCGCTGCCCCACGATTCGATCGTCTTCACCTACCAGGGCGACGGCGACCTGGCCTCGATCGGCATGGCCGAAATTGTGCACGCGGCCGCGCGCGGCGAGAACATCACCGTCATCTACCTGAACAACGCCAACTACGGCATGACCGGCGGCCAGATGGCCCCCACCACCTTGCCCGGCCAGAAGACCACCTCCTCGCAGACCGGCCGCGACGTTGAACTGCAGGGCTACCCCATCCGCGCGGCCGAACTGCTGGCCAACCTGGACGGCGCCAGCTACGTGGTGCGCCGCAGCCTGCACGATCCCAAGAACATCCGCATGGCCAAGAAGGCCATCCA
>JAPKMQ010000136.1 GCA_026645875.1 Longilinea sp.
CGCATTGGCCGCAGAAAGGGCCCTGACATGACCGCCACCCAAACCACCACGCAAGCCGTTGAAACCGCCCACCTGCGCCTGGAATACATGACCGGCGCCGGCCCGCGCCTGCTGCGCCTGTTTGCTGCCGGCTGCGAGCGCAACCTGTTCGCCGAAATTCCACAGGTGAGCTGGGAAACATCCAATGGCACTTACCACCCATACGGCGGCCACCGCCTGTGGCGCTCGCCGGAATATCCCGAAGTCACCTACCTGCCCGATGACCAGCCGCCGCAAGTCGAAGCACTACCGGACGGCGTGCGCATCACGGGCGCGCCTGATTTCATCCACGGCCTGTGCAAAACGATGGAAGTTCGCCTCGACCCGGCCGGGCCGCGCGTGACGGTGGATCACACCATCGCCAACCTTGGCGCGCAGGCCGTCGAGATTGCGCCCTGGGCCATCACCCAGATGGAACCGGGCGGCTGGGCGGTGGCGCCCAACACGCCGCCGCGGCTCAATGCCAACTCGTACCTGCCCGACCGGTCGCTGGCGTTGTGGCCCTACTCGCGCCTGGATGACCCGCGCCTGCGGTTTTTGGACGACCTGGTGCTGGTGCAGGCGGATGCCACCGTGCCGCCCTTCAAAATCGGCCTGCGCAGCAATAGCGGCTGGCTGGCCTACTACAACGGCGGCGTCTTCTTCCGCAAGCAGGCCCAACCGGACTGGACCCAACCCTACCCCGATTTCGGCTGCAACCTGGAAGTGTACGTGGACAACCGCTTTCTTGAGCTGGAAACGCTCGGCCCGCTTGTCCCGCTCGCGCCTGGCGGCAGCCTGAGCCACCGCGAAACCTGGCAGATCTGGGCCGGGCTGGACGCACCCTGCACGCCTGAAGCAACGGCTGAGCTGGCGCGCGTGCTTCATTAAACATTCCCACCTGGGAGGCCGCGATGAAACGATGGGCTGGATTGGCTGCCGGGATCCTGGCATTGCTGGGGCTGGCCGCTTTGGCTTATTTCTGGGCTACCGGTTTGTTCGCCTCGATGGAAGCCTACCGCTCGCCGCTGCACAGCGATCCGCCCCCGCCCGGCGAGGCCCTCGGGCAGCCGGCCACCCGCCGGGTGGTGTTCGTGTTGATCGATGCACTGCGTACCGACACCGCCCAGGACGCCACAGTCATGCCGGTACTCGATCAGCTGCGCCGGCAGGGCGCCTCCGCCACCGGGCACAGCCGGCCGCCGTCCTTCTCCGAGCCCGGCTATGCCGTACTGCTGACCGGCGCGTGGCCCGAGCTGAGCGACGGCCCGGCGGTCAACCTGAATTATGAAGATATCCCCACCTTCACACAGGACAACCTGTTCTCAGCCGCGCGCCGCGCCGGTTTGAAAACAGCCGTCTCCGGGTACTACTGGTTCGAGAAGCTGATCCCGCAGGATTCGGTGAATGATTCCTTCTACACTCCTGGTGAGGATCACGCAGCCGACCGCGCCGTGGTGGATGCTGCCCTGCCCTGGCTTGCGGACCCCAACCTCCACCTGGTGCTCATCCATATCGATCAGGTCGATTACGCCGGGCACCACGAGGGCGGCCCGCTGGCGACAGGCTGGAAGGAAGCCGCCAGTCGCGCGGATGCCCTGCTGGGCGAGATCGCCGCGCAGTTGGACCTTTCACAGGACACACTGCTGGTCACCAGCGACCACGGCCAGATCGATGCCGGCGGGCACGGCGGCGATGACCCGGTGACGCTGACTGAGCCGTTTGTGATGGTTGGCGTGGGCGTCAAACCCGGCGCCTACCCGGATATCCAGATGGTCGATATCGCGCCCACCCTGGCCGCGCTGCTGGGTGCCAACCTGCCCGCCTCGGCCCAGGGACGCGTGCTGCAGGAAATGCTCGACCTGCCCGCCGATACCTATGCAGCTTTGCCCAGAGCCACACGCCTGCAACAGTCGGCGCTGCTGCAAGCTTACAGCAAATCGATGGGGGTTCCAGCGCCGGTGGTGAATGGCGCCGATGTCGCTGCCTACCAATCCGCGCTTGAAGAAATCCGCGACGCGCGCGCCGCCCGCGAACGCCTGCCGCGCGCCGTGCTGGCCGCGATCATCGGCCTGATTCCTGCGGTCGTGCTGGTCCTCAAACGCCGCTCCGGCTCGGCCTGGTTCCTGGGCGGCGCGATCCTGTTCCAACTGTTGTTTCATTTCCGCTACGCCGTGCTAAGCGGCGAGGTTTATTCGCTCAGCAGTATCACCGGCGAGACCGATTTTATCGTTTACGTCGTTGTCACCGGCGCGGCCGCGCTGGCAATTTGCTGGGCCGTGGTGATGATCCCTTCGGGCATGCTGCGCAGCGGTCCGCGCGCCGCTGCCCAGAGCGTGGTGGCGCTGGCCCTGGCGTGCGCCTATCTGCTCAGCCTGCCCGTCCTGTACCATTTCGCGCTCAACGGCGCGCTGGTCACCTGGAACCTGCCCGCGATGGGGCCGGCCTACATGGCGCTGTTCAGCCTGGTAGCGATCATCAGCGTCAGCGCGGCCGGATTGCTGTTTGCGGGTCTTTCCGCGCTGCTGAGCGCGCTCATGAAACCAAAAGCCAACCCGGCTGTTTCAGAATAACTTCCCGGAAACGGATCCCTGACTGACGGCACTTTGATGATGCGCAAACGCAACGGGCCCGAGACTGGCATACATTTGGTTCAGAATCGCATCAAATGATGCGTCTAAATCAAATCTGAACAAATTTCAGGTATCATTTCCCGCATGAAGACGATTTTGGTTGTGGACGATAAATCCAGCGTGCGCCTGCTGCTGCAGGATTACCTGGGCGAGCAGGGTTACCGGGTGGTGCCGGCGGCCAACGGGCGCGAGGCCATCTACGCGGCGCGCCACGAAAAACCCGACTTGATCCTGTTGGATCTGATGATGCCGGAGATGGATGGCTATACCTTCCTGAAACAATACCGACAGGAAAGCCAGACGCCGGTCATCATCATCACCGCGAAAGAGGAAGAAACCGACGCCGTGCTGGGGCTGGAACTGGGCGCGGACGATTACGTGATCAAGCCTTTCCGCATGCGCGAACTGGCCTCGCGCGTGCGCGCCGTGCTGCGGCGCGTTGAGGGGGCCGGCAAGCCGGGCCGTGTGTTCAAGGCCGGCGAGCTGGAATTGGATGAGAACCTGCACAGTGTCACCATGGGCGGCGAAGAAAAATCGCTCACGCCGATGGAGTTCAACCTGCTGGCCACGCTGATGGCTGAACCCGGGCGCGTGTTCACCCGCGAGCAGTTGGTCGACCACCTGGCCGAGGGCGGTTTTGCTGGGCTGGAGCGCACCCTGAACGTGCACGTGCGCAATCTGCGCACCAAGATCGAGCCCGACCCGGAGCAGCCGCGCTACATCGAAACCGTGTTTGGTGTTGGCTACCGTTTTCGCACCCAATGATGAAACAAAATCTGGCCACCAAGCTCATCCTGGCGTTTACGCTCATTGCGGTCACCACGGCCGCGCTGGTGGGCATGGTCATCTGGCTCACCAGCCCGGCGCGCCTGGGCAACCTGGTGACCCGCCAGCAACTGGCGGTTTACAAACGCTACATCACCAACTATTACAAAGAAAACGGCACCCTTGACAACATCGGGCGCACCTTCCCGCAGGTGGACCAGCCCTTTAACTTCTTTGGGAACAACCAATCCGATCAGGGCTTTGCCATGGACCGGCGCGTTCCGTTCGTGTTGGTCAACGAGAACCGCCGTGTGGTGCTGGCTTACCGGCCCGAATACGTGCTGGGCATGCTGGTCACCGATGAAACCCTGGTCAAGGCGGATCCGATCGAAGTGGATGGGAAGGTCATCGGGTATATCCTGGCCGCGCCCGAACGGCCGGGCTTTACCACCGAAGAATTGACTTACCTGCGCCAGACCTACCGGGCAATGGCGTTGGCCGCAGTGGCGGCCATTGCAATTGCCCTGGTGGTGGGAACGCTGCTGGCTCGTTCACTCACCCGCCCGCTGCGCGACCTCAAACAGGCTGCGCAGAAGATGACCAGCGGCGACCTGCAGCAACAGGTGGCGGTGCACTCACGGGATGAAATTGGCGAACTGGGCCAGGCCTTCAACCAGATGAGCAGCCAACTGGCACACTCCAACGAGATGCGCCGCCAGATGACCGCAGACATCGCGCACGACCTGCGCACGCCGCTGACGGTGATCGCCGGGTACGTTGAATCGATGCGCGACGGCGTGCTGGCCCCCACCCCGCAGCGCCTGGAGACCATCTACGCGGAAATCGAACGCCTGCAGCGCATGGTCGAAGACCTGCGCACGCTGACGCGCGCCGAAGCTGGCGAGCAGGCAGCCGCCGCCTTCCAGCACCAGGCAGAGCAGCACGGCGTGCAACTGCGCGCACAGTCAGCGAATAATCTACCTGCACTGTGGGCAGATGAAACCCGCATCATGCAGGTATTGGGCAACCTGATCACCAACGCGCTGCGCTACACACCCGAAGGCGGACAGGTGACCCTGAGCGCGGCGCGGGACGGCAATTGGATGGCCTTGCAGGTCAGCGATACCGGCAGCGGCATCGCCGCCGAAGATTTACCCAAAGTGTTCGACCGCTTCTACCGCGGCGATTCGGCCCGCAGCGAACAGGGCGGCGAATCAGGGTTGGGTCTGGCCATCGCGCGCGCCTACGTGCAGGCGCACGGCGGCGAAATCAACGCGGTTTCGCTGCCTGGCCAGGGCTCCACCTTCACCATCCGCCTGCCGCTCAAACCGCCGACTGCAAATTAATTGAGTTGATTTTACCGCCTGCTCTGGCGCAATATTCTTGTGCCACGCTGGGCTTTATTGCGACGTTTGTAACAATTTTCTCCGGCGTTCCTCCCGATCGGGGTATTTCCGCGCCCACCCGGGGTAAAATTTCAGAATGGCGGGATTTGCACTTATTAACCCTTTTAGGAGATGAAATGACCTCTCGAATCCAGTTTAATGACGTCACCCTCCGTGACGGAAACCAGAGCATCGCGGCCACCCGCATGACCCGCCAGCAGGCGCTGCAGGTGCTCAAACTCATCTCGGACGCGGGCTTCCCGACCCTGGAATTGTGGGGCGGCGCCATCCTGGATAGCTGCGTACGCTTCCTGGATGAAGACCCGTGGGAGCGCCTGGAGACTTTCGCGCAGGTGGTTGGCGACAACCGCAAGATCATGGCGCTGCTGCGCGGACAAAACCTGTTTGCCTACCAGCCCTACCCCGACGACCTGGTGATTTCATTCATCAAGCAGGCTGCCCGATCGGGCATTGGCCTTTTCCGCATGTTCGACGCGCTGAACGACGAGCGCAACCTCTCCATCCCCATGCTGGCCTGCAAGGCCAGCGGCATCCAGACGGAAGCCGCGCTCTCTTACACGGTCAGCCCGGTGCACACCACCGAATACTTCATCCAGTACGCCAAGAAGCTGCGCGAGATGGGCGCTGATCGTATTGCCATCAAGGATATGGCGGGCATCCTCACCCCCGCCGCGGCGGTCGAGTTGATCCGCGGGCTGAAAGCCGAAATCGACCTGCCGCTGACGCTGCACAGTCACACCACCACCGGCATGGGCTTCCTCAACGCGGTGGTAGGTATGCTCAACGGCGTGGATGCGATCGACACCGCCATCACGCCTTTTGCGGGCGGCAGCTCGCACCCGCCGGTCGAACTGATGCAGGTCTTTGCCGAGGAGCTGGGCCTGGAAACCGGGCTGGATAAGAGCCTGATCCTTGAGGCGCAAAAGCGTCTGTTCGGCATCTTTGACGAACTCAAGTCGGTCATCCCCTATGCCGGCAAGTACTATCGGCCCGTGCGCTTTGAGGATGTTGATTTGCACACCGTCAATGAAATCCTCGGGCTGGCCGCCCAACCCAGCGAAGCCAACCTGGAACAGGCGCAGGTTTTATGCAACCAACTTATGGAAAGATTGCATTACCCGGCCGTCAACAGCCGCATCAACACCGCGCAAATCCCGGGCGGCATGCTCTCCAACCTGCAAAACCAGTTGCGCAGCATGGGACGCGAAGACCTGCTGGACAAGCTCTACGATGAAATCCCGGTCGTACGCCGCGATTCGGGTTATGCCCCGCTCGTGACGCCCACCAGCCAGATCATTGGCGCTCAGGCCACCTACAATCTGATCACCGGCCAGCGCTACTCCTTCGTCAGCGACGAGTTCCGTATGCTGCTGCGCGGCGAGTTCGGCCGCACGCCGGTCGCGCCGGACGAGAATCTGGTTAATCAGGTGCTCGGCATGGACGAGCCGCGCGTCAAGTACCGCCCGGCTTCCTACCTGCCGCCCGTGCTGGAAGAACCGATCAACCTGCCGTTTGTCCATTCCCACAAGGACGTGCTGCTGCACCTGATGCTGGGCAAGGCAGCCGATGATTTCTTGATCCAACGCGACGGAACAGCCGTAAGCTGACCCTTGTTTGAACCATTTCTGCGCGGTGGGCTTTGCGGCCTACCGCGCTTTTTTTGTGACAAAACGCGGGCAGGAATATTACACTAATTAGATGCATTTTGGCGACTTGCTGGTTACAATTTTTTAATCACCCTTATTTGTACTTGTGGAGGAATGCATGCGCGCGGCTTATCGTTGGATATTGTTACTCATGCTCCTGGCCGTACTGGCCGTTCCCGCCGGCGGCGTGTTGGCGCAGAGCGGCAGCCCGGAGGACGGCGTGATCAAAGTGCAACTCCAGGAAACCGACGCCCGCCTGCCGTGGTTCGTTGCGCCGCTGCTCTTCATCGCGGTGGCGGTCGGCCTGACTGTATTCCGCGTGCGCTACCAGGCTACCCAGAAGAAGACGATCATCTTCACCAGTTGTTGAACGCCGCTCCCCGATGAAGACGGCGTGTCCGTCTCCCCCACGAACAAAAACCAGAAGTAGGTTAGCGGCTCTCGCGCTAACAAAGAATGCATAACAAATTTGGTCTAGTCTGACCTAACCCCCTGGCCCCCTTCCCGGTTCGGGAAGGGGGAAGCGGCGAAGCCGCGGGGGATAGGTTAGACGCAATCTGCAGTTTGAAAAATCGGCTCTCCGGGGGGAAAGCCGATTTTTGTTTTCGGTCACCCGCGATTGTGACAATTCGCGGGGATGAATATTACACAAATTAGGTGCAATTGGTATGCTTGACCGGTAAAATTCAACCAGTACACAATTCGCCACATACGGGAGATAGAGCATGAATACAGTAACACGCTTGATATTTGTTATCGCGGTCATCGCATTATTGGCTGTTCCCGCAAGCGGCGCAGTGCTTGCGCAAAGCGTCACCCCTGACGACAGCGTCATCCAGGTGCAAATCCCGGAAAAAGAGGGCCTACCCTGGTACGTGGGCGCCATTCTGTTTCTGGCGGTTGCCGTCGGATTGACCATCTACAAAAACCGCCACCAGGAAGCGAAGAAAAACAGATCCAAATAAACGCCTCAGCCTGTACTACGGCAAAAAAAAACCGGCTTTTCCTTATGGAAAGCCGATTTTTGATCGCAACACGCCGTCAGCTGTCAACCACCGGCCACCGGCGGAAAGAAATCCAGCGTATCGCCAGGCTTGACCGGCGACTGCCAGCCAGCCGCCAGGTTGCTCACGTCCTCGCCGTTGAGCAGACAGTGCACGTGCGCGTGAATCTCGCCGGAATCGTTCAGCCAGTGCACGCGCAGCGCGGGGTGCTGTTCCACGGCCGCCTCTACCGCCTGCTGGACGGTTGCTCCCGCCGGCAGGTC
>JAPKMQ010000137.1 GCA_026645875.1 Longilinea sp.
CGGTTTCTCCGCGGGCCGACGCCACCATTGTCGAACAGGCGCCCGCCTGGCAGGCGCCCGCCGCGCCCCCTGCGCCCGCGCAGAAACGCCGCGTTCCGGTCGCCGCCATCGCCGCAATCGCCGTGCTGCTGCTGGCCGCCGCCGGTTTTGCCATTTTCCGCCTGGTCTCCCCGCCCGCCGCCGCGGCGCCCACGCAAACGCAGGCAGCCGCCGCGCTGCCCTCGGCCACGCTGCCGGTCGCGGCGCCCCTGCCCACCGACACGCTCGAGCCCACGCTCGCGCCCACTGACACGCCGGCCCCCACCCAAACGCCCGAGCCTACCGCCACCGAAGCCCCGCCCGCGCTGCCCGAAGTTGGCGGCGCCGACCAGGTGGCCTTCGTGCTCAACAGCGACATCTGGGTGGCCAACGTTGACGGCACCGAAGCGCGCCAGCTCACCAGCGACGGCGCTGTCAAGCACTACCTGCGCTGGCTGCCCGCCGGCGATGGACTGAGCTACATCAGCGGAAAATGCCTGCAAACCGCCGACTTTGAATCCGGCGAAGTGGCCACCATCACCTGCTTCAACAACGCCACCTATTTTGACTCCTTCGAGGTTTCGCCGGATGGCACGCGCGTCGCGCTCAGCCTCGACCGCCAGCTCTACCTGCTGCCCTTCGATCTCGAGCGCCTCTCGCACGCCAACTCACACCCCGACCTGGTGGCCATGGCCGACTGCCTCGAGCTGGCTCCCTACCAGCGCAACGCGGTGCTTTCCGCGCGCTGGTCGCGCGACGGCTCGCAACTGGCCGCCATTGCGCTGGGTGTGCTGGCCGACGGCCGCCGCGGCGAAGTGGTGCAGATCTTCGCCGTGGACCAGTGTATCGCCAATCCGCGCGTGCAGGTGCAGTTCCCCGAGCCGCACTTCACCTTCAGCGCCTACAGCCACACCCCCGCGCTGACCGGCTTCACCTGGGACGGCGAGTCGTTGTTCGCTATGAACGGCGACACGCGCAACGCCGGCTTCGGCGATTTGCAGCTCTTCAACCGCGAAACCTTCAAGGCGGTCGCCAACGCCAACCCCATCGGCGGGGTGTGCTGCTACCGCGACCCGACCTTCAGCCCAGACGGAAACTACGTCCTGCTCGCCTTCCAGGATATCACCCTGGGCGCCAACAGCCAGACGCAACTCTATTACCTCTCCTACGGCTCCTTCGGCACCGGTGCAAAGTACCAGCCGCTGCCTCTGCCTGCATTCACCAATCCCAAAGAAGCCCCGCAGGCTGTGCTGAGGCCGGTGAGACCGTAGCAGGCCATTCTTCGTAATTCACCATCAACGAATATTCAATCGTGGTCGGTTTCAGGGTAACCCTTCCACCCACCGAACAATTGACTTCATCAACCCGGCATTACCGCATCGATAATGGCTTCGGGGTGTCTGTCCGCCACGCGCAACAACACCATCGCGGGGCCTTCCGGCACGCGCCGTCCCTGTTCCCAATGCTGCACAGTGCGCACGCTAATCCCCAGCATGGCAGCGAATTGTTCCTGGGTAAGATTGTACTTCCCACGAATGCGCTTAATATCCAAAGCACCATACGAAAAAGTCCGCGATGGCTCTTGTTCACCGCGCAGTATTTTGCCGCCTTCTTTCACGCTGGCCACCAGTTGAGCGAACAATTCATCTTTCATGGGTATTCCTCCTCGACAATCTTGCGCAATACCTTTAACTGGGTGGGCGTCAGATCATCCCTCTCATTTTTCGCATACATCAACAACATCAGAATTTGATCGCTCGCGACTGCCCAATAATAAATCGTGCGAACCCCGCCGCGTTTTCCGCGCCCAGACAATGACCAGCGCACCTTCCTCAATCCGCCGCTGCCAGGAATCACGGTACCCAAATCTGGGCGAATCATCAATGCCATCTGAAGCTTGCGATACTCCTCGAGAGAAAGGAGCGCTTGAACCTGATTGGTGAAGATGGAGGTTTCGATGATGACCACGTGGGTTCAAATCCTATGAAAATAATATACGCCAATGGCGTAGTTTTGTCAAGACTTTTTTTTCTTACTTCTCTCAAGCGTCCGCCTGCGCCGGTTCTTCTTCCTCCGCCCCTGCCTGCCTGTCCCGCTCCAACAGTCGCTTGTTGATCAAATCCTTCCTCAACAGCTCCTGCGCCGCCAGCCATTCGAAAATCCCCAGGTAGAACCAGCCCCGGCGGATGATGCCCCGCTGGTTGGCGCTGAACGCCAGCGCCACGAACAGCGCCGCCAGCCCCAGGTTCCACGGGTTGCGGCTGACCGCGAAGAAATACGCCAGGCAGCAAATGGCTGTAATCAGCAGTCCAAAGCTGATGTTGCGCAGCATGATGAACGCCACGCTGTGCCGCTCCACGTCGTCCGACGCCTCGTGAGATATGCTCTTGATCACCTGCAACAGGATGGCCCAGTCGTCCGGCTTCAAACCCGCCAGCGCCCAGGGATGCTGCCGGTGAAACTCGTCAAAGGCTATCTTCGCCGCCACGCGGTTGCGGCTGTAAAACAGGCGCGTCCAGCGGTAGGCGATCGGATCGATCAACACCCCCACGATGTACCCCGCGCCGACCAGAACCAGCAGCGCCGAAAGCGACAGGTCAGCCAACGCGGCCGGGTCAATCGATATTGCCCCAAAGGCGTTCAGCCAGAAACCGAGGATGAGTAGATAAAAGACCCCCGGGATGGTATGGGAGAAAAAATCATACAGGCTCAGGCGGATGGACATGCGGACCTCCCTGAATGTGGCCGGATGTGACATCCCTATTATTGCACTAGAATCAAAAAACAGGCACGATTGTGTGCCTGCCGGGATGCGCCATTTGCGCGATCAGAAACTTAATACAATTATTATAGCGTTTTTTCGGTCTATTTACAAGTTAAAAAGACAATCCTTAAAGTACCCATGCAATTGTTGAAATTTACCGCCCATGTGTTAATATAAAAGCACGATGAAATCCTGGCCACTTCCCCCGGTCCGTAAAGGCAGGCGAAAATATCCCTAGTATTTTCCGCTGTACGCGTATTGCGCCTGATACAAAAACGGATCTAAAGTTGATCCGTTTTTTTATCCACCCAGAAAGGAGACCGCCATGTTTTCACACCCGGAACGTTCTGTCCCTTTCGAAGCAGGTGATTTTCCCTGCCGGATTGTCAGCTTTTGCGAGTACCAGCGCGCGTTTGCCCGCGGCAAGCAGCTCTACCGTCCAGCGCCGGCTGAATTTATCGGCGCGTTCAACGCTGCGTTCCCGCTTATTGCCAAGCGGTGGAAGCAGGACCGCGCCGATCCATATGCCGCCGCCCTGTGGGAAAGTCTGTCGCTCGACCTGCCCATGCCCAACGGCATGAGCGCCGAGCACCGCCTGGGCGTGCGCGTCATGTCGCTCGGCGCAAAAGGCCTGGACGACCAGGTGGAATGGGCCATCTGGCACGATTACTACCTGCGCGGCGCGACCCTCGTCCGGCTGAGCTACGACGCCTACATCAGCCCCGCGCAACTCGGACGCCGGGTCAAGACCTTCCCGCGAAAAATAACCAACCACCTGATGGGGCTGGAGGTGGATCTCCTGCTGCACGGCACCAGCGATAAAGCCGCCACCTACGACCGCCTGATGATCAGCCGGATCGAGCACGAATTTCCCGCGCTCACCCGGCTGCATGCCGAAACCTTTTGGTTCTTTTTGCGCAACCGGAACCATGGAATGCCACCGCAAGAGAAAGCCGCCGGGCTTGGCATCGGCATGGATGCCATGAAAAAACGTATCCGCAAGATCATCCGTCCGCTGCACTGCGCCAACATGGATGAAGCCGTTGCCCTGGCCGTCCGCCGCCTGCACCTGGAGGACACCGACCCCGAATGATCCCGCAGCAGGGGTACTTTCGGGGGAAACAGGCATCCGTTTAATGATATGCGCGCCAGCATCCCGGGAGGTATGCTTATCCTGAGCAATCCGCCGCAAATATTCTGAGTTACCGGTTCGACCCACAATTTTTTCACTAGGAGGAAGAATGGATGAAGACATCACCTCAAATCAAACTCAGCATGTTGAAATCCTCCCGCCGGATCCCACAGACCCGCAAGGCCCCTGGTCGGCCGTGGCAGCCGTGCAACTGCTCTCGTGCCCATCGGCGCACCTGCTGAAGAGCCAGCACCACAACGACCAGCCTCCCGGTCAGGCCGAACAAATCGACTTCATCAATTCGCTCTTCACCCGCCAGCCCAATACAACCTACAGTCTGCGCTACATCGTCCAGCCGGACAGCGCGGCTTTTTCAACCGGAAAAGTGTCCGGCTGCATCTTCGTCAAAGCACAGGCGCCGGACGCGCAAAGCGCCAGCGACCGGGCCGCCGGCCTGGGCCGCCAACTGGCCATGCTGCTGGGCGGAACCCTGCCACTTTACCGCTGGGCCCTCATACGCGATCCGGCGGTTTTTGCCGGGTTTTGGCAGCCGTTTGACTGGCAAACTGCGCGGGTGGTCGAGATCCGCCGGCGGGAAGAGCAGGTGGAACTGGACCAGGTTTTCCCCTCGCACGACGCTGGATTTCTCAATAACGGCAAACACGCGCCGCCCGCGCGCGGCGAGCCGGTCTATTACGTCCACCCCTTCGTGCCGCGCTCCGGCGGGTTTGAGCGCCTGCTGCGCACCATGCTGCTGCACCGGGCGCCCATGGCGCTGACCGCCACGCTTGCCCCCACCGCGCTGACGGCGGAAGAGCAGAGCTTCCTGCTCCAGGCACAGGCAACAAGCGAGGGCAACCGTTTGCCCGGCGCCAAAAACCTGGCCCGCGTCCAGGAGCAACGTGCTTACCTGCTGGCGCAGGGGCTGCTGGACCAGATGCTGCGACTGCAAAATGCACCGTTCATGATGACGGTGTCGCTGGCCAGCCCCGAGCCCATCCCGGATGCCATTTGCCAGATGGCCGGCGGCGCGGTGACCGCGCCGGTGGGCGATGATCTCAAATTCATCCCGGCCGCGCCGCATTACCTGCACAAGGGCGGCTTTGTGGTGGCGCAGCCCGCGGACGATTTGGAATGGCGCGCCGCGCGCGCCAACCAGGAACGCCTGCTGCAGGAACCCTGGGGCAGAGAGGATCTGCCCGAATCCGCGCGCCGCCTGGGCTGCCTGATGGACGGCTATGAAGCCTACAGCGCCTTCCGCTTTCCGCAGGAAAACGGCGAGGGCCTGCCCGGGCTGGAGGTGCACACCAACCTGGTCCGCCCGCTGCCGCGCGATGTTGCCCAGACCTCGGCCGCCAACAACGGCAGCGCCCTGCCGCTCGGCAAGAATGAATACCTGGGCCTGGCGCAGCCGGTTTCGCTCTCCGCCCGCGACCGCGCCGCGCACCTTTACGTGGTCGGGCAGACCGGCAGCGGCAAGACCACGCTGCTCAAAGGCATGGCCCTGGCCGACATGCAGGCCGGCCGCGGCCTGTGCGTGATCGACCCGCACGGCGACCTGTTCGAAGAACTGCTCGAAACCATCCCGGAGCACCGCAAAGAGGACGTCGTCATCTTTGACCCCGCCGATGACGACCACCCGGTGGGCTTCAACCTGCTGGAGTGCGCCGACGACCAGCAGCGCCAGATCGTGGTGCGCGAGATGCGCTCCATCATGCGCCGCTTTATCGAAGATTCGTACCAGTACATGGCCGTCCAGTACACCGGCCCGGTGTTTTACCAGCACATGCAAATGAACCTGCTGCTGGCCATGTCCAACCCCAACCAGCCCGGCACGCTGCTCGAGTTTTACCAGATCTACCAGTCGCGCAACTACTGGCGCCGCTGGCTGCCGCTGGGCTGGGAAGACGAGCAGTTGCGCCGCTGGGTGGAGGTGGTGCTGCCCTCGATGGATTACACCAACCGGAATCATCCCCAGGAGGCTTCCTTCGGCGATTACCTCAGCTCCAAATTCGTCGACTTCGTCTTTGACCCGCGCCTGCGCCTGATCTTCGGCCAGCCGCGCTCGACCATCAACCTGAGCCGCATCATGGACGAAGGCAAAATCCTGCTGGTCAACCTGGCCAAGGGTCTCATTGGCGAAGCCAACGCCCAGTTCCTGGGGCTCATGCTGATGGCCAAAATCCAGGCCGAAGTGATGAGCCGCGCCAAGCTGGACCCCGCCGAGCGCAAACCTTTTTACATCTACGTGGACGAATTCCAATCGCTGGCCACCGACAATTTCTCGGTGCTGCTCTCCGAAGCGCGCAAGTACAACGTCAGCCTCACCCTGGCCAATCAGTTCACCTCGCAAATCAGCGACCCGCGCATCGTCCAGGCCCTGTTCGGCAACGTGGGCACCATCCTCTCCTTCCGCCTGGGCCTTGAGGATGCCCGCATGATCGAGCCGCAGTTTTTGCCGTACTTCGACCTGACCGACCTGACCAACCTGCCCAACTGGCAGGTGTGCGTCAAGGCCAAAATCAACGGGCAGTCGCCGCCGCCCTTCATCCTCAGCACCTGCCTGCCAGATGCCGTGCCGTCCGAGCAAAAAGCGGCCGCCGTGCGCGCGCTCAGCCGCCAGAAATACGGCCGCCCGCGCGCCGAAGTGGAAGCGGTCATCGCGCAGGCCATGAAAGAGCCGGAATTGAAGGACGAAGGCCAGGATGAGGATGGCAATCCGCAGCATGGCAAGGAGTACCAGCGCAAATACCGGGTGTGGAGGCGCAAACGCCGCACGCAGATCAACCGGGCCAAATTCCGGCGCCATCGCAAGTAGGGTGAATTCATGAATTCTCCCTGCCCACCAGGAAAAACTGGCCGCCTATACGGCTTTTATACAGCCTCTATACCAGATCTTAACCTCCTGCGGTTATGCTGTAACCAATGAACACGCAGCCAGCTACGACGGCGGCACAGGGAGCAGCCAGGGCAGGCAGCTGAGTGGGCAGGCGTTTCTTCTCCTCCGAAAAAACGCTGGCGGGCCGGTACCCCGCCAGCGTTTTGGGTTAATGATAGAAGGGACAAGCCCCTCCACCCGCCATCAAGCATCATCAAACTCCCCCGCGCTCAACGCCATCAACCTTGCATCCGCGGTCCCCCAATCCGCCTCGTAAAATCCCTCTTGCACATAACGATGAAACGAAGACCACGGCCACGCGTCAACCTTTTGAACCAGCCCATGTTTCACCGGGTTGTAATGAATATAATCCACGTGCTGTTGTAGATCCGCATCATCACGGATCAAATGCTCCCAATAGCGCCGCTGCCACACGCCCAACTCGCCTTTGGCAACCTTCGACGGGCTGACCTCGCCAGGCATACCGCCCAGTTGAAGGTAACGGCGGCTGAAATATCCCTTGATCACCTTCCAGCGCGTCGCGTAATCGCCATCGTTTTCCGGCAACGTCCAGATGCAGTGAAAATGATCGGGCAGCAGACAAAACGCATCCGTCCGAAAGGCGCCCACCTTTTCCATGCCATGTTGAAATGCCTCGCGCAACGCCTGGCGGGCGATTTCATCAGTCAAAATTGCTCGCCGTTGATTTGTTACCAACGTGAAAAAGAAGGTTCCACCCGGTTGCCAGATCCTGCGGTATTCGGGCATATCTTTCATGCTCCAAGATGGCGATAGATTTGTCGTAGGCAATCGTCTGATGGTGGGTTTCGGGGCAATGGAATTGATTTCCATCATTATCGCTTAATTGCCCCTTCACCCACCCTTGTATCTTTATATTTGGTAAGCTAGAGAGG
>JAPKMQ010000138.1 GCA_026645875.1 Longilinea sp.
GTTTTCGTCGATGCGGTGCTTTTGGGTTTCGTGGATGGCCAGCATCTCGTGGGTGTCTTCAATCGAAAATTCCACCAGGACCACGCTCGGGTATTTTTGACTGAAGGAAGTCTCGCAGCGGCATTGGAAGCGTTTGTAGCCGAAGGTCATGTATTCGGAATGAAACAGCTCCAGCTCGGATTCGACCGCCAGTTTGGCCAGTTGCTTGTTGGTGCTGATCATGGCGCGCTTGCCCTTTTCCATCAGCGTCATGTCAAATCCCAAAAATGTCTTAAACCGCAGCAGAATCTCACGCAGGCTGAGCATCTCCAGCGCCATCTCCGAGCCGATCTTGCTGACCTTGTAGTACAGCGCAAGTCTCTGTTCGCGGATGCCCAGGATGAAGGTCAGCACCTCGACGATGATGTCTTCGTACTTCGTTGCCCCGCCGATGCGCAGCAGCGGGATTTCGTAGGCTTTGCACAGGGTGACGAACTGCGCGGGAATCTCGCTGACCAACCGGTCGACCTTGAGGATGATGCAAACGATGCCAAGCTGCTTCACCTTGGTAAAGAAGGCCTGCATCTCTTCCTCGCCGTGGCTTTGCAGCGCGAAATAGCTGGTCAGGATCACCATGCCCGGTTTGCCCCACCGTTCAATGTCGGTCGCTTCCAGGATGTTGATGCCCGTCACGGGCAGGTCCAGGCTTTTTGGCGCGATGATCAGATCGGCCCCCTGGAGGCTTTTGCAATTGAGGAGATCCTGCATTTTCATACGAGGGTTTTTTGCCCTTTGGTTTTTATCTTTATGGGATAAAAATTCACAAAAAACTTTTCCATTTTAGCTAATGACGGAAAGTTGCCGCTTGGGTAAACTCATTGTAGCACATTACGGCTTTTAATAAACACATGCGGCACCGCCCCGGCTGGCTCCGGGCAAGGCTCATTTCCAACTCAGATCCTATACCTGCTCGATTTTCGAGCAGATTGAAATAGCGCAGAATAATCCGGCAGTTTTGATCTCAGGAGGATCCATGTTACGAACAATCATCAAAAAGAATAGCTACCAAGACTCGATTAACTTGATGCTGCTCACCAATGAAATTAATACCATCGAGGGCGTCGCGCAGTGCTCCATTATGATGGGGACGGACGCCAACAAAGATATTTTCAAAAACACCAATCTGCTCACCGAAGAAGCCAAAACGGCCACGCCCACCGACATGGTGATGGTGCTGGAAGCCAGCAGCGACGCCGTTGTTGAACAGGTGCTGAAAAGAATCGATCAATTCCTCTCTGACCTTTCGGTCAAGAAACAGCAATCCAGCAGCGTCGAAGCCGCCAGCCTGGAAGAGGCGCTGGAAGTGCTGCCCGACGCCAACCTGGCGCTCTTCTCCATCCCCGGCGAATACGCCGCCGATGTGATGGAACAGGCGCTGGAGCGCAACCTGAACATCTTCTCCTTCACCGACAACGTTTCGGTCGAAGACGAAGTCCGCCTGAAGAAACTGGCCCACGAGAAGGGCCTGGTGATGATGGGCCCCGACTGCGGCACTGGCATCCTCTCCGGCATTCCGCTGGCCTTCACCAACGTGGTCAAGACTGGCAACATCGGCATCGTCGGCGCCTCCGGCACCGGCATCCAGGAAGTTTCCACGCTGATTGACCGGTTGGGCGGCGGCGTGACCCACGCCATCGGCACCGGCGGCCGCGACCTGAGCGACGCGGTGCAGGCCATCACGGTCAAAGACAGCCTGATCGCGCTCGAAAATTACGCCCCTGCCGACGTGATCGTGCTCATCTCCAAGCCGCCGGCAAAGTCGGTGCGCAACGAGATCGTCAACCTGCTGCACAACCTCTCCAAACCGGTGGTCGCCATCTTCCTGGGCGAAACCCCCGAACAGCACGAAAACGACGTTTACCTGGCCCACACGCTGGAAGAAGCCGCGCGCATCGCGGTGGACCTGGCCAACGGCGTGACCGTGAAGAAGAATTACCTCCAGCCGCTCGAAAACCAGGTGGCAGCCACGCTCCCGCACGATTTGACCGTCAAAGGCCTGTATTCCGGCGGCACGCTGGGCAGCGAAGCGGCCATGCTCATTTCGCAGGCGCTCGACCTGGGCGAGATCATCCACAAGGAAGGCTACCTGCTGGACGAACGCGGCTACCAGGTGATCGACTACGGCGACGACAAGTACACCCAGGGCCGCGCCCACCCAATGATCGACCCGACCACCCGCATCGACGCCATCAAGAAATTCGGCGCCGACCCCAAGACCGGCATTCTCCTGCTGGACGTAGTACTGGGATACGGTTCGCACCCCGATATGGCCGGCGTGCTGGCCCCGGTCATCCGCGAAACGCTCGAGAACGCCCGCAAGGCTGGCCGCCAGCTCCACGTCATCGCCACGGTGTGCGGCACCCGCCAGGACCCGCAGAATTACGACCAATCGGTGGCCGTGCTCAAGGCAGCCGGCGCGCTGGTGGAAGATAGCAACGCCAAGGCCGTGCGCCTGGCGCTGCAGCTCAAGGGCGTCACTTACACCGAAGCTGACAAGCAGGTTGTCAAGCGCAATTTCCAGAAGGTGGCCCTGCCCCAGCCCAGCAATCAACTGATGGAACTGCTCACCACCAAGCCGCGCGTCATCAACATCGGCCTGGAAAGCTTCAACGAATCCATCCTCAAATTCGGCGGCAAGTCGGTACAATATACCTGGCGCCCGGTGGCCGGCGGCAATAAGAAGCTCATCCGCATTTTGAACAAGCTCGCCAAGCTCGAATCGGTCGCGGCGGCCAACCAGCAGGTCATCGAGCGCATGCGCGACTCGCAGCCCTTCCTGGTGGACGTGGTGCCCGCCAAATCGGTCATCCCGGTGCTCAACCGCCGCGTGCTGCTGCACGCCGGCCCGCCCATCCAATACTCCGAAATGACCGGCCCCATGCAGGGCTCCTGCGTCGGCGCCGCGCTGTTTGAGGGCTGGGCCAAAGACGAGGCCGAAGCCCGCCGCATGCTGGAGGCCGGCGAAGTCGAATTCATCCCCTGCCACCACGTCAACGCGGTCGGTCCCATGGGCGGCATCACCTCGGGCAACATGGCCGTGCTGGTGGTGAAGAACAAGGCCGATGGTACGCTGGCCTACTGCACCATGAACGAGGGCATTGGCAAGGTGCTGCGCTTTGGCGCGTTCAGCGAAGAGGTGGTCAACCGCCTGCACTGGATGGCCGACGTGCTGGGTCCGACGATTGCCAAAGCCGTCAAGAGCACGCCCGAAGGCATCAACCTGAACGTGGTCATCTCCAAGGCCATCACCATGGGCGATGAATTCCACCAGCGCAACATCGGCGCTTCGCTGGTGCTGCTCAAGGAATTGATCCCGCTGATCGACGCACTCGAAATGGACCGCAAGAACAAGCAGGATGTGATCCGCTTCCTGGCCAACACCGACCAGTTCTTCCTGAACGTGATGATGGCGGTCGGCAAGGCGATCGTCGACTACGCCCGCAAGATCCAGGAAGGCACCGTGGTGACCACCATGACCCGCAACGGCAAGGATTTCGGCATCCGCATTGCCGGCATGGGCGACGAATGGTTCACCGCCCCGGTCAATATGCCGCGCGGCCTGTACTTCACCGGCTACACCGAGGATGACGCCAACCCCGACATCGGCGACAGCGCCATCACCGAAACGGTGGGCGTGGGCGCCATGGTCACCGTGGCAGCCCCGGCGGTCACCCGCTTCGTGGGCTCGGGCGGCGGCTACGACGACGCGCTGAAGATCTCGGAAGAGATGAACCGGATTTGCATCTCCAACAACCCCAACTGGAGCATCCCCAACTGGAACTTCAAGGGCGCCTGCCTGGGCATCGACGCCGCCAAGGTCGTCGCGACGGGCATCACCCCGCTGATCAACACCGGCATCGCCCACAAGAAGGCGGGCGTCGGGCAGGTCGGCGCCGGCACGGCGAGCGCTCCGCTGGCCTGCTTTGAAAAAGCCATTCTGGCCTATGCCAAAAAACTGGGAATTGAAACCGAATGACCTTTAGTACGATCTCTGGGGTAATGAGTTCTTCATTACCCCAGATCCTCGCCCGCTCCCGAAACGGGAAAATCCACAGCCTCTTCAACCAGAGCTTCAATATTGGCTTTGAAGAGGACCTGGTTCACGTCGGCCGGGCGGGCGGGCAGCTTTCCAGCTTTGGAATGATCCTTTCTTCCACCGAAATGGATGCCATCCTGCCCAACCTGGCGGCGGGTGACCTGGTGAAGGCGCAGGGCACCATGCTGATGCTCTATGCCACCTACGGCCCCGTCATCCAGCTCGATACCGCCTGCCTGCGTGTGGTCGATCTGGCGCTGCGCCCGGTGATACTCACCCCGCAGCGGCTGGCGCTCGTCCGCGAGGCGCTGGAGCAGGCGGAGAACGAAGCTCAGCTCGGATTGACCCTGAACGAGCAGGATTGGCAGCATTTGAACGCCCTGGTGCGCGAAGACGTCCGCTCGGAAGCCTTTCAACAGGCGGCGCGCTACCTGGTCGGCCGGGGCAAGGGCCTCACCCCCAGCGGCGACGACATCCTGCTGGGCTTTTTCCTGGTTCTAAAACTGTTCGGACAGGACGCGGGGTTGGCGCAACCGCTGCTCGATTTTGCCGGGCAAAGCACCACTGCCATCAGCGCGGCCTACCTCAAGGACCTGTCCAACGGTTTTGTCAGCGAGTTTTATCAAGCGTTTTGCCAGGCAGTTGCCCTGGAATATCCCACTGGTTTGAGGTCGGCTATCGATAAGATCAAAACGATCGGTTCCACGTCGGGTTTTGACTCATTGCTGGGTATGAGTCTGGGTATTCGGAAACTCGAAGGCGGGTCGCAGGATCCCCTTCGCAATTAAGTGTTTGCTTTCTCAATTTCATCCTTTTTCAATCACTGTTCGGAGGTATAGAAATGGCACAAGCCCAAAGCACGTCCAAAAAGAAGATCGGGATGACGACCTGGATCTTAATTGCCGTCGTTCTCGGCATGCTCTTCGGTCTGCTCGTTCCGGCCAACCCCACCGTCACCAACATTCTCAAGACGATCGGCCAGATTTTCCTGCGCCTCATCCAGATGTCCATCATCCTGCTGGTGATGGGCCAGATCATCCAGGCCATCGGCGGCCTGAAAATGGGCGAACTTGGCAAGATCGGGTATAAGACCCTGATCGTGTTCTTCGTCAGCTCGTTGCTCGCCTCCGCGCTGGCGGTGGTGATTGGCTATCTGCTGAAGCCGGGCACCGGCGTCGACCTGTCGGCGATCCAGTCCACGGTCACTGTCGAAGCCAGCAAGACCACCATCTGGGACACGCTGCTGAACTTCGTTCCCACCAACGCCATCAAGGCCATGTCCGACGGCAGCATCATGCAGGCCCTCATCTTCGCGCTGTTCTTCGGCATCGCCCTCAGCTTTGTCAACAAAGACGGCAACCTGAAGCTGTTTGACCTGATCAAGGATTTCAACAAGGTCATCCTGCGCATCATCACCATGATCATGACGGTGGCCCCCTTCGGTGTGTTCGCCCTGATCGCCTCCTCGATCGCCTCCTACGGCATCCAGGTGGTCATTCCCCTGGCCAAGTACCTGGGCGTCTTCGCGGTCATCGACCTCGTCTTCATCACCATCTACATTCTGCTCGTCTCCGGCGTGACCCGCGTGGGCATCGGCGACATCGTCCGCGGCCTCGGTCGCATGTCGGCCATGGCTGTCGCCACCGGCTCTTCCGCCGTCACCCTGCCCACCGCCATGCAGGACGTTGAGAACAAGCTCGGCGTTGGCAAGAAGGTCAGCCGCATCATGATGCCGCTGGGCGTCACCCTCAACAGCAACGGCGCGGCCATCCACATGACCATCACCCTCATCACCATCGCGCAGATGTATGCCATGTCCTTCTCGGCCGGCGACATCTTCTTCATGGTCATCCTGTGCACCCTGGCCTCGGTTGCCAACGCGGTTGTGCCGGGCGCCGGCATCGTCTCGCTGACCATCGTGGTGCCCCAGATGGGCCTGCCGCTGGAATCGATCGCGCTGTTCGCTGGCGTTGAAATCTTCGTTGGCATGCTCCGCACCATCCTCAACGTCGACGGCGATGCGCTGGCCTCCATGCTGGTCGCCAAGAGCGAAAACGTCATTGACCTCGAAAAGGTCAAGCGCGCCCGCACCCTCTCGGACGACGAGCTGCTTGAGCTGGCCGCCAAAGAACAGGCTGAGGAAGAAGAACAGGCCAAAAAACTGGTTGCTGAAGCCGTCCGGTAATTTGCTGACAGTCTCGGATGCCTCTCTTCGCCTGAAGAGAGGCATCCGGCCCATTGTAACGATCTGAACGGAACGGCGTGGAGAAAACAGGATGGTTCAGAAAAAACGAAAAGTCAGCATGACCACGATCATCTCGCTATCCATGGTACTGGGCGTAGCGTTTGGTTTGATCACAGGGAAAAATTACCCGCTTATCGAGATGCTCGGCCAGTTGTTCCTGCGGTTGATCCAGATGTCGATCATCCTGCTCGTCACCGGGCAGATCATCGAAGCCATCGGCGGCATCAAGCCCAGCGAAACCGGCAAAATTGGCATCAAAACCGTTGTCATCTTCACCGTGTCCACCTTCCTGGCGGCCATTTTCGGCGTGTTCATGGCTTCGCTCTTCAAGCCTGGCATTGGCGTATCAATCGCCAACATCCAGGCGGGCGCAGAGGTGACCGCCGGAAAAGCCAACACCCTTACCGATACCCTGTTGGGCTTCTTCCCGACCAACATCATGCAGGCCATGTCAGGCGGCGTCATTGTCCAGGTGATCGTGTTTGCCATCTTCTTCGGCCTGGCGCTCAGTTTCATCAACCACGACGGCAAATCCGTCCTGTATAAAACGCTGGTGGATTTCAACAAGGTCATCATGCGCATCATCCAAATGGTGATGTACTTCGCGCCGGTGGGCGTGTTTGCCCTGGTGGCCTCCTCGATCGGCAAGTTTGGCGTCGAAGTGATCATTCCGCTGGCCAAGTACCTGGGTGTGTACGCCCTGGGCACGCTGATCTTCCTGCTGGCCTGGGTGGCGGTTGTGTCGCTGTACACGCGCGTCAGCCCGGTGGAAATTGTCAAGCGCGTCACGCGCATGTCGCTGGTGGCGCTGGCCACCACCTCGTCGGCGGTGACGCTGCCCATTGAAATGGAAGACGCTGAGTACAAGCTGGGCGTCACCAAGGAAGTCAACAAGATCGCGCTGCCGCTGGGCGTCAGCCTGAACAGCAACGGCGCGGCCATGCACATGGCCATCACCATCATCACCATCGCCCAGTTGTACGGCGTTTTCTACGGCTTCAGCGACCTCGTGTACATTGTCGCGCTGGCGGCGTTTGCTTCGCTGGCCAACGCGGTGGTGCCCGGCGCGGGGCTGGTTTCGCTCTCCATCGTTGTGCCGCAAATGGGCCTGCCGTTGGAAGCCATTGCCCTGTTCGCGGGCGTGGAGTGGTTCGTGGGCATGCTGCGCACCATCCTGAACGTCGACGCGGACACCTTCACCTCGATGCTGGTGGCCAAGAGCGAGAACAAGCTCAATTACGACGTGTACGCCAAGGATTACCAGTACGCGACCAGCGACTAAAAGCTGATGGTTTAGCGGTTGCGTTCAAAAACCGAATTATTTTTAGACGTAGGCGATGGAAGGAAACGGGCT
>JAPKMQ010000139.1 GCA_026645875.1 Longilinea sp.
GGTCGGATGGAACAACGCAACCGGTCGATGGACCGATCTATATCATCATAACGCATTTTCAGCCCGGCTGGCTAATGCTTTTCGTCGTAGAGTGGTGCAACGTTTGCCACAATTTGACCCCGCGGGAGGGTAAATTTTCATAACCCGGCATGGGCAGCGGGGTTTTAACCTGTGAAGGATGGCAGATCACACCTATTTTGCCCATCAAAAAACGATATGCTATACTACTTTTATCTAAGAACATCATTGTTCTCACTTCAACAAGGCCTTAAAACCTGAGGAGGAAAAAATGGACCTTACCAACATCCTGATCATGATCCTCGTGGGCGCGCTCGCCGGTTGGGCAGCCGACTACCTGGTCAAGGGCATTTCGGTCGGCCTGCTCGGCAAGATCATCGTCGGCGTGCTGGGCGGCGTGCTGGGCGGCTGGCTGTTCAACCTGTTGAACATCTCCATCGGCAGCGGCATCATCAACAGCATCATCGCCGCCATCGTCGGCGCGGTGATTTTGCTGCTGCTGCTGCGCCTGATTCGTCGCCGCTAAGGCGGCCAACCCCAGACGAGAGGCGGAGTTTCCGCCTCTTGTTTGCATTTAAAAACAACTTCGCATTAAAATTACCCTCATTCCACCTCCAGGAGATGACTATGGACCTGAAACTGGAAACCGAACGCCTGATCCTGCGCACTTTCGAACCACGCGACGTGCCGGCTTTTGCCGCCTACCGCTCTGACCCCGAGGTGGCGCGTTACCAGGGCTGGAGCGCGCCCTACAGCGAGGAGCAGGCGGCCGCTTTCGTGCGCGCCGTGCGGCGGGTGAAGCCTGGCGCGCCTGGCAAGTGGCTGCAACTGGCCATCCAGGTGAAGGCGGGCGGCGGGCTGGCCGGCGACTGCGCCTTCTGCGTGCAGTCCGGCGATCCGCGACAGGCGACCATCGGGCTGACGCTGGCACAGTCCTTCCAGGGGCGCGGCTACGGGCACGAGGCCATGACGCGCCTGCTGGATTACCTGTTTTTTGAACTCAAGCTGCACCGCGTGCGCGCCGACTGCGACGTGCTGAACGAGCCGGCCTACCGCTCGCTGGAAAAGGTGGGGCTGCGCCGCGAGGCGCATTTTGTGGATAATTTGTGGTTCAAGGGCGGCTGGGCCAGCGAGTACTGGTACGCCATCCTTGAGTGCGAATGGGCTGAGCGGCGGGGAAGGTAGGCACCATCACGCTGTTAACAGGGTACGGCATGCCGTTCTGACCCGTCCCTACCCGCCTGCCCTGTAAGGGTAGGGGGCGACCTGTGTGTCGACCCGAATATCATCGAGCAGGGCCAACCCAAACCACGAGTAGGGGCACGGCGGCAAGGATCAATTCAAGGCCATCAAAAGCGGCTTAGCCGTGCCTGCCTGGAACGATTTCAAGGAGGGCAAGGCAGCGCATGGGGTAAATTGGCAGCCGTTGCCTGCACAGCCGTGCCCCAACAAGGCACGGCTGATTGCGATTATTGCCCAAAGCCCGGCGTCTGGGCGCTCAACTGGTTCACCGCGGAGGCGTCCGGGGCGATCACCCACAGCACCTGCCCGTCAGCATTGCGCCGCAGCAGCACCGCACCGTCAGACGTGGACGCCCATGAGAGCTGGTCGTCGTTGCTGGCGTCGGGATTGCCCCAGCGCTGGCGCGCATACTGCTGAAAGCTCAGCCAGAATTCGCGCGCATCGGCTTTGCTATCCCATTGCGAAACGTACACCAGCGCGGTTTCCTCCGCCTGCGGGCCCGAATAGACCACGTAGCTGTCGCCGCCCCACCCTTCGGAGGCGCGCAGCGCCTCGTCCTCGTCCAGGCGCGCATCACGAAGGTCGCCGTATGCCAGGATCAGGTAGGTGTACCACTCGCCCACGGTGTTGCGGTCGATCTCCTCCCAATCCGCGCCCAGCGCCGCGCCGTAGTCGGGCAGCTCGAGCTTCACCGGTTTGTCGTCCGGATAGCGCTCGGGATGCAGGATCTGCTCGGTGGAAACCGGTGGATCCTGGTAAAGCTTGTCCACGGCCGCGTAGCCGCCCTTCTGATAGAACTCGAGCACAAAGTAAACGCCCTTGTCGTACGGGAAAGTGAAATCCTGCTGCAGGAACTCGGGCGCGCTGTCGTAGACCGGCGATTCGTAGGTGCTGTAGAACTCATCGAGCTGGTCGCGGTCCTGGCTGCTGGCCGAATAGAGCAGCCACAGTTGCTCGCTGAGCGTGGCATCGCCCTCGATCAGCGACTGCACCGCCGCGCAATACTCGCTGTCCTTGCGGCAGGTTTCCTCGTCGGTCTTCAGACCGTTGGTCAGGTCGTAGGCTTCATCCTGCAGCGCGTGGGTGAATTCGTGCGCGTACGTGGCGCGCTCGGGGCCGTCAAAACCCGTTCCCTGCACCACCACCATCTCGTTGGTTTCATCATCATAAAAACCGGCGATCTGCTCGCTGTACAGGTCGGTGTAGAGCGTCTTGATGTCGTAGTCGCGCGGCAGCAGGCCCAAAATGCTCAGCACCTGCTGGTCGTGATCCATATCCTCGGGGGTGTACTCCTGCAGGAAGTCGTCCATCACGCGTTGGCGCAGTTGATCGGGCGTGACCAGGCTGCGCTGCAATTCGCCACTGAAGCTCAGGCCGCGGTGTTCCGCTGTCTGCTCCTCAATCTGCTGCATCTCGCGCAGCACGTCCGCGGGGATTTCTCCGCCCGCCGCGGGCGCGGACGGATCGGCCGGTTGGGTGGCCTGCCCGGGCACCCTGGTGGGGGCGGGCGCAAGCTCAACGGTGGGCTCAGGCTGGGTTTGCACCTCGGTGCGCGCCGGATCGATGCGCAGGAAGGCGATCACGCCGGCCGCGGCCAGCAGGCTCAACACCAGGCAGGCCGAAACAACCAGGACGACAATGGAAATCAATACGCGTTTGCTCATAGGGGTTCAGTTGTTGTAAACGTAGTTGATGGCGTACTGCGCGTCGCCGTAATTGGGGTGCGCGTCCAACGCCGCCTGGAAGGAATCGATGGCTTCCTGGCGCTTGCCCTGCCGGTAGAGCGCCCAGCCCTTCCACAGCAGCGCCTCTTCCGAGTTCTCAGTGATCTCGAGAGCGTAGTCGGCCAGCGCCGACAGGTCGTCGATGCGGCCCAGGTTCCAGTAGGTGATGAACGGGCCAAACTGGTAACGCAGCATGCGCTGCGGCAGCCCCAGCTCGCGCGCGCGGTCGTAGGCCGCGGCCGAATCTTCGTAGCTGCCGAAATACATCAGGTTGGTGCCCAGGTTGAACCAGGCATAGGCGTTGGTCGGGTCGCTGACCGTCATGGCGCGGGCCTGATCCAGCGCGTACTGGCGGTTGTAGTCGTAGTCGATCTGCGGGCCAAGCAGGTTGAGCACGTTGTTCTGCTTGTCTTCCGGGTAGATCAGGATGTAAACGTGGTTGAAGGACTGCCAGTCTTTCTCCAGCGTTTCGTAAGCAACATAGCGGTTGGGGCCGCGCTCCGAATCCTGAAGGATGAACTGGCGGGCCTTGTGATCGTATCCGGTCAACAGCACGTAATGCGCCGCCCAGCGGTCATCGCCGACGCGGAAGTTCTTGTCCAGCATGAACGATTCTTCGATCATCACCGGCATGCCGTCGGCCAGGAAGCGCCGCAGCAGCTCCAGGTCGCCGCCCACGCGGAACTCGGCGTACATGCCCGGAACGTAGGTGTCGACGTAATACTTCAGCTCCTCCACGTTGACGTTGCGGTCGGCGCGGATGGGCTTGATCTCCTTGGAGATGGTGAACTGGTCGCCTTCCCAGCCCCAGAAGTTGAGCGCCATGGAGAGCGTGGCCGGGCCGCAGGCATTCAGGTCTTCCATCTCGTGGCGCGGCGAGGGCAAAATTACCTGCTCGGGCAGCGGGAGCGGCGTGGCGGTGGGCGCTGCCGTGGGAGCCGGCGTGGGCGCTTCGGTGGGGGCGGCGGTGGGCTGCGCCTGCGGCGTGGTGGTGGGCGCGGCGCTGGCCTGCGCGGTTGGCTCAGCAGTCGGTTTCGGCGTCGGCAGGTTGCCGGCCGGGTCGAGGATGCTGCGGGCATAGACGCCAGCGTATTCCAACCGCCAGCTCAGGCGTTCTTTAATATAGGGCACCTGGTAAAGCAGCAGGCCCAGCACAGCCAACCCGGCCAGGATCAGCAGCGTGCGGCCAAAGGGACGTTTGAAGAAGGGTTTCTTTCGGTACATCATGGGGAGTATTGTACCAAAGAAATCAAGGGCAGTTTGGAGGCAGGCACGGCGGGTAGGGGCACGGCGATGTGAAGAGTCAACACGATTGAGCCGCGGTCTTGCCGTGCCCAAACTGGATACCCTGCCCTTTCACGGGCAATTCGGCAGGCAGGCCTTCACCGCATCCATTTTCGCATTGAGCGACTGCAGATAGCTGGCCGCGCTTTCCACATACAGCGTCGCATATTCGTAGCCGTCCCAGGCGGACATCACAGCGGTGTAATAGAGCGAGTCAAGGTAATTGACAAAATCCGCTTTGGCCGGCTCCAGGCAGGCGGGCACGGGCAGCGCTTCGGCGTCGCGCTTGAGCCGGATGATCTCGCTCAAGTGTTTGGACGAGATGTAATTCTCGGCGAGGATGTCAGTGGCTTTGGTGTGCGCATGGACGACGATCTTCTTAAAGCGGTTGTAGCTCGTCTGCGAGCAGACGGTCGGGTCGGGCGGCAGCAGGGGCAGCGATTCGTACACCCGCCAGGCAACCAGACCAAGGACCAGCAGGATCAGGAAGATCCTGGTTTCGGAAAAAATGGAAAGCCAGGGATTGTAAGGGAAGGGAGAGCCGCAAGTGGGGCAGCGCTGGTCACCGTTATCGGTCAGCTTGCCGCATTCTTTACATCGTTTCATCTGAATAATCCGCGTGTTGCCGTTTTGACGCTATTATACCGCGCTGCTGTTCGATTCGCCTCCCCGGCTGCGATTACACCGGCGCGGGGGCGTATTTCATCGCCCTCTGCGCGCACGGCGCGCCTGCCTGTTCGGGCAGATCGTCGACGGTGAAATGCAACCAAATCCGCTGGGCAAAATCGTGCGTGCGGAAATCGAATTGGGCACATACATGATTATGCCAAACTTTTTCACAGAATCATTTGGATCATCGATGATCGATGTAGGGGCACGGCGGCAAGGATCAAATCACCGTTGTCCGAACAAGCTTAGCCGTGCCCTCAAAGGCGGCTCATCCCCGCCCCACCAGCTCAATCGCATCGAACTGGCACACCGAAATGCACAGGCCGCAGGCGGCACAGTGTTCCTCTTCCACCCAGGCGGTCTGTTTGACCGGGGCGTGCATGGCCTCGTACATGCAGACGCGCTCGCATAGCGTACACATCTTGCAGCGAGCCGGATCCACGCGCGCGGCACTCTCCAGACCCGTGACCACGCGCTGCCCAACGCGGTATTTCTCCAGGTACAACCCGCGCACCTCGTCAATTGAGCTGTAGCCGTGCGCGTCCAGCCACTGCCCGGCTTCGGCGGCGATCTTGCCGTACACGCCGGGGCCTTTGAGGATGGCGGCAGTGCAAACGCCCACCAGCGCCGCGCCCGCCATCATGAATTCAATCACGTCCGCGCCTGTGGTCACGCCGCCCACGCCGATGACTGGCTTGTCGGTGGCGCGCGCCACCTCGAACACCGAGCGCAGCGCCAGCGGCTTGATCGCCGGGCCGGACATCCAGCCGTAGCCGAACTTGGAGCCCATTGGCGAGGTCACGCTTTCGGGGTCGATGATCAGCCCCGGCCCCAGGCTGTTGATGCAGGTGAAGCCGTCCACGTAGGGCTCCAGCAGCGCGGCCACCTCGCCCAGGTCGCCGGAGTGCAGGCTGAGTTTGGCAATGATGGGAATGGAAACCGCCTCGCGCAGCGCGGCGGCGGTGTCGACCAGTTGCTGCGGGTCGAGATAGTGAAAGGAGAACTCGATCATATCCATGCCGACGGCCTGCAGGCGCGGACCCAGCTCGGTCAGGTCGTCGCGGGTGTAGCCGGCGCTGGCGATGATGGGCAGGTTGTGGCGGCGGGCGGCATCCAGCGACAGGCCGTACTCGTGCTCGAACCAGGCTTCGGGCGGCAGTTCGCTCCACAGTTCGGTGTTGAGCAGGTTATCCTTGCCAAAGCGCGCCATGTTGGGGTGCGGCACCGGCGCGGCGATCCGTGAGATGGTTTTGGTGAGCAGCCCGCCCGCGCCGCCCTCGGCCGAAAGCGCCACCAGCCGGCCCGAGCCCACGTTGGGGCCGGCCGCCGGGATGACGGGGTTGGTGAATGCCTTGCCGAACGCCTGCACCGTAAGATTCGCCATGCGCGTGAGTCCTTGTTGGATTGAGTTGGATGGGATGGGAGTAATTTTATCCGAAAATCGAGGAGAGCGAGAATTTTACCGCAAAGAAAAAAGGATCGCGAAGAAGAGGACACAGATAAACACGGATTTTACACAGATGGGCTACAGTCGCCGGGTTGGGTGCTGCGCCCGGTCAGGGTCAAACAACCGGCGCCGTCCAAAGCTGGGCTGCCAGTTCGCTGATCGTGTTACCCGGTTAGCAGTTCTTTGCGAGCTTCTCGCTTTTTTCGCCCAATGGAAACTTGGCGCTTACAGCTTGAACGGTCACTTCGATCCGCAACACGTGGAGCAAATCGGCCATCAACTCCGGCGCAGATTCGATCTCCAACCAGCGCTGCAATTCAGAATTTTTCACCACCAGCAGGCTTGCCGCGCGGAAGAGCAGTTTCTCGGGATCGTCCGGCAAGTCTAGCTGGCCCAGTTTCAGCGCATCGGCGTATGGAAGCCGGGTAAGCTGCGTAAAGTAAGCCCGCATCCACGGTATCAGCCGGGCGACCTGTGCCGGGTCAAATCCTGGCGGCCAGTCCAGCGCCAACGGCTCCACCTCAGCCACCAGGTATGGCTCGCCGGGGAGGAATTTACGGATGCGCACGCGCTGCTCGCCCCTTAAGCGCAGGTCGATCTCGCCATTGGGTTTTTGATCATATTTGAGGATGCGCCCCTCCGTGACGGTAAGGTAAGGTTCGGGCAGCGGACCGCCGGATTCATGTCCCTTGCGAATGAGCGCGATGGCAAAATTGGAGCGGCTGTGATGGCAGCGCCGCACCAACTGGATGTAGCGCCGTTCAAAGGCATACACACCTATCTCGCTGCCTGGGAACAGCACAGTGGACAGGGGGAAGATCGGCAGGATGTGCATGGGATAAGTGTAGCGCAAAATAAAGCAGTGTGGGCCAGGTTCCCACTTGAATTGGCTTGGGGAGCATTAGGTTGAGTTTTCGCTTTTTATGGGGACCGGTCAGGAGACCAGCCCCATCAAGGAACGACTGACGTCGTCACTACGAAGAGAATCACAAAAGAGATGCTCCCTGGCGCATGTGTCGCTGCGCTCAGCATGACATCAGAGCCGCTATTGGCCAACCGCTAACAGCTAATTCCTAAAAGCTAACCTGCTCCGTCCGCGCAATGATCTCATCCTGCAGCGTCTCGCTCAGGTCGCAGAAGTAGTCGGAGTAGCCCGCCACGCGCACGATCAGGTCGCGGTACGACTGCGGGTCGCGCTGGGCGGCGCGCAGCGTTTCGGCATCCACCACGTTGAACTGGATGTGGTGCCCGCGCATGGCAA
>JAPKMQ010000013.1 GCA_026645875.1 Longilinea sp.
TTCCGGTCTGCCATGGCCGAGGCGAATCTTCCCATCCCGGAAGCCTACATTTTTGCGGCACAAGGCGGCGAAGCGCGCATGGGATTTGAGGCCATGCAGCATTTTCTGAGACTATCACCCAGACCTACGGCCGTGTTCTGTTTCAATGATTTGATTGCGATCGGTGCACTCAATGCCTGCAGCCTGACGGGCGTATCTGTTCCCGGTCAGGTGTCCATCGCCGGCTTTGACAATATTTCTTATTCCGAATTCACCACCCCGTCCATTACTACCTTTGACCAACCCAAGCGCTCCATCGGGCGTGAAGCTGCACAGTTATTGTTCGACCTGCTCGGCCTGGAAACGGGTGAATTATCCCAAACCCAGGATGTGAAGATTCTCAAAGGAAAACTGCTGGTACGGGCTTCGACCGCTGCTCCAGCAGAGGAAAACTGACAACGATGAATTCATTGATCAACACCTCGCTTCCTGTAAATTCCAACCTGCCTATCCTGCCGCAATCTGTGGTTGGGCATGAGGGGGTGGAATATGCGCTGGCGCGCAACGGAAAAGATATGCAGCTTGTGCTGCTGGGCAATCTGGGAGACGCACGACTGCAGGTTTTTGAAGGCGAGTACCGTTCCAATGACGACACTACCCTGCTCTTGGCACCGTTAACGGCGGTCAATGCCGCCGCCCTGCGCGCGCAGTTGCCCTGGTTGCAACCGCGTCTGTTGGGGCTTCAAACCTCAGCGGGCATGGGCGACCGGCTCGGGCTGGCGACGCCGGGACACATCCGGGCTGTGCGGCAGACGGACGGTGCCGTTGCGCCGATTTTGGCTCAGCAATCCATGCGCGAGATGACCCGAACTGGCCGCACGCCGCAGCAGGTGCTGGATGATGCCACCTGGGGCGTCTTCCAGGAAAACTGGCAGGCCGGTTACGGGGCGGATGCCGACCACCTGAAAAATCCGTCGGATGTGGATACTTGCCTGGAGGCAGGATTTACATTTTTCACCATTGATCCAGGCGAGCATGTCGACAACCGGGCGGAAGCAGCCGGCGCGGGTGAGTTGCATGAGCTGGCGGCGAAGCTTCCAACTGAAATGTGCCTCCAGGCCAATGGTTTGCTCGGCCAAAACCTGAAGATTGAGCGCGTCACAATTGACTTGAATGAATACACGTTGCTCAAGGCGATGGTCAAATACGGCCGGGCTGTCTGGCATGTGGCGATGATGTATGAGCATTTGAAGACTCAAAGTGCCGGTCGCCCATTTGAATTGGAAGTTTCTGTGGATGAAACCGCACAGCCCACCAGCCATGCCGAACATGCCTACATTGCCAGCGAATTGAGGCGTTTGGGCGTCGAATGGGTCAGCCTGGCCCCGCGCTTTGTGGGTGAATTTGAAAAGGGAGTCGACTACATCGGCGACGTGGCTGCTTTTGAAGCTGACATCGCCGGGCATGCCGCTGTTGCGCGGCATTTTGGCGGGTATAAATTGAGCCTGCATTCCGGTTCGGATAAATTCAGCATTTACCCGGCAGCCATGCGCCAGACCCGCGGTCGCGTGCATTTGAAGACGGCAGGAACGAGTTACCTGGAAGCCCTGCGTACCGTTGCCATGCTGGATACACAGTTGTTCAGCGAGATTTATGCCTTTGCGCGCAGCCGCTATGAAACCGATCGGGCCAGTTATCATGTCTCCGCAAAGCTCGAACGCGCCCCCCGGCCCGACCAGGTGAGCGATTGGAGCAGCCTGCTGGATCAATTTGACGCCCGCGAGATCCTGCATGTCACTTTCGGCTCGGTGTTGCGCGAAACCACACCTGGCGGCTCATCCGTCTTCGCTGAGCGCCTGTTTCACCTGCTGCGCTCGCAGCCCGAGGCCTATGCCCGCAACCTTGAAAAACATTTTGTCCGGCATCTTTCCCCATTCATGCAGGCATCCTGAATTTGGAAGGCAGATGTATGACCAGCGACCTCCAATTTTTCAAATTTGATCTCTCCGGACAAACAGCCGTAGTGACCGGCGGCGCGGGTATCCTGTGCGCTGGCATGTGCAAAGCTCTGGCTGGCGCGGGCGCAAGTGTGGCCGTGCTGGATCTCAATCTGGAAGCGGCTCAAGCCCTGGCTGATGAAATTAATCAGGCGGGCGGAAAGGCTTTGGCAGCTGCATGCAACGTGCTGGACAAGGCCAGCGTCCAGGCCGCCGCTGAAACCGTGCTGCGGCAATTTGGCCGGGTGGATATTTTGATCAATGGAGCGGGGGGTAACAAACCACAGGCCACCACCAACCCGCAAACTTCCTTTTTTGACCTGCCCGCCGACGCGCTGCGCTGGGTATTTGACCTGAATCTTTTGGGTACCATCCTGCCCAGCCAGGTATTTGGAAGCTTGATGGCGGACCAAAAGCGAGGGGTCATTCTCAATATTTCTTCCATGAATGCCTTCCGCCCGCTCACCCGCATCCCTGCTTATTCGGCTGCCAAGGCCGGGGTGAGCAATTTTACCCAGTGGCTGGCGGTGCACATGGCGCAGGAATATTCGCCAGAGATTCGCGTGAATGCCATCGCGCCTGGTTTCTTCCTCACCGATCAAAACCGCTTCCTGCTGACCGAACAGGAAAGCGGTAATTTGACCCTGCGCGGCGAGACGATTATCGCGCATACCCCCATGGGCCGCTTTGGAACCCCTGACGATTTGCTAGGGACAGTATTATGGCTGGTTTCACCGGCTTCGGCCTTTGTGACCGGCGTAGTTGTTCCGGTGGACGGCGGTTTTTCCGCGTTTAGTGGAGTCTGAACCCATGCTGATCGGAAAGGGCTCTCCCAACCATAATCTGACCGATCGAGAAACGGCATCCCTGGTTCAGGACGCGCTTGCATCGATGGATCTCACGGGAAAACGTGTGTTGGTCATCATCCCCGATGGCACGCGCAGCATGCCGATGGCACGGATGGCCGAGTTGTTTGAAGCCGGTCTGTCATCGCGGGTGCTGGCTTTGGATTATCTGGTGGCGCTGGGCACCCATCAGCCGATGAGCGATGAGCAGCTATCAAAATTGCTGGGTAAACCGGTCCACGACGGCGTGATGGGCAACAGCCGTGTATTCAATCACCTGTGGTCCGATCCAACGACGTTTACCCAGATCGGTACCATCCCGGCCGAAAAAATCCGTGAGCTAAGCGATGGATTGCTCTCAGCAGACGTGCCGGTGCGGCTGAACGGCCTGATCCAACGATATGATCAACTCATCATCTGCGGCCCGGTATTTCCGCACGAGGTGGTCGGCTTTTCCGGAGGAAACAAATACTTCTTCCCGGGCATCGCAGGGCCGGAAATCATCAATTTCACCCATTGGTTGGGCGCATTGATCACCAGCTACGCAATTATTGGCTCCGGATACACGCCTGTGCGCGCGGTCATCGACCAGGCAGCCAGCTTTATCACCACGCCGGTCGCCTGTTTCAGTCTGGTGGTGACGCATGACGGATTGGCCGGCCTGTATTTCGGCAACGCACAAGAGGCCTGGCAGGCCGCAGCCGATCTTTCTGCAAGGGTACATATCGTTACCGTGGAAAAACCCTTCCAAAAAGTCATTTCGATCATGCCCGAGCTGTATGACGATCTCTGGACGGCTGCCAAGGGCATGTACAAGATGGAACCCGTCATTGCCGACGGCGGCGAGGTGGTCATTTACGCGCCGCACATCCGCGAAATCAGTTACACGCATGGTGCGGTCCTCGACCAAATTGGCTATCACTGCCGCGATTTCTTTGTCAAGCAATGGGAAACGTACCGGCAGTATCCGCTGGGCGTGCTGGCGCATTCCACTCACCTGCGCGGGATGGGCACCTACGATGCAGATGCCGGTCGCGAAACGCCGCGCATCCGCGTGACGCTGGCGACAGGCATCCCTCCAGAGCGGTGCAACCGCGTGGGTCTGGGTTACCAGGATCCCGCCACCCTGAATTTGCGTGAATGGATGGGACGCGAAGCGGAAGGCATATTGGTGGTGGAGCGCGCCGGAGAAATGTTATATCGACTTAGAAAAACGGTAGATCAAACGACAGGTAAATCACATGAACTATAAAATTGGCGTGGTTGGCTTGGGCGTGATGGGGCGCAACCTGGCGCTCAATATGGAACGCAATGGCTTCCCGGTTGCCGGGTACGATCTGGATGCGCAAAAGACCAATGCCTGGCTGGCTGAAAGCACCGGCAAGGCTGTCCTGGGCGCAAAAACGCCCGACGAGCTGATGTCCGCGCTGGAAGAACCGCGCCGCTTATTGTTGATGGTTCCGGCAGGCGCGGCAGTCGACAGTGCCATTGCGCATTTGCTGCCTTACCTGAAGCCGAGCGACATTGTCATCGACGGCGGCAATTCTCACTTTATGGACACGGAGCGGCGCGTCAAGGAATTTGAGGCGCGCGGGATGCGCTTTGTGGGCGCAGGTATTTCAGGCGGCGAAGAAGGCGCCAAGTGGGGCCCGGCGATCATGCCGGGCGGCAGCCCCGAATCCTGGCTGGCGCTGACGCCCATTTTCACCGCCATTGCCGCCAAGGCTGAAGACGGCGAACCTTGCGTGACCTATATCGGCCCACGCGGAGCCGGCCATTACGTCAAGATGGTGCACAACGGTATCGAATACGGCGACATGCAATTAATCGCCGAGGCTTACGATCTGCTGCACCGCGGATTAGGCCTGGATGCCCCTACTTTGAGCAGGATTTTCTCGACCTGGAATGAGGGCCGACTGAAATCGTACCTGATTGAAATCACGGCCAACATCTTCAAAAAGGTCGACGGCGCAACAGGTTTACCGGTGGTCGATTTAATCCTGGACGAAGCCCAGCAGAAAGGCACAGGCAAATGGACCAGCCAGAATGCGCTGGACATCGGCGCGCCCATTCCGACGATTAATGCGGGGCTGGTGAGCCGCATCATCTCTGCTGTCAAAAGCGAGCGCGTGGCTGCTGCCAAAATTCTCAGCGGTCCTGTTCCCGGAATGAATGATGATCCCGCTGACTTCATCGATGCTGTAGAACACGCTCTGTATGCCAGCAAGATCACCTCCTACGCCCAGGGCCTGGCGATGATGAAAATGGCTTCGACAGAATATGGCTATGAACTGAATTTGTGCGAGATCGCCAAAATCTGGCGGGCGGGCTGTGTCATCCGCGCCAGCCTGCTGGGCGACATTATGGCCGCCTTTGAACGCAATCCGCAGCTTGTCAACCTGATGCTTGATCCTTTCTTTCACCAGGCTTTGGATGCCTGCCAGGCGGATTGGCGGCGGGTGATCCAGACCGCGGTGGGCATGGGCATCCCGGTGCCGGCGATGAGTGAATCGCTGGCGTATTACGATGCCTATCGCAGCGAGCGATTGCCTGCCAACCTGACGCAGGCGCAGCGGGATTACTTTGGAGCGCATACCTACCGCCGCATGGACCGTGACGGAGTATTTCACACGCAATGGGAGCAGGGGAAGTAAAAGCATGGAAAAGTCATACGGTTTTCACATAAAACAGGAAGGCGGATTGGATTTCATATCGCTGGGTGCTTTGGTGCACCGCCTCGATCCAGGCGTGGTTCCATTTCGTAAAGCTTCGCAGTGCCAGATTCACGTCAGCGGCGGCGAATTCAATTGCGCGGCCAACCTGGCAGATTGCTTTGGGCTGAAGACGGCGATTGTCACGGCGATGGTTGACTATCCGATCGGCGACCTGATCGCAGAGCGGGTGCGCGCAATGGGCGTGCTGCCGTTCTATAAACGCTTCAAACACAACGGTGTCAACGGCCCTAACATGGCCACCGTTTATAGCGACCGCGGCTACGGCGTGCGCCCGCCGGTGGTGTTTTACAACCGCTCCAATGAGGCAGCCGCCCAGCTAAAACCTGGCGATTTTGACTGGGCCGCAATTTTCTCTGGCGGCGTTCGCTGGTTCCACAGCGGCGGCATCTTTGCCGCGCTCTCGCAAACCACCGGCGAGCTGATCATAGAAGCCATGCAGGCAGCCAAAGCAGCCGGCGCCGTGGTTTCCTTTGACCTCAACTACCGTGCCAAGCTGTGGAATATTTGGGGCGGGCAGCAGTCTGCCCAGGCTGTCCTGCAGAGGATCATGGAAAACGTGGATGTGCTGGTGGGTAATGAAGAAGACCTGCAATTGGGCCTAGGGATCCGTGGACCGCAGGTTGCGGCCGCATCGAAGCTCGACGCCGGCGCGTTTATTGGCATGATTGAAGAAGTGGTAAACCGCTACCCGCAGGTCAAGGTAGTCGCCACTACACTGCGCGAAGTCCACTCCACCAACCGGCACACCTGGGGGGCGGTGGCCTGGATCAACGGGAAAACTTTCCAGTCGCCTGCCTGCGAATTGGATGTCTATGATCGTGTGGGCGGAGGCGATGGCTTTGCATCCGGGCTGTTCTACGGGCTGCTCAACAGGGAGCCGGAACAGGATGCCGTCAACCTGGGTTGGGCGCATGGCGCTTTGCTAACCACTTTCCCTGGCGATACGACCATGGCCACCCTGGATCAGGTTCGTGCATTTGCAAGAGGAGGGTCAGCGCGAATTCAACGATAAAACGCTATGCAAGGCCAATGGCGGTTTGTTTTTGTCATCATTTAGTGCACACGTGTGCATGATTAAAAAGGAGAATGAAAAATGGATAAGATGCGCGCACTTGTTTTTAAGGATGTCGGTAACCTGGTTCTCGAGGAAGTACCCATCCCGCATGTAAAAGCCCCGGACGATGTCCTGCTCAAGATCAAAGCAGTCGGCATTTGTGGCAGTGATGTGAAAATTGTTGAGGGAAAACACCACTTTAAACCCAATACGATTCTCGGGCATGAGTTCTGCGGTGAAGTGGTCGAGGTGGGCAGCCATGTGACCCATTATAAAATCGGCGACCGCGTCGCCGTGGACAACAACATCCGCTGCGGTTTTTGCGAATATTGCCGGCGCGGCCTGACCAGTCAGTGCGTGGACATTAAGACCAGCGCCCTGGGCGTGATGCGCGATGGTGGCTACGCCGAATACTGCCTGGTGCCCGAAAAGCAGTGCTTCCTGCTGCCGGATGCCATAGATGATGTCCTTGGCACGCAGGTGGAAACTCTGGCAACCGTCGTCAACGGCATGAACACGCTGCAGATGCTGCCGTATGAGTATGTGATGGTCATTGGCTTTGGTCCCATCGGGTACCTGTTTGCCCAGTTTGCCAAGAACATCGCCGCCAAGGTGGCGGTGACCGAAATCGATCCTTTCCGCATCAACGTCGCCAAACAGTGTGGCCTGACCGTGTGGAATCCCAATGAAGTGGATGTGGTGGAAAAGATCAAGGAATTCACTTACGGCTACAAGGCAGATATCGTCATCGAAGCCACCGGCAACGGGCTGGAGACGGCCCTCAAGTGCGTTACCCCCGGCGGCAAGGTTTTACCCTTTGGTATGGATTCGAGCATCACGGCCACGGTCGTCCCGAACGAAATCACCCGCTGGGCGACCAAGATCCTCGGCTTGTATCTTGGCCAGAACACCATGGTGCCTTCGGTTCGCCTGTTTCAGGAAAATCGGCTCAATATGGGTCCCTTCTTCACCAAGGTCATCTCGCTGGAAGAGGGCATCAACGCCTTCAGCATGCTTGGGTTGGATATGAAGACCCTGTCGCACGGACCCAAGAGCGCGATGAAGATCGTGATGAAACCGTAAATTCCTTTTCTCCTGTTTGGCTTCTCCCCTTCTCCGCGAGGGGCAGGGGAGAAGAAAGGAACCTATGAACACTCGAACCAATATCGCTGTCATCGGGACCGGGCGCATGGGAAGCGTGCACGTTGCCAACCTTGTGAACCGCATTCCCCAGGCGAATCTGGTTGCCATTTGTGATATCCGGTTGGAGGTCGCCCAGGCGGTCGCGGCGCAATGGGCCATTCAACGTGTCGTCCAGGACTATCACGAACTACTACAAGACCCGGACATCCAGGCGGTTCTGATCGCAACCAGCACCAATACCCATGCCGCCATCATTAAAGATTGCGCTGCTGCTGGAAAGCAGATCTTCAGTGAGAAGCCCCTAGCATTGGATCTGGAAAGCATCGATGACGCACTTCAGGCGGTTGAAAAGGCGGGGGTCAAATTACAGGTGGGGTTCAACCGGCGGTTTGATAAAAGCTTTCAGAAAGTGCGAGAAATCGTGCATTCAGGCGATCTGGGCCGCCCCTGCATTTTACGCATCACCAACCGCGACCCGGAACTGCCCGCCATTGAGTTCTTGAAAGTTTCCGGCGGACTGTTCCTGGATATGACCATCCACGATTTTGACATGGCGCGCTTTCAGATCGGCGAAGTGGATGAGGTCTATGCCACCGGCAGCGTTCTCATCGATTCGGAGTTGGAGTCCTTTGGCGACCTGGATACCGCCGTGATCGTGTTGAAGTTCAAGGATGGTACGCTGGGTATGATCGATAATAGCCGCCAGGCGGTTTACGGTTATGACCAGCAACTGGAAGTGTTTTGCCTGAACGGCAGCGCACACGCTGAAAATGAAATTGAACACACCGCTGTGAAGGCCAACCGCGAAGGCTTCCATTCCGCGCGCGTGCCGCATTTTTTCATGCAGCGCTATGCGCCCTGCTATGTCGATGAAGTTAGCCAGTTTATCGATTGTGTCCGCGAAGACCGCCCAACCCCAACCACCGGGGAAGATGGGCGCATGGCTGTTGCCATTGGCCACGCAGCCTGGAAGTCATATCACGAAAACCGGCCGGTGAAGATTGCGGAAATTCTGCAAAAACCATCGTGACCCAGAACAAGTTGCCATTTTTGAGGAGATGATCATGACTACAAAACCAATTCCTGCAGGACTCCTGCCAACCAACCAACCGGACCTCTTCTTTGAGGATAATCCGGTAGGACGGATGAAGAAACATGTCTGGGAAGCCAGCGACGAGGAAATCGATGCCATTCTGGAAGATTACGGCATCCCTTCTCCGGCCGAGTGGGGCAAGCCCGGCTCTTACATTCAAACCACCACCCGCTGGCAGGTGGAAGAAAACCGCAAGAAGAACGATATCGTCTTCATCCCGGTTGGCTGCACCGAACTGCACGGGCAGCATCTGCCCAGCGCTGCGGATACGCTCTACGTGAGCGCGATTTGCGAAGGCGTGCGCCGCTTCACGGCCAAGCGCGGCGCGCCGGTCAACCTGGCATTGCCGCCGTTGAACTACGGTGGGCATCCCTATCACCATATGGGCATGCCGGGCACTGTGATCGTGCGCGAGCACGTGGTGCGCGAAATGATGATCGATGTGATGCTGGGCCTTTGGAATGATGGGTTCCGCAAGCAGCTCATTGTCAACAACCACGGCCAGCTGTGGATGCTTGAATCGGCCGTGCAGGAATTCCAGAAGCGTTACCAACTTCCTGGCATCTTCCGCGTGATCGACTGGCACCGCGGGGTGCGTGAGTTCTTCCGCCCCACCGACCGCGGCGGTCAAATGGGCACCAACTTCGTCCATGCGGACGAATCCGAAACCTCGCTCAGCCTGCTGCTGCATCCTGACATGGTGGATATGAATTACGCCGTGGATACCGAGGGCAAGAGCTACCTGCCCGAAGGCCACTTCGATAAATCTGTCGATCCGTTCGGCCGCCCCAGTCGCTGGTCAGAAGGCGAAGGCCACTTTGCCATTGAAATCGCCGCGACTCCTGAAGGCGTGGTCGGCAAGGCCAAGTCGGGCAATGCTCAGAAGGCCAAACGCCCCATGGCAGCCATCCTCAAGTATCTGACTCTCTGGCATGACGATGTGCTGGCTGCTTTCCCGGCCGGCAAGGTTCCGCCGGTGGAAGAAGTGACCCTGCGCACCGAGAAGGATATGGAACCGTATCTGCGCGAGCCGTTGAGCCAGGGCTGGAAGCCGGTTTACGGCATCCCTCGCATCGGTCAGGGCACCGAAGTCTAATCGCACATTGACGGGCATTGAACCATACTATCGGGAGGAAAACATGAAAGGTAAGATGGAAGGCGTAACACTGGTTGCTGATTGGGCGCCCAAATCCGGTTTCAAGCTTGGCCCAAAGGACATCGAAGGCCGCCAGACGTACCTGGGCAGCCAGGTCTGGCGCAATCCGCGCCTGGAGATCCGCGAATATGACATCCCTACCCCCGGCGATGATGAAGTGCTCATCGAGGTTAAAGCCTGCGGCATTTGCGGCTCGGATGTGCACATGGCCCAGGCGGAAGCCGATGGCTACATCTTTTACCCCGGCTTGACCGGCTTCCCCAGCATCCTGGGGCATGAGCTCTCGGGAGTGGTGGTCGAAGCTGGCAAGAAAGCCCTGGATAAGAAGACCAACAAACCCTTCAAGGGTGGAGAGGCCGTGACGACCGAAGAAATGCTGTGGTGCGGTGCATGCAAGCCCTGCGCCGACGGCTGGCCAAATCACTGCGAGCGCCTGGATGAAATTGGTTTCAATGTCAACGGCGCGTTTACCAAATACCTGGTCGTACCGGCGCGCACGTTGTGGAGCCTGGATCCGCTGCGGGCACAGTACAAGAATGAAACCGACCTCTTTGTCGCCGGCAGCCTGGTGGAGCCGACCTGCGTGGCTTATAACGCCGTGATCGAACGCGGCGGCGGCATCCGCCCAGGCGACCGCGTGGTCATCCTCGGCGGCGGCCCGGTGGGCCTGGCAGCCTGCGCCATCCTCAAACGCGCCGGCGCATCCAAGGTGATCATCTCTGAGACCCAGGAAAACCGGGCCCAGATGGCGCTGCAACTGGGCGCCGATTATCACATCAACCCGATGAAGGAAGACTTCGCCGACCGCGTGTTGGAGTTGACCGAGGGCATGGGCGCTGACCTCTTCATGGAAGCCACTGGCTTGCCGGAAGTGGTCTACCCGGGCATCGAGCGCGTGATCTGGGAAGGCCGTACGTTGAACAGCCGCGTAGTGGTCACTGCCCGCGCTGAAGCCAAAATGCCTGTCACCGGTGAAGTATTGCAGGTGCGCCGCGCCAGCATCATTGGCGCTCAGGGCCACTCGGGCCACGGAACTTTCCCGCGCGTCATCGAATGCATGGCCGACGGCATGGACATGACCGTGATGAGCACCAAGAAGGTCAATTTGCACGAACTGCCGGAGAACATCATCAAGTTGCAGAAAGACCGCTCGGAATGCAAGATCACTTATCTGGCCTAAGTTCTTAGGGAATTAGACCGGAAGACACGAACCGATTACAAGGAGCGCAGTGGCCTGTTTGCCCTGCAGATCGACCACTGCGCTCACCGTGCCGGAGATTTACCCGGACCTCGGCATGGCAGGCTTGAGTCAGGTATGAACCATGAGACTTTCCATTGTGCTTTCAACCCAACAGACCAGTTTTCAGGCTGCCAGTTTTTCCGGCGGGCTGGAAACCAATCTTCATCAAATTGCCGCGATTGGATACCAGGGCGTTGAACTGGCCATCCGTGATCCGCGCCTGGTGGATGTGCAGCAACTGGACCGGCTGATGCAGCAGCACCGGCTTGAAGTGCCTGCCATCGGAACCGGCCAGGCCTGGAACGAAGAAGGCTTGTCCTTCACTGACCCGGACGAATTCGTGCGGCGGGCGGCGATTGAACGCATCATCAGCCATATTCCGGTGGCGGCGCACTTTAACGCCCTGATTATTATCGGCCTGATTCGTGGCGTGATTAAACCGGGTGTGAAACCGGAGCAGGGCATGGAATGGCTTGCGGAAGCGCTGCGGGAATGCAGCCGGGCTGCCGCGCCTCACGGCGTGCGCCTGGCATTGGAGCCGATTAACCGTTACGAAACCACGCTGATCAATTCGGTTGATCAGGGATTGGACCTGATCCAAAACGTTGGTGAAGGTAATTTTGGGCTGCTGCTGGACACGTTTCATATGAACATCGAAGAGGCGCGCATCGAGCAAAGCATCCTGGCCTGTGGCAAGCGCATCTTCCATTTTCATGTCGCCGATTCGAACCGTTGGTATCCTGGGGCAGGACACCTGGATTTCGGCACAATTCTGCGGACATTGAACAATACCGGCTATAACGGATTTGTCTCAGGAGAGTTTATGCCCAAGCCCAACGCTGAAACCGCCGCCCGCGAGGGCTTTGCCTACCTTGCGCCTCTGCTGCGCCGGATCAGCGCCTGAATCCGGCGCCATTTTAAAGCGCTATTCGTAGTAATTGAACCCAAGCCCGGAGCAAAATATCATGCATGAAGTATTCACCAAAACGCTGCCTGCGGTCGATATCCACCAGGTGAAGTGCGTTCAGGGGTTTGAAAAAATAAAAGCCGAGTACCCGGTGTACCTGAGCGACGAGTCCAAGATATCCGCCAAGCCATTCGAATACCTGTTTTTTCCGAAGAGTGAAGAGGAATTGGCGGCGATTGTGCGTGAAATGGGCAGGCTGAAGATAAAAATTACCATTGCCAGCGCGCGCACCGGGCTGGCGGGCGGTTGCGTACCGATGGAGGGGGCTCTCGTATCGCTGGAAAATCTTGACAAGGTCGAAGCGATCCACTACGAGCCTTCTTCCGCCGAGTGGAGAGTGGTGGCACAAAACAGCGTCAGCCTCAAAGCGCTGGAAGGCATGTTGCGTACCAAGCATTTCCCACATCTTGAGCAATCTGCGGACGAGCGCGTCCGTTGCGAGTATTTGCAGTTTAAAAATGATCCAGATGGTTATTTTTATCCGCCGGACCCAACTGAAATGAGCGCGGCGTTGGGCGGATCGGTGGTTACCAATGCTTCCGGCGCGCGCACCTACCGCTACGGTCCAACCCGCGCCTGGGTACGCGGCATCCGCGTGATGCTGGCGAACGGTGAAATCCTGGATATCCCGCGCGGAAAGTATTTTGCATCGCCGGCGGGACAATTCGTCATCTGGGATTCACAGGGTCAGGCATTCAGCATTCCGGTTCCAGATTACCAACAGCCTAAAACCAAGAGCGCTGCCGGGTTGTTCGCTGCACCGCAAATGGATTTGATCGATCTGTTCATCGGCAGCGAGGGCATCCTGGGAATCGTCACCCGTGTGGAGGTTGCCCTGCTGAAGCGCGAGGAAAAAGTCTCCGTCATTCAGTTTCTCGAGTCCGACGAGCAGGCGATTGCTTTGACAGAGGCGCTACGCTCTGAAAAGCGCCTGCAACTGGATTTTCTTGAATTTTATTCTGGCAATGCACTTGACCTGCTGCGCGAGCTGCAAAAACATGAACCCTCGACGGTGGGCATGCCGTTCATCCCGCAGGACGCACACGCGGCCATATTCTTCGAGATGAGTTTTGACTCTAAATCAGAGAACCTTGATTATCACATTTTGGAAGAGACCATTGCACGCTGCGGCGCAAGACTGGAAGATTCCTGGGCGGGATACGAAAGCCGCGAACTGGACCGGTTTAAAGTTTTCAGGCACATGATCCCCGAAACGATCAATGGCATCATTGCCGAGCGGAAAAAGCAGGTGCCCGGATTGCACAAGCTGGGCACTGACATGGCTGTACCTGACCAGTATCTGCCTGAAATCTGGCGGCTGTACAAGGAGCACTGCGAAGCGTTGAACCTGGAATGGTATGCCTTTGGCCACATCGGCAACAATCATTTACACGTCAATATTCTGCCCCGCGATATGCAGGATCTGGCCAGCGGGCTGGAGTTGTATCAATCCTTTGCACGGCGCGTGGTGGAATTGGGGGGCTCGGTATCGGCTGAACACGGCATCGGCAAGCTGAAAGGCAAATTCCTGCGGCTCATGTTCCCGCCCGAAGCCCTCCAACAAATGCGCGCTGTCAAAAACGCACTGGACCCGGACGGACTGCTGAACCCGGGCGACATTCTTCCTGTCGAGGTGGCTCAATGAAAATTGTTGTTTGCGTCAAACAGGTTCCAGAGGTCACCAACGTTCAGGTCAACCCGGTGACGGGTACGCTCATCCGGGAAGGCGTGCAATCCATTCTTAATCCTTTCTGCGAATACGCGTTGGATCATGCAGTGCGGATCAAGAAGGCGCACAACGATGTTCAGATCATCGCCATCACCATGGGGCCGCCACAGGCCAAAAGCGTGTTGCTGCGCAGCATGGAACTGGGCGCGGACGAGGGGGTGCTGGTGACAGACCGCAAGTTTGCCGGGGCGGATACCTGGGCTACAGCGCTCACCCTGGCTGAAGCCATCCGCTTTGCGGTGCCCGATTTTAACCTGGTGTTCGTCGGCAAACAGGCCATCGACGGCGACACAGCCCAGGTTGGCCCAGAGATCGCTGAAATCCTGGGCTTGCCGCAGATCACTTACGGCATCCAGGCAGAAATCAACGATTCTCGCCGGCAGATCCGTGTGAAACAGGAAGTTGAAAGAGGCTACGAGGTAATCGAGGCGACCTTACCGGCGTTGGTCACCTTCAGCAAGGGGGAGGTGGTCCGCAGGGCGCCGTCGTTTGCAGATGTGCTCCGAGCCCGCCAGAAACCCGTGCGAATGGTATCAGCCAATGACCTGAGCATTCCGGAAGAAAAATTGGGTCTGCAGGGTTCGTTCACGCAAGTGGTGAAAGTATTTCCGCCGCCAGCCAAGAAGAGCAGCCTGTTGGTTGACAATGTGGATGCCGTTGAGGCTGCCCGAACGATCTACCAATTCCTCAAAGAACGGCGCTTTGTTTCTTGATGTACAACATTCCCAGGAGAAGTCAGCAATGTTAATGATTGATCATGATAAGTGCACTGCCTGTGGTTTGTGCGTAAAGAACTGCCCTTTTGGAGCGCTTGCTTTTGTGGATGGACAACTGGTGTGCAGCGCGTTGTGTAACCTGTGCGGCGCATGCGTAAATGTTTGCCGCTTCCATGGACTGAGCATCGAACGAAAACAGGCTTCCAAAGAAGAACTGGCTCAGTATAAAGGCGTGTATATCTGGATTGAACTGGAAGAAACCGGCGATCATCCCCGGCCAAAAAAGGTCGCGCTGGAATTGTTGGGCAAGGGGCGCTACCTGGCAGACCGGCTGGGTGAAAAGCTGGTGGCGGTGGTTTTAACGTCTGATGGTGATGCAAACTGGGTGGATTTGGGACAGTACGGTGCCGATGAAGTCTTGCTTTGCCGCCATGACCTGCTTGGCGCTTACTCCACCGATGGCTTTACCAATGTCATGTGCGCGGTGATTTCTGCCAAGAAACCGGCGGTGGTACTTTACGGCGCCACCCCGCACGGACGGGATTTTGCCCCGCGAGTGGCGGCACGCCTGCGGCTGGGCTTGACCGCCGATTGCACCGGCCTGGAAATTGATGAAGAGAACCAATTGGTGCAAACCCGACCGGCTTTTGGCGGCAATATCATGGCTTCCATTGTCACGCCTTATAACCGTCCGCAAACGGCAACGGTGCGGCCAAACGTGTTCAGCGCGCTTTTGGCTCAACCAGAGCGCACCGCCTTCGTCGAAGAATTTCCCGTTACGCTCAGCAAGGCTGCCATCCGCACGCGCGTGATTGAGAAAAATTACCTGGAAGATGAAAACACGGCAAGCATCGAGGATGCACGCGTGATTGTGGCCGGCGGGCGCGGCTGCCAAAAAGCCAGCAACCTGGATCTGCTGCGTGCCCTGGCCGGCCAACTGGGCGGCGTCCTGGCGGGCACGCGCACCATCGTAGAGCAGGGCTGGATCCCGCACACGCTGCAGGTGGGGCAGTCGGGCACCACGGTTGGACCGGAACTGTATGTTGCCGTTGGAATCAGCGGCGCCATTCAACATGTGGTGGGCATGAGCTCATCCAAGACGATTATTGCCATCAACAAAGACCCCGAGGCCGCGATTTTCAAAGTTGCCGACCTGGGAGTCGTGGGCGATGCGACGGAAATATTGCCTGCACTGAGCAGCATGATTGATGAACAATAAATTAGCATTGAAATCAAACCAGTGAAAGTCATGCAGGTAATTTTCATTTCGTGATGCAAGAATGCTTGCATCACGAAATTTTTTGTTGTACAATCTTCAAATGTAATTATATTTTCTTTTATATATATTTTGAAAGTTTAGCGTCTTATTGGTAAATTTAGATCGGTTGGAAGCACGCTCAATAGCCTGAGGAGCACCCTATGAAAAGCATGAATCCAGGCACGCACAATCCCGCCAGGCAGCCCATTTTTGCATTGTTGCGCCGGTTCTTTCGTTGGCTGACCACTCCGCATGTGTTCCTGGCAATCCTTATGCTCATCTTAATGATCTATCTGATTGTCATTCCCCTGGGGCGAATGGTTGAGACAACTCTCACTGTCCAGAAGAAAGACCTGATCACGTTGAAGGGTGTGGCTGAGGGTGATTTTACTTTTTATCACTGGACGCGCATGTTGTTCACGAAGATCAGTAAGATCATTCTTTATGCGCCTTTGAGGAACTCGCTGGTTGTGTCGGCTGGTGCCACGCTGTTTGCGTTTTTTCTGGGTGCAATGATGGCCTGGCTGGTGGTTCGAACGGATATGCCAGGTAGGAATATCATCAACAATCTGGCAATAGTCCCTTATATGATGCCGTCCTGGACGATTGCCATGGCCTGGACGGTTTTGTTCAAGAACCGAACCATGGGAGGCACCCCCGGCTTGCTGGAATATCTTTTTGGTCAGGGGCCGCCGGATTGGCTGGCCTATGGTCCGGTTCCCATCATCATCAGCAGCGGCTTGCATTATTACACATTCTTTTTTCTCTTTGTGTCCACAGCGTTGATTTCGATTGATTCAAATCTGGAGGAAGCTGCCGCTATGATGGGTGCCAGCCGGGCACGAATTCTGCGTCGAATTACCTTTCCGATCATACTTCCAGCCATTCTCTCAGGTTTCATCATGACATTCTCGCGCGTAATGGGTACATTCGGCGGCCCTAATGTGTTGGGCGTTCCGGTACGCTATTACACGCTTTCCACTATGATCCGCTCTACCATCAAAATCGGTGATACAGCCGATGCATTTGTCCTCGCAATCATGCTGATCCTGCTGGCAATGATCAGTATCTACATTAACCAGAGAGCAATTGGCACGAAGAAAAGCTTTGAAACGATTGGCGGTAGGGGCCTCTTTATTCGGAAAACCAATCTTGAAAGATGGAAAATGCCCATCACCGGATTGGTGGTTCTCATCCAGTTCGTGATTGCAGTGCTGCCACTTGGCTTGCTTTTATTGAATACCTTCATGAAGAGTTCAGGTGAATACAGCCTTTCCAACTTAACCTTACAACATTGGATTGGAATGAGCGATCCGAACTTCAATGACGGCTTGCCAGGCATCTTCCGCAATCCTCAGGTGTATAAGGCTGCCTGGAATTCGATCCGGCTGGCCGTTGTTGCTTCGCTTCTAACTGCCATTCTGGGAGTCATCCTGGGCTATTCCATTGTTAAAGGGAAAAATACCTGGCTGGCAAAGGTGATTGAGCAAGTCGCGTTTATCCCATATGTCATTCCGGGCATTGCATTTGGCGCGATTTATATTTCGATGTTTGCGAGGCCTGTGGGTCCTATCCCGGCATTATATGGGACCTTTGCCTTGCTTGTGTTAGTTTCGGTGGCGAAGAACCTGCCCTTTTCGAGCCGCACGGGCGTATCTTCCATGTTACAAGTAAGCCGCGAACTGGAGGAGGCAGCATCGATTGCCGGTGCAAATGCATGGCGGCGTTTTTACCGCGTCATTTTCCCGCTCACCAGCGGCGGTTTCATCTCCGGTTTTCTCCTGACTTTCATTTCGACAATGCGCGAATTGTCGTTAATCATCCTTTTAGTAACCCCTGCGACGCAGGTGCTGTCCAGTCTCACGATGCGCTACACCGAAAACGGCAGCGAGCAACAGGCAGATGCCGTGGTTATTCTGTTAATTGCATTGATCATGATAGGAAACTTGCTGGTTGGGCGCTTCAAGAAGGGTAGTTTACAAAAAGGATTAGGGATCTAGAGGGTTGTTAGTTTAACCCTCATCAATGAAGAATGTAGAGATCACCGGTCAGCCCATCCAAATCAGGAGGTGAAGACGAAGTCAAGCTGAAAATTGTAAATTGAATCAGAGAAATGGCCTGAATTACTCAAGGAGACAAAAAATGAGAAAAATGCATCGTTTGATGGCACTCATTGTAGTGCTGATCCTGCTGGCGGGTTGTGCTCAACCAACCGCAGCACCCGCTGCAGCCGATCCGACGAAAGCCAGCGTCCCGGCAACAGAACCGGCAGCTCCCATAGCCAATACTCCTGAACCGGTGCTAACAGAACAGGAAGAATGGCTTAAAGCCGCCGGTCTTGGGGATTATACCCCTGAGGCTCAGGACTGGGCAAGCATTGAAGCCGCTGCCAAAGTTGAAGGAACACTGGTCGTCTACTCCAACTCATCGCGCGTAGCCACTGCCGCCGAGGCCTTTGCAGCGCTCTACCCGGAGATCAAGATCGAAGCTCTGGATATGGGTGGCGCGGATGTCATCACCAAAGTGCGCGAAGAGCAAAACGCCGGTGCATTTACCGGCGATGTGTGGCTCAGCGCCGGCGGCCCGGACATTGTGGGTGAATTTATGCCCGCCAAATATCTGTGGAAATTCATCCCTGATGACCTGGCTGGTGTCATTCCGCCTGAAGCGCAGGACCCAATCGTAACAACCAGTACCGAAATCTTTGGCTGGGTGTACAACACCGAGTTGAACGACACGTGCCCGATTGACAACTGGTGGGCTCTGACCGATCCAGCCTGGAGTGGCAAGATTTACATTAAAGACCCGATGAACAGCGCTGAAGACCTGGGCATGCTTATCAGCGCCACCACTCATGCGGATGAGTTAGCTGCTGCCTACAAGGATTACTTTGGAACAGATCCAGTGCTTGAAGAGGATACCCCGGATGCGGGCTGGCTGTGGTTGAAGAAGTTCGCGCAGAATTCACCTGTGGGTACGCCGGGCGGTGATGAAACCGTTGAAGCGGTGGGCAGCCTGGGCATGACAGATAGTTACATCGGTTGGCTACCGCTGTCCAAATACCGCACCGTGCTGAAGGGTGAGGCTGCCTTTGCTCCCTGCGAAACTTTGAATCCGGTTGTCGGCGTGCAAAAGCGCAACTATGTTGCCATCATCAATCAGTCACCGCACCCCAATGCAGCAAAGTTGTTCGTCAAGTTCATCCTGAGCGCAGAGGGTTTTGCTCCGTGGAATCAAGTTGGCCAGTACTCCTCCATTCCCGCCATCGAACCCATTGCCGATGCCTTGCCCTTCGCGGATCTCAAGGTCTGGAATTTTGAAAACCTGTTTGTCTATGAGAACATCACAGCGTTCCGTGATTTCTACGCGCTGAACCTGCTCTCCAAGTAAGTGTATTGAACCGGGGATAAGTGGCTATTGCCCAGATTAGGATCAGTATGCAACTCAAAGCCGTATTCTTCGATGTTGGCGGAACTCTGGAAACCTACCGTTCCAGCCCGGAATTGCGCCTCGAGAACACCCATCATTTCCGCGAATGTCTTGCAAAAGCCGGCATCCGCGTTGATGAGGACGACAAACAACTTAGCCAACGCATCACTACCGGCATTGCCAATTATCAGAAGTGGAACCGGCAATCTTTCATTGAGCTGCCGTCTGATCAAATCTGGGCAAAATACGTCTTTGCCGACCTGGGCATTTCCGAAGCCGAATTGGCGCCGATTGCCGAAGAACTCAGCTTCATCCATGAAACCCGCTATTTCCTGCGCGAGATGCGGCCGGAGATCCCCTGGGTGCTCGAGCAAATCCGTGGGATGGGGCTGCTGACCGGTTGCATCAGCAACACGCACAGTCTCACCCAGGTGCCTTTCAACTTGAAGCGCTACGGCATAGACTCCTATTTATCCCCGGTTGTCCTTTCTTCTGCCTTTGGCGGCCGAAAACCAGACCCTTCGATCTTCTATCATGCTGCCCGCCTGGTCAATTTACCCACCAGCAGCATGGCATATGTGGGCGACAAAATAAACCGTGATATTCTCGGTTCAAAACGGGCTGGTTTTCGGCTGTCCATCAAAATACAACATCCCTTTGATGACGGGGACCCTGACCTGGGAGCAAAGCCGGATGCCGTCATACAGGACATGCGCGAACTGCTTCCCATCCTGGACAAGGCGCTTCGCAAGGATGCCCGGACGCACACGGCCGTTGCGGGTTGTAAAATCAAGGGCATCTTCTTTGATGCCGGCAATATCCTCTATCACAAGCCGCGCAAGGGGATTCACATGCGGCGGTTTATTGCCCGTCATAAGCTTCACGCTGTGGCAAATGTGAAGGAAGAAAAAAGAAAACTCAAAGACCTGGCCTTTCACGGCAGCATTGATCGCTATGAATTCTATGAGCGCGTCATTCGCCTGTATGGCGTAACCGATCCGGCGATGCTGGCCGAAGGCGTGAATGCCATGCTGCTGGATGCCACCAGCGTGGAGATCATCGACGGCGTGCCGGAAACCCTGAAGGCGCTGAAAAAGAAGGGCTTTGTTTTAGGGATCATTTCAGATACAGCCACGCCCATCCAGGTAAAATTGAGCTGGTTTGACAGGGGCGGGTTTGGCGATGTTTTTGACACGTTCATCAGTTCAAAAGAGATTGGCACGCGCAAACCGGACTCATTGATTTACCAGGAAGCCTACCGTAAAGTGGGCCTGCGCCAGGAAGAATCTGTTTTTGTGGGCCATAAGGCTTCTGAATTGAGCGGTGCGCGAAAGGCTGGCATGGCAACCATTGCCTTCAATTACGATAAGAACGCGCGTGCCGATATTTTCATCCAGAATTTTTCAGATTTGCTCAATTTAAAAATCCTGAATTCCTGAGCTGAACGGGTGAGGGTGATGTTCATGATAGGTTATGCTTTGATGTAAAGGCTTCGATGGATGGTCAAAAGAATATTTTTTAAAAGTTTAAACAGTCTATTTGTATAATCTGTGGTCGATTATTTCGGGTAAAGGAGATTAAACATGTGATATTGTTAATAACGATATCAAAGGTTCCGGATTGAGAATCAGGAAAAATTTGCATGTCTCTGAAAACAACGCTCACGCCCGGGATGTATCATGGTTTTAATAAGCAGCCTCCATTTTTTGAGGGCTGGTACTATAAACTGGTTAGCGCGGATGAAAGTCATAAAGTCGCTGTTATCCCCGGGGTGATACTTGGGAAAGATGCGCACGCATTTGTGCAGGTGCTGAATGGCACGGATGGAACGACAGCCTATCATACCTTTGCATTCCAACAATTCCAGGCGGATCCCTCCCGTTTTGCGTTGCAGATTGACAAGAATCACTTCGACGGCAGCCGCCTTTTATTGGATATTGAGCGCCCTGAAGGCCAAATCCAGGGTGAAATTCAACTTGGGCCGCTGAATCCCTGGCCTGTGACGTTGGTTTCTCCGGGCATCATGGGTTGGTATGCCTGGGTGCCACGCATGGAGTGTTATCATGGCGTTTTAAGTTTTGACCACTCCCTGCAGGGCACGCTCACGCTTAATGGAAAAATGATGAATTTCGACGGCGGACGCGGCTATATTGAAAAGGACTGGGGGCAGGCTTTCCCTTCAGCCTGGGTCTGGTTCCAGAGCAATCATTTCGGCGGCACCCCTGCCTGCATCACCGCTTCGGTGGCGATCATACCCTGGATGGGGAGCGCATTTCGGGGTTTCATCGTCGGCCTCTGGATTAACGGCAAACTTTACCGGTTTGCGACGTACAGCGGGGCCAGGATCAGATCTCTGCAAATCTTCGATACCCATGTGGATTGGGTGTTGCAAAGCAACCGCTACCGGTTACACCTGACGGCCCGTCGCGTTGAAGGAGGCTTGTTGCGCGGACCAACCCGGATGGATATGGGACAGAGGGTGCTGGAAACGCTAAATGCAACGGTGCAGGTGCGGCTTGAGAACCTTCAGGGCGGGCTGATTTTTGAGGGTATTGGCGCTCACACCGGTCTGGAAGTGATGGGCGACCTGCCGCGGTTGCTGGCTGAATAAATATTGAGATTCCATGTCTAGCTTTCAGGCGAAATTCATTAAGGCAATGCTCCACTTGCAACCTTATGGTTGGGCGAATGGACCCATTCATGAACAACGTTTGAAGCAGGAAAAGTCGGCCAGATTTTTCAGAATTCCTAAAGAAATCAACCATCAGCCGATAAATATCCAGGGGATTTCCGCGGAATGGATTTATAGTCCAAATGCGATAAACGGGGTAATCCTTTACCTGCATGGAGGCGCTTATGCGCTGGGGTCCATCAACGTTCATCGTGAATGGTTGTCCCGGCTGGCAATGGCAACTCGCTTAAAGGTGTTGGCGATCAATTACCGTTTGGCTCCAGAAAACCCCTTTCCGGCAGCATTGGAAGATGCCGTGGCAGCTTACCGTTGGTTGTTACAACAAGGATTTGCCGCATCCGACATCGCCGTAGCAGGGGATTCTGCGGGTGGGGGATTAGCTTTGTCAACTCTGGTTTCTTTGCGCGACGCGGGCGATGCGCTGCCTGCCTGCCTGGTGTGCATATCACCATGGACCGACCTGACCCTCTCCGGTGATTCGATCCACCAGAATGCGGCCGTGGATCCCATTTTGAATGTGAATATCCTTGAGAATTATGCCAAACATTACGCAAGTGCCTATAAAACCGATCACCCGCTCATTTCACCCTTGTTTGCTGATCTTAAAGGTTTACCCCCTCTTTTAATTCATACAGGTACCAGTGAAATCCTGGTGGATGATGCAAAACGGCTCTTCAGTTCTGCGCAACGGGCTGGCGTTGATGCCCATTTGGAAATCTGGGAAGGGTTATTCCATGTTTTCCAAATCGTTGCTTTCATACCCGAAACGACTCTAAGTTTGAGTCACATTTCCAAATTCCTCTTAGAAAATATCCCCTCAAAATAATCTTTATCCATTGAAACTGATCATCTTGTTACAGCGGATTTGGCGGGTTCGACCATTTGCAGAGCTTTGCAGCCTCAGTCTGCCTGACCGCTGATGAACGCATTGTCCGCAGGTGTAGATGTGTGTACAGCCGCCCGGGCAGCCGGAATCAGGATGTAAAACTCACACCGCGCCGGGTTCTGGCGTAATCCGTAAGTCACGAAGTACCCGCCAGGGTAGTGGTTCGAACCCGATCGGTGCAGACTCACTCTCCGCTGCGGATGGAAAAACGACGCCGAAAGGCGTCGTCATTGTTTTTGCCTTCCCAACTACGATATGTCAATGATCAAGCCAAGGTTTGCTACCTTAATAAATGTTGACTTTTCGGCATGCGCGTGCAATAATATCGGTAACGATACCGGTAACGTTACCGGTATCGTTACCGATCACCCCCCCCTATGTATAAGAAAAAACGATCTGTCACTATTCAGGATGTTGCCAAGGCTGCTGGAGTTTCCGCCTCCACAGTCTCGAGGGCTTTAAATGGCAAGTCTGACGTTGCCGGGGAGACCCAGGAGCGCATTCTTACCGTTATTGATGAGTTGGGCTTCACCACCAATCTTGCTGCGCGCAGTATGAGAAGCCATAAGAAAAACTTGATCGGCTTGATCATGCCGGATATTGCGTATCCCTTTGCCATCGAAGTGATGAAGGGCGTGAACCGGGCGATTGCCGAATCGGAGTTTGACCTGTTGGTTTATACGACGGGTAGCGTGCGCAAAAGCGGCCGCGCATATGCCGAAAGAAAATACGTCTCCCTGTTGACCAAATCGATTTCTGACGGCGTAATCATCGTTGCGCCGGTGGTGGGTGAATTCAATACCGATGAACCCATCATCTCCATCGATCCGGTTATGAGCAACCCGACCAATCCTGCCGTTCACGCCACCAACTATCACGGCTCCGTGGAAGCAATGGATTACCTGATCGAACTGGGGCATAAACGGATCGGATACATTGGCGGGCGTGTCGAGCTTGAGAGTTCGAACCGCCGCTTGCTGGGCTACCGGGATGCCCTAAAGAAAGCCAACCTCCCGATTGACGAAGAATTGATTGCTTCAGGCGATTTCACCACAGAGACGGGCATCAGTTGTTCTCGAATGTTGCTTTCGCTGCCCAATCGTCCCACGGCGATCTTTGCGTCGAATGACCAAATGGCAATGGGCGTTTTTCAGGTGGCTGAGGAGATGGGGCTGCGCATCCCTGAAGATCTCTCTGTGGTGGGTTTTGACAATATCCCCGAATCAAAATACCTGGGTTTAACCACAGTGGACCAATTTATCTCAGAAATGGGATATGTGGCCACGCAAATGGTGATCAAGATCATCAATGGAATTCCTCTTGATCAGCAGACATACCGTATGCAAACGCGGTTGGTGATCAGAAATTCCTGTCAAGCATTAGGCAATCCAAAAAATAGTGATGGCTCAATCGGATCCCCGCAATTTCGAGCCATTGACCTGAAAGGAGAAGGAGGTGAAAGGCAGTAGACAATTTAAGAAGCAGCAGGTCTTCTCTTTGACCCTGGTGAGCTGAAAGAAGACCTGCCAGTTTGTGTGGAGGATTGCTCCGCACGTTTCAATTATATCGTGTAAATTACCTGAAAAGGAGAAGAATCATGGCTCGTAAGCTGTACACTCTACTCAGCATTGTGTTCATCGCAGCTTTTATGCTGTCTGCCTGCACCACTCCTACCCAAGCTCCGGCCGCTGCCACGAACGCCCCGGCTGCTGCCACCGATGCTCCGGCCGCTGCCACGGATGTTCCGGCTGCTGCTGAACCCGTCGTCATCACCTGGTGGCACATTTCCACCAAGGACCCTGCGCTTTCAGATTGGCAGAAGATGGCGGACGATTACATGGCTGCCCACTCCAATGTGAAAATTGAGATCACTGTGCTCGAGAACGAAGCCTTCAAAACCAAGCTGACCACCGTGATGCAGTCTGGAGAAGTTCCTGATATCTTCCAGTCCTGGGGACAGGGCGGCATGATCGAGCAGGTCAATGCCGGTTTGTTGAAAGACATCACCGCTGACCTGGATGCCAATGGCGGCGAATGGCGCAACAGCCTCGGTGCCCTGGATGCCTTCGCTGTGGATGGCAAGAACTACGGCGTTCCGTGGGATATGGGCGCGGTTACCTTCTGGTACAACAAAGACCTCTTTGCTCAGGCTGGAATCGAAGCAGTTCCCACCACCTGGTCAGAGTTCCTGGCTGACTGCGAGAAGCTGAAAGCCGCCGGCATCACCCCCATCTCCGTGGGTGAAGGCGACAAATGGCCTGGTATGCACATTTGGGCTTACCTCGTCTCTCGCATTGGCGGCGCTGATGCATTCGCCGCTGCGGCTGCGTCTGGCGATGCCCGTACGGGTTCATTTGAAGACGAAGCGTTTGTCCAGGCCGGATATGAGCTGAAGAAGCTCGTCGACGGTGGTTACTTCCAGGAAGGTTTCCTGGGCGCGACCCACGATGAAATGAATGCCACGTTTGGCAATGGCAAAGCCGCCATGGAACTTGGCGGACAATGGTCTCCCTCCGTTCAGGCTGCCAACAGCGCCGACCTGCTTGGCGTCAAGAACCTTGGCATGTTCTCCTTCCCGGCTGTTGAAGGCGGCAAGGGGCTTGTGACGGATATCGTGGGCGGCGGCAATGGTTTCGCCATCGGCGCCAACGCTGAACCCGAAGCCATCGATTTCGTCAAATACCTGACCTCCCTTGACAATCAAAAAGTCATCGCTGCCTCCAACACCGGTATCCCGGTGGCCAAGGGCGCTGGCGTGGCTTTGGCCGATCCCAACATGGTGTTGGTCTCCGAAGCAGTTGCCAATTCCACCTACTATCAACTGTACTTTGACCAGGTGTTGCCCTCTGCCATGGGCGGCATCATCAATGACGCAGTGCAGAAGATCTTCGCTGGAACCGCAACCCCCGAAGAAGTCTGCGCCGAAATTGAAGCCGGCTTCCTGGCTCAATAATCGCCTTATCTAGATCTGACAGGTGCGGGAAGGCAGCAAGTACGCCGCCCGCACCTGTCAGAAACCTGACTGTTCCGTTCCCCCAGGTTTCTTTACCGGTTTCAATGTCTGTAGGCACTTCCTGAAGGATCGTATTGCGCAGGGTCAATTATTGGCCGGGCTCTCGAACCAATCCACTCGCAGAGAAAGAGCAAAATGCAATCCAATTCTGCCACTCAGAATTCTGTTCTCCCGAAGAAAGGGTCCCGCAACACGCGTCTGGCAAATGACCGACTGGTTGTCTTTCTTTTTCTGCTGCCTGCGCTCATCCTCTTTCTGATTTTTGTGGTTTATCCAATTTTCCGTTCGGTCTATTACAGTACTTTTGACTGGAAAGGTCTGGGGCAACCGGTTCATAATATTGGTTTGGGAAATTATGTAAAGATCATTGATGATGAAGTATTCCAAAAATCTGTTAAGAACGTCGTGATCATCATTGTGCTTTCATTGGTGCTGCAGCTTCCGGCGGCGATCATCCTGGCCAATATGGTTGGGCGCAACCTGCCGGGCAGAGCTCTGTTCAGGACGATATTTTTTCTGCCCTATGTGCTCTCTGAAGTGAATACCGGCATCATGTGGATGCTGCTCTACAATCCCGATCCAGAGCGCGGATTTTTTAACGGTATACTGGTCCAATTGGGTTTGCACCCGGTCAACTGGCTCGCAGACATGAATGTGGTTCTCTTCGCGGTCTTTCTTACGCTGACATGGAAATACTTTGGATTTCACCTGCTTTTGTATCTTACCGGGCTGCAAAACATTCCCACAGAAATTGAAGAAGCTGCACGCATGGATGGCGCAACTTCCATTCAAAGCTTCTTTTTTATCACTTTGCCGTTATTGAGCAGCACGATCAAAACCTCAGTCCAAATGTCGGTTTTAGGATCGATTCAGCAGTTCATTTTGGTTTGGGTAATGACAAGAGGAGGGCCAGTAAACGCCAGTGAAACCATGGCGACCTATATGTACCGGTTTGGCCTTGTCAGATTCCAATTCGGGTACGGGGCGGCAGTCGCGATCATCATGTTTATCATCTGCGTGATCTTCTCGCTTTTGTACCAGCAGTTAACCCGTAAGCCTGACTATCTTACCGGTTTATAGAAAGGGCCGATCATGCGAAGCGTAATCCCGACCCCTCGCTGGATGCAGAAGAGCGTTCCAAGGGTTCTTCAATATATCATCCTGACGATTACATCGGTCATGGTTTTCATCCCCATTGTGATTCTGCTTTTTGGCAGTGTAAAAACCACTGGGCAGATGTATTCCCATCCGTACTCGATTCCAAATCCGCCCAACTGGAACAATATCATCAACATCTTATCGACGCCCAGTTTTTGGCGGTTGATGAAAAACAGCCTGATCGTCATGTTGTCGACCACGGCGGTTACAGTTTTTGTGTGCGCATTGGTCGCATTTGTTTTCGCGCGCATGGAATTCCGCGGCAAGAATTTCTTTTT
>JAPKMQ010000140.1 GCA_026645875.1 Longilinea sp.
GGAGCCTTCAGGTTTTGATAGCTGTAGGAGAGATCGCCTTGCGAGGCCAGTGTGTTGCCCCAGGTATCCTGGATGTAGGTTTGGTTGTAAACGCGCAGTTCTTCAAGGGCCTGTTGGGTTTGCTGGAACAGGCGTGCGTTTTCAAGCGCAATCGCCAGAGAGTCGGCAATACCCTGCAGGATCATGATGTCCTCATCCTGGAACGCGTTCGCCTCCGCGGATTGGATGGTTAGAGCGCCGATAGCCTGATCCTGAAAGACAACTGGCAAAGCCATTTCGGAGCGCGTCGAGGGCAGATACAGATTATTGAAACGGATCTGGTCCGCCCCGACGTCCAGGGCAATTCTGGCTTTGCGGTTTGAAATACACCAACCGATCATGGATGTACCGCCAATTTCCAGGCGGTGGTTTGCGGCGATCATTTTCTCGCCGGCTTCGCCGGTGCCCGCGGTCAAAACGGCATAGCGTTTTTCTTCATCCAATAGAAAAATGCCGACGTAATATAGGTCGAAATTATCGCGGACGCTGTTGACCACGCGGTTCAACAATTCGGTGGGGTCAAGCATGGCCGAAAAATCGCGCGAGATCTGGAATGCCGTGCGAAGTTGCTGCTCCCGGCGTTCGATGCGCGAAGTGCCTTTTTCAAGCATGTTCGCCATTTTGTGTTGCTCAAACGCCAGGTTGTTCGACAAAGACCGGTAGGATGTGGTTTTAGAGGCGAGATCATTCACCAGGATGCGAATAGCGATTGCCAACACCCCGATCACGGCCATCAGAGGGATGACATACTGAGCCCAGTTCGCCGGCTGGGTGACATCCAGGGCCGCTGTGTTGGCGGGGGCAGAGACCATCCCATTCCGAAAGGCAAATGCCAGGAAGCCAAGCGCAAAGCTGCTCAACACGAAAGCGCGCGCGCCGGCTTTGCCGCCAAACAGGATGGTTGTGTAAAGAACGTAGCCAAACAGGGTTGCCGCGCCAACAACGGTGATGCCAACTTTCAGGAAGATCACAGCAGATGCGGCAAACAGTGTGATGATCAAAACCTGACCACGCAGATCATAGGACGAATTTCGCCAAAACGTGAAAAGGATGAACGCGGCGGCGACTATGCTGACCAGTAAGGCCGCGGATCCCTGGGTGGCAGCCAACGATGGAACGACAAAAAGGAGAGCCGCAACCGCCGCGATCGATCCGAACAGGTATGTGCTGTGCAGTATGAGTTCCTGGATAGGGCGAATATCACCCTCCGCAAGAATTCCAGGCGGCGTATTACCAGGTTTTAAGGACAATAAATAGTCTTTAACCCGTTGAAGCATTATTTCGCTCCTTTTCCGTTCGATTTGGAGCCTGAATCGTGGCCGTTGTGATTGCTGTGGGCTTCCTGAGTCACGCTCACCGGTGATTCTTCCGAATCAACCGTCAGGCGAATGGTCGCTTTTTGCGCCCGCAACGCCTTGCACAATTCGCTGGTGGAGGTCTCGAGGATGGATTTCATGTCAACAGAACGGCGGATCTTGGACGTGATTTCAAAGATTTGCTGCTGGCGTTCCACCTGGTGTTGAACCTGCGAGACTAGTTGCGCGTTGGCGATGATGGAGCCGAGGTTGGCTGCCATGGTGGAAAGAATTTCCTCGTCGTTTTCGTTGTACGCGGCAACTTTTTCGCTTTCCAGGTTGAGTACGCCCAGCAGGCGGTCCGTATAGATGATGGGCACGGCCAGTTCCGACCGGATCGCGTCGTCGGTGGGAACGTAGTATGGGTCGGTGAGCACATCCGCCACGCGCGAGGGGCGTTTTTCAATTGCCACCCGGCCAATGATGCCTTCGCCCATTGGGATAACCTCTGCGGGGCGCTGCCCGGCCGGGTAACCCGCCATGGCAGCCAGCAACAATTCGCCGCGGTTGTTCATGATATGGATGGAAACGCGATCTTCTTTGCGTGCAACTTGCATACCCTGGGCCGTGGTGCGCAAAGCATCATCGACGTTTTGGCTGGATGAGGCCGCCGCGCTGATTTGATGCAGGAAACGATGCTGCGCCAGGGTTTCCTGGGTGCTGGTGTACAGTTCGGCGTTGATGATGGCAATCGCGAGTTGATCCGCGAGAATTTGCAGGGTTTGGACGTCCTCCTGTGTAAAGGCATTGGTTTTGGTCGATTGGACATCCAGAGCGCCCAGAGTGCGGTTTGCCATTTTTAAAGGAATGGCCATCTCAGCGCGCGTATCGGGTAGGAGGGGATTGGGATAGTAATTCTCGAATTTGCGCACTTCGTTGACCACCAATGGCTCACCGCGAGAAGTGGCTTGGCCAACGATGGAGGAAGACCCAACGGCCAGCTTGTGTCCGATGCCCTTCATTCGCGCGCCGGCATCCCCGGTCGATTCGCGCAGGATGGCGTATTCGCCCAACGGGTCCAGAAGGAAGATGGATGCGTGGTAGAAACCAAACCGGTCCAGCACCAGGTTGACCGCGTTTTTCAAAAGTACTTCCAGATCGAGAAGGCCAGAGGTATCGCGGGCGATTTCTGCAGCTGTCAGCAAGCGTTGCGAGCGAAGTTGCGCGATCTCTTCCGTTTTCTTAACGGCGGTGATGTCGCGTGAAATCCCCAACAACCCGACGGGTTGGCCGGAGGCGTCAACCATGGGCAGCTTGGTGCTCACACGCCAGTTTTCGTTGCCGTGATCGTCCACGGTTTTTTCGACTGTATCCAACACAGGTTGGCCGCTTTCAAGGATCTGCCGCTCTTCTGCAAGCGCCTGTTGGCCGATTTCGCTGCCCATGATCTGGGCGTCATCCTTGCCGATAAAGTGGCTGGCAGAGCGAAAACCGTAATCCTTCGCCATGATCTCGCTGACGCGCAGGTATCGAAGATCCGCGTCTTTAAAAGCAACCCGATCCGGGAGGCTGGTCAACAACGAATCCAACAGGAAGTGTTCCTGTTCATACGCAGAGGTTGTTTTAGCCATTTCAGCGAGCAATTGCGAATTACGGATGGCTGTGGCAATTTGCGGAGAAATGGTATTGAGCAGGTTGACATCCGTCTGGGAGAAACGGTTTTCATTTTCCATATCCTGCAGCAGAATTGCGCCGATCGAGTTACCCGCAATGACCAGCGGAATACCAAGCCAGGATTTTGGCAACTGACCTACCAGCTTGGCGCCGAGCCTTTGGGCAGCTTCCTCCAGGTTATTGTTGATGAGGAGCGGTTTTTGTTTCTTGACCACCTCGGAAGTCATACCTTCGCCTAACGGCAGGGGAGGGACGGTCATTTGCTTGCCAACATCGATCATGTACGGAAATTCAATCTGGTTGGTGCTGGCATTGAAGAGGGCCACCGCGAAGCTCAAATCGGAGCCCATCTGGTCGGAAATCACGTCGTGAAGGGTCTTATACAGTTGCTCGGGGTCGGTTTCGGCAGTCACGGCGTGGCCGACATATTCCATAACCTGAAGTTCAGACAACCGGTCTTGCAGGGTTTGCAGGACGGTGAACCGTTCAAAGGCTGTGCTGGCAACCTCGGCAAGACTGGCATATGGCTGCAACCTGGAGGAGGAGAGGGGCGTGGACTCGCGGGTACCCAGGGCGATCAGTTTGGTCGGGCGGCCATTTTCCAGGATGGGGATCAAAGCCGCGGAGCGGCAACTGCGGCGGGTGAGGAACGCGGTCAGGTTCTCAAAATCGTTGGAGGCCTGCAGGTTCTCCAGGATCAGGATGGCGTTATCTTTCAAACGCGCAGCGCCGCGCTGCATGGGCAGGCTGATACCCTTAACTGCCGAACCGACACTGGATGCTTTTGGGTCTCCAAAGGAGATCACTTTGAGACTATCCTCCTCGACCGTAAGTACCAGGCTGAGGAAGTTGGTCTTGTTCAGCGTCTCGGTGAGTGTCTGCAGCACCTCGGCTTCGGTTTTGGCCTGGGTGATCTGCCGGCTGGAGCGGTAAAGCATGGCGGTTTCTTCCAGGTTAACCTGGGAAGATTCAACCAGCAACACGTTGCGCAAGCCCGTTGCCAATTGGCTGGCCAGGGTTTGCAAAACCGACAGCGTATCCGAGTCGAAGGCCGCCAGTGAACGGCTTTGAATGTCGATCAAACCAACCAACTGATTGCCGAGCAGCATGGGGGCGGTTGCTTCGGACATGGAGCCGATCATCGTGCTGGCGGACTGTTGGTATTCGTGTTCCTCGTCCAGGTTTGAAATCACGATGGGAGTCTGCGTGGCCGCGACCTGACCGACGACGGTCTTTGAACCCACCGGGATGCGCAAATTGTTCGGGATGATGAGTTCTTCGTCCGTGGTGGCTGTGGCACGCAAATTGGCATAATCGCCGGTTTCATCGATGAGGTAGATGGCAGAATAAAAGAACTCGAACCGGTCTTTCAGAAGATCCACGGCCTGCTGAATCATTTCATCGCGGTTGGTGCCAGAGGTCGCCAGCAAGGCAACTTCGGAGGCGGTGCGGAGTTGGTGGGAACGCTGTTCCACCTTTGCTTCCAGCGAGTTGTAAACATCTTGCAATTCATCAGCCATCTGGTTGTACGAGAAGGCCAGTTGGCCGAGCTCATCATCGCGATTGACCACCGCCCGCTGCGACCAGTCGCCTCGGGCAAATTGTTGCGAGATGGCAGACAGACCTTCGAGCGGCTTTACGATTCGGTTGGCCCCAAGGTAAATTAGAAAGCCGATCAAAGCGATGGCGGCAAAGAAAATGGCAATGGTGGCAGGGCTGAAAACCTGGATTTGCGAATAGATGGTCGAGGTGGGAATTGAGAAGATCAGGTAGGTCTGTAATTCTTTCACCTGTTTGGCCAGCGCAAACGATTCAACGTTTGTAATCGCCGATTGTATCGTATTCAGTTGATTGCTGCCGAGTTCAATCAACCCCTGGACGCTGCTGCGCTGGCTGTCGGTAAGTTCGACCGCATGCAGGTTTTTTGTGCCAGGCTCAAAGCCGATTAAGTTCTGATCGTTGGTGAAATAATAAGACCGCGCTGATGGCAGCAAGGTTTCCGCGTAAGTCAGCAGCGACCATGGAAGATTTGTCAACGTTGTGCCATAAACCGTGCCGATGTGCTGACCGTTCTCGTTTCGGATAATGCGGGATGTGATCATCACAAATTGATTGCTGTATAGCGGCTCGGGATTAAAGATCAATTCCGCATTGTCTGAATCCATGAATTGGCCGATATATGGGTAATCACTGAATTGCTGATCTTCCCAACTGGTATTCGTTGAAAAGGCAACCGTTCCATCAGGCCGGAGGACGAATAACTGGTCAAAAAGCTGATCTTCGGTAACAGTGGTGTAATTAAAAAATTCCCCCTGGACGCTGAAACGCGCCTGGAAGTATTCGGAGTTGCGGGCGGTGGATTCAATCACCGTGGACATGTTGTCAAAAACGCGCGGCGTGTAAATCAATTCGCTGAGAGAATCCCCACGGTCTTTGGCTAATTCATTGAGTTGTTCAGCATAATAACTGGAAATGGAGCGTACTTGCGTGGAGATTTGCTGGGTCAATTGCGAGCGCAGGCGTAAAACCGCGAACCCGCCCAGCGCCAGGAAGGGGATCATCGTCAACAGTAGAAGCTGAACAACGGTACGGCGCGCCAGCCTTCTCTTGAATTGCGGCCGAGATTTTTCCGTCACGGGGGGAGCTTTCACCGTCATGCAAATCTCCTTAATTCATTTCCCACACGGATTCACCAGCAAGAATACGTTGGATCTGATCGGGAAAACGATCCGGGTCAAGCGGTTTTCCCAGGAAGCCATCAAAGCCCGAGGATTTGGCTTTCGCGATTTGTTCCACACTGGCTTCAGCTGTAACCGCAATCACCGGGACGTTACGCAGTTTTGGCGATTGACGCAATTTGCGTAGAGCGCCGTAACCATCTTCATAAGGAAGGCGGATATCCATGAGCACCAGATCGACGCGCGCAAGCGTGTCAGCGTATTCCACCACCTCGTACCCTGAGGTTTTCCATTCGCAATGGATGCCCAAAAATCCCAGCATGCGCGCGATCAGCACAAAGTTCGACACGTTATCTTCAACAACCAGGACAGTTATTTCCTTGGGATTTATTTTTTCGTTTTGATTTTGAATGTCAGGATTCATTAACTGCCTCAAATTAATGTTGCGCAAACTGGTGCAGAAAGCGCTCTATCTGTTCCAAGAATCGGTCCACATCGATCGGCTTTTCGATGTAGCCATCACAACCGGCTTGTAGTGTCTTCTCGCGGTCACCTTTCATGACGTTGGCGGTGATGGCGATGATTGGAATTCCGGCCATCTGGGGCATGGTCTTGATCGTGTTGGTCAGCGTATAGCCGTCCATATCCGGCATATTGATGTCCATCAGGATCAGCGCGGGGCGGGTGGTCTTCAGAATTTCGAGCGCCTGGGTGGCCTGCTCAGCTTCTGTTACTTGATATCCTTCGGATAACAGTAATCGACGAACCAGCATGCGGTTCTCAAAATTATCTTCAACGTGCAGGATTAGCGTGTCATCAGCCATGATTTTTTATTATTCTCCCCTTATTTGTCCCTATGCGGGGGGATAGAAAAACTCCGTTGTTATTATAAGGGGTTGTACTTTGGCTTACGACCGTCCTTGCAATACTGTAAACCAAAAATTGCAATAGGGTTTTCAATAATTTAAGAAAACCGCCTGAAAGGCGGTTGGTGATACTTGAGCGGGTGATGGGATTCGAACCCACGGAATGGTAACTTGGGAAGCTACTGCCTTACCACTTGGCGACACCCGCGTTACAGGTATTATATGCAAAATTGGTCGGCTGTCCAGATTGAAATGGAGATTGCGGTACAGGATCGGAGGTTCGGGCGGTTGCAGACAAACTGTGCCGCAAATTACCAATAAATCTCTATGGTATAATTTACAAAATGAATTTCCAAGTTCATTTTGGATTCCTTTTACATTTGCGACAGGATTCCCTGAACCAGCAATAAGGAGCGCCGCTTGGCATTCAACCCAATCAACTGGCTTTTGGGTCTGTTCTCATTAGATATTGGCATTGACCTGGGCACGGCAAACACTTTGGTGCACGTGCGAGGTAAAGGTATTGTAATTAACGAACCATCCTGGGTGGCTATCGACAAGCGCACTCGCATGCCGCTGTACATTGGCGCGCAAGCCAAGGAGATGGTCGGCCGAACCCCCGCGAATGTGATTGCAATCCGGCCGCTGCGGGATGGTGTGATTTCGGAATTTGAAATTACGCGTGAGATGCTCGGATACTTCATCCTGCGCGCCCACCAGCAGACATTTGTTGCCATGCCCCGGCCCCGGGTGGTCATTGGCATTCCGTCCGGAGCGACCGAAGTTGAAAAACGCGCAGTGTTTGATGCAGCCATGGCAGCGAACGCCCGTGAGGCCTATTTGATCGAAGAGCCCCGGGCAGCGGCTTTGGGCGCAGGGCTGCCGATTTCAGAGGTGCGCGGCAGCATGATCGTAGACATCGGCGGCGGCACCACCGAGGTTGCGATCCTGTCGATGGGCGGCA
>JAPKMQ010000141.1 GCA_026645875.1 Longilinea sp.
TTGGCTGAAGAGTTGCCGACTGATGGGGAACATCTGTCGAAAGATGTTCTGGCTCCGCCGGGTGCAAGAATGGGGTTTGTGTATTGTCAGGTCCAATCCCTGGTTGGTGAGTATCTCCTGGTTCCTGCTCGGGATGGTGCCCGAAATCATTGTTATGAACGCGGGAACGGAAGGCATCGTGGTCGGCTAACCCCTCATCTAATAGCCCGAGATGATCGCGGAGCTGTTCGCGGACACGCTCTAAGGTAGGATCAGCGGGGTGCGTTTCGAGGTGCTGGCCGAGCTGGTTTTCTTGCTCCATTAACCGTTCGCGTACCTGGTTCAAAGTCTGCGTGAACGCTGTCTCATTCATGTTCGCTGTCAGCCGAAGAGCCGATTGCACCTGATACTCCCAGCGGTCGCCAATTGTTGTTGCCGGATGATAACCAGCCTGGTTCATTGCCAGCATCTCGTCCAGTCGTTTTTGTGCAAACTGGAGCGCCAATTCCAGCCGATCATCTGACCGGGGCGATAGGCCAACGCGGATATCTTCGGTCATTAATTTTACCGGATAAAGCGTTTCGTCCGGCAAGCTGTTTTGCGCTGCATAGACTGTAGCTCCGGTTCCCCCAAACAGTAAAGTAAAAATCAATATCAGAGTGGAAATGGTTGCCATCTTTGGATTTGCCTTTCGGGAAAAGAATGTCTTCCACTCTATATGACGCCGTTCAGGTGTTATGGATACGGGCAGAGGGTACATCTGCGCCTCGGCCAGGAATATAGCTCTCCCGCCTGTAGCCGCGCGTTGGTCCCGCTCTGGAGATTGCTGGAGCTTTTTGACCAGGGAGACAATCTCAAAATCTTGCTCTTCAGAAATGCTATTCATACGCCTTCCTCCCTGACACGTTTTCCTCCCTTGCGGGAAGCAGCATCCTGCGCAGCGCTTCCAACGCCCGGTGCTGTAGTGACTTAATAGAACCAAGAGGCTTCTCTAATAGAGCCGCCACCGCTTCATTCTCCCAACCTTCCAAGTATTTCAACACGACGACTTGGCGCTGTTCAGGCGTCAAAAGTAGCAATGCCGCCCTGACCCGTTCGCGATCAATGTTCTCCACAGCAGTTTTTGCGGGGTCATCCTGATCGTTCGCGAATGCCTCGTCTAAAGGGAGGTCTGGGAGCGGCTGGCGGCGATAATAATCGGTGATCCAGTGATGCGCCACCTGGTAGAGGTAGGCTTGCAGGTAATCCTTTGGTCCGCCCCCATTATGCAACGCTTTGAGAAAGCGGCTAAAAGTTTCAGCAACACACTCTTCGGCAAGATCGGTCTCTCCAAGGAGACGTATAGCGTAGCGAAATACACCTGGACTGTAGCAGTCGTATATATCCCCCAGTGCCGTCAGGTCAAAACATCGTGCCTGCTCAAGTAATCTAGTTTCCGGATTCATCCCGTAACCTTTAAGACGTAAATTCTGATCGGTAGATACGGGTATCCGGGGATTCGATGACAAATACATTACGGATAAGATCTTATGAGCTGCGGCGCCCCGCAGTGCAGGCAGAAATTTGCTTCTGGTTCGACGGTTTGACCGCAATATTTGCATGGAAATGGTTTGAGCACCTTTCCACAAACGGGGCACCAAACGTAGGAAAGGTGAATGGTATTTCGGCAATTAGGACAAGTTTCAGGCGGGGAAGAATCCACGTCTGTCCGCGACACATCATTTTTCAATTCAAGTTTATCAATTAATAGACCAAGAGGGTTATGACAACACATAGGCGTTCTTAGTGTACTGGTTTTCCACAATAAGGGCAGGTTGTCCATTCGTTCTGCACCGGTCGGCCGCAGCCAGGGCAGGTGGCACCAGTTGTAACACCTGTTCTTGACGTGCTTAAGCTTCGAACCAGTACAATTCCCCCCAATACAAGCAGTGCGAGAACACTCAAAGGGATAAGGAACATCCCGAGCATCATAAATCCTCCAAACATACCCCAGCTTCCGACCATCCCGCCGAATTGAGGATTCATCATGCCAAAGCCGCCGCAACCATAACCCATCCGGCCAAATCCACCAAACAGTGAAGTCGCCACTGTGAAAGTTATCAAGGCGACGGCAAGGCCCCCCAAAGCCCACTTCCAAGCGGTACGCATTATTGCACCTCCTGTTCGGCAACAAACTGACCATGCCAGGTATGCAGCCAGACGCTGCCATCGAAGCCATTGACGCTCAACATACCGGCAACCTGGTCATTGATCTTGAAATCGAAGGTGTAATACCCATAGAAACTTGTGCCGTCTGATTGGAGCTGTGCGCCGGCCAGGTTCGCATCCAAATACTGCTGTCCTTGTTGGATAGCCTGCTCGATCGAGAGGGTGTTCTCAACGGCCTGGCCGTTGCCCATATGGCCGTATTTGACATTCCACATCATATTCGGACCCATTTCAGGATACACCGCGCCACTGTAGGGATCCACCAGCAACTCAAAAGCGCCTCGACCTGTGCTCGTTTCTTTTACCGAAGCATAAAAGTTGTTATTGAATTCCATGATTTCCGCAACGGTCAGACCCTGACCGTACCCGGCGGCGTATTGTTTTGCGCTGGCAATGGCCAGATCGATCGCAATTCTTTGTCCATTTTGGGTAGTTGCATTCCATCCACCCATCATACCCATCCCCCAATTGCCCTGTCCGGAGTTATTGTTCCATCCCCCCATCATTCCAGGACCCATTCCCCGGTATTGCTGGTTAGGAGTGTTGTTGCCCTGCCAGCCCCAATCGTCCATCATGCCATTGCCCATTCCCCAACCATTGTTTCTCAAACCCTGGTAAGGAGGGGTAATGTCGGGCGTTTGTTGGGTTGCCGAAGGCGCGACAGGCGTTTTGGCCGGCGGGACAACCGAGGCCGCCTGAACATTCACCGGAGCAACCGCGTAAACTGGCGTTGGCCGCCAGAAATTATTGAAACCATAAGCAGCACCAATCCCTAGACCGATGCCGAAGATCAATAACAGGCTACCCAACAATAATTTCCGCATGACGTTTCTCCTTTTTCTAATCCATTCCGTGATGAACTAACGATACCCGGAAGTTGTGTAGAAATTGTGAGAAACCTATCAGGGCTTTATGAAGAAACCACATCCCGCCGCACGTAGATCCCAGAGGCAATCACCTCGTCGACGGCGAACTGGCTGTAGCCGCTTTCGAAGACAAACGTGGGCGAAGCACGCAGCAGTTTTATACTGCCGCCTGGAAGTACGCCCATCGCCATGAGCTTTTCCAACCGGCCCGGATTACTCATCTGGATGAACGCCACCTGGCCCACCTGCCCTGGCTGGAGTTCGATCAGGGGGGCAATCTCCGCGTCGGCTCTGGCGCGCTTTTCCCGGCAGCAGTCGCCGGGCGGAATGGCCTTCCCATGCGGGCAGAACGCAGGATGCCCCAGCAGGGTGCAGATACTCTCATCCAATCCATCGAACAAGACGTGCTCCAGCCTGCAGGCCTGGTCATCCACCTGGTTCTGGTCTCCTTTTAGCACGTCTGCCAGCAGGACTTCTCCCAGCCGGTGGCGGCGGATGGCGCGCGCGGCTTCCTCGCGGCCGGATGCGGTCAGCTTCCAAATCCCCTGATCCTGTACGATCCACGCGCCATCCAGCAGATCCTGCACATTCTCGCCCGGGTGTTCAGTTACCGGCACTCCTACTTGCCCGTCTTCTTCGGCCATCCACAGCTGTTCGAGTTGTTCTTGCGCCCGTTCACTGACCATCATGTCGATTTCTCCTTCACGGTCTTTCCCGCACGGTTAATTGTCGAATTCTTCAGGTTTCGCAGCCAGATGATCAGTTTCGCCTCGGGCAGCATTTCGTACCCGCAGCGCGGGCAGCGCACCAGGTGGCATCCTTTCACCAGTGGGCAACTGCCGCAGGCCGTTCCCGCTTCCTCAGGATCGAATTCGTAGCCGCAGAAACCACACTTCATAGCTTGACCCCAAGGACCATCAGCAACCAGTTGAGCAGCCCGCCGATCAAGAAAGCAAAGGGAAAGATGAAGACGACGATGGCCAGGGCGGTTTTCCAGCCACGTTCTTTCACGGTGACCGAGAACTGGGCCACGCAGGGGACGAAAAGTGTCATGGTCACCGTCGAAACCAGGATCTGTACGCCTGTCATGGTGTTACGCAGATCGTACAGGCCGGCCGCGCCGTAATCCCGGCGGAAGAAACCGAACAGGAAGGCCACCGCCGTCTGGTCAGGCAGGCCCAGCCAACGTACTAGAGGTTCAAGCGCGCTGATAGCCAGGTCGAACAGCCCAGTCAGCCGCCCCAACCAGATCACCAGGCTGGCGATGATGAACAACGGGAAAACTTCGCGGAAGTACCACTCCATGCGGGTGTAAGTCTTGACGAATACGTTTTTCGGACTGGGCAGACGCAGCGGCGGCAGCTCCATGTAGAAGGTCGGACGCTCGCCGGGCATCAGCCGCGCAGTCACCAACCCCACCAGCAGGAAGATGCCGGTCATAATAGCAGCCCAGATCAGTAGCAGGTCGTTCCGCCCGGAAAGCATGCCCAGCATGACGCCTAATTGCGCCGAACAAGGGATGGCTAGCGACAGGAGAATCGTGCTGAGCACCCGCTCCCGGCGCGTCTCAAGCGTCCGGGTGACGATCGTCGCCATCGTGTCGCAGCCGAACCCCAGAACCATCGGGATCACTGCCCGGCCGTTCAGCCCGATCTTTTTGAAAACGCGGTCGATCAACATGGCCAGGCGCGGCAGGTAGCCGCTGTCTTCGATGACCGAGAAGGCCAGGAAGAACGTGCCGACAATGGGGAGAATGATGGCGATGGCATAGCGCACTCCCAGGGTGATCACACCGTATTGGTTGCCGATCAAATCCCGGATCGCCGGCCAGGGAACGTACGTTGCCAGCAATCCGTTGATCCAGGGGTTGACGTAAGCTCCAAACAGGCTGTTCTCGAAGAAATCGACCAGGGTCTGCGCCCCGAACACCCCAACAAACTGGTACAACAGGTACATCGAGAGGAGAAGTAGGGGGATCCCGGTCAGCGGATTCATCGTGGCTTCACTGACCTTTTCCGCGAAGCGCGAGACCCGCCGGACGGGCTGGGTGAGCACCTTTTGCAGAATCCGGCTGGCGGCCTCGCGCTGGTAGCGGGCGATCACCAGAGAAAGCGGTTGGCTAAAACGGCCCTGGGCGGCCTTCACCGTGGCCTGGACGTCGGCGTACTGAGCGCCTTCTTGCGCCGCGACCAGCGCGGCCACTCCGGCGTCGTTTTGCAACAGCAGCAGGGCAATCGACCGATGGGTTAACTGGTAGGAACCATACATCTGGGTTTCGATCTGTTGTAAGGCGTCTTCGATGGCGGGTGGATACTGAACGACGGCTACCTGAGCAGGCTTTGATTCACAGTTCGCGCAGCCTGCTGCCGAATGGCCGTTCCGGTTGAGGGAAGAAAGCACAACTTCTTTCAAGCGATCTGCGCCGCGACCGGTCGTCAGCGCAGTCGCGACAACCTGGATTCCCAAAACTTGTTCGAGGGCGGTTGTGTTGATTTTGACACCCAGCCGTTCGGCCTCGTCCATGAGGTTGCAGACCAGGATGACCGGCTGGCCGGCCTCGATCAATTGCAGGGTCATCGGCAGCATGCGCTCCAGGTTCTTGGCGTCGACCACATGCAAGGTAACCGCTGGTCGTTCCTGGAGCAAGATATCCCGGGCGACCCGCTCCTCTTCCGTCACTGGAACCAACCGGTACATCCCCGGCGTATCGACCACGCCGACCGGCTGGCCCGCCAGGCGGCCTTTTCCCCGGCTGACTTCTACCGTCGTACCAGGGTAATTGGAGACCGTGACGTAAGCTCCGGTCAGGGTGTTGAACAGCACGCTCTTGCCTACGTTGGGCGACCCGACGATCGCGATCAGCGGCAGCCCGCTGGTATCTACGTTGGGACCCCCGTGACAACTGGCGCCGTTGGATTCTGGGAGGATCCTGGGGTTCGCAATGGATTCTTGCATGGATAAACTCCTGATTTAGGGACGGTAATCTATTACCGATTAAGGGAAGATCAAAATCGACCGGGCAGTTCTTTCAGAAAGATACATGCTACGTTCACCAAAAGCCGCCAGGATTGCGCCGTTGCTTCCAATGGCCAATACGGTAACAAGTGTTCCAGGGCCAATGCCTTCCGCTGTTAAAAATGAGTGTGTCGCTTCATCCGCCTGAATACGTGCAACCTGGCTTTCTTCACCGGTTTTTAGCTGTGTCAAAAATCGTTCTGGCAGGGGTAGGGCCGAGGACTGCGCAGCAGGAATGGGGTTTCCCAGAGGAGATTGGGTCGGTTGGCCTAAAAAGCGGGACAGACGTTCTGCAATATCGTCGGGTACGGTGTGTTCCAGTTTGCAGGCCAGCTCAGCCGCAACGTCCGGTAAGATTTGTAGTTGATCAACCAGGAACACTTCCCATAAACGGCGGTGGCGGAGCACAGACAAGGCCAACGTTTCACCATTTGGGGTTAAGGTAACACCCTTGTAGGGGGTAAACGTTACCCAGCCATCTTCCGCCAGCCGGTGAATCATCTGGTGGGCGGAGACCGGCTGGATGGATAACGCTTCGGCCAGCTGCGAGACAGGCAGCGGTTCTTCCAGGCCGCGCTCTTTGAGGAGCACAGCCGTTATCAAATACATTTCTTCGCTCTCGGTCACCATATTTTATGCTGAGCCTTAAAATAAATAGGGATTATTTTCTTGCCTGCCATAATATTACGTTGTTTTTATCAGTGGGCAATGAACAATCGTCATCCTTCCCTGGTGGATTTCGTCACTTATTTCACAAACTTGGATTTACAGAGAAAAACACCTTGACAGAATGATTTCTTGGGAATATCATATCATTATATTGTGATATATAAATATATCGATGGGAGGCGTAGGAATTGTTAACCATTACAAACGCAGAAGGAGTTCAATTGCAAGCCAAGCTTTTTCGTGGCTTTGGAGACCCGGCGCGCCTGAACATTTTACAGGTGTTACGCAACGGCCCTATGACCGTGACCGAAATTGTAGCATCCACGGGGATGAGCCAATCCAACACATCTAACCACTTGCGCTGTCTGCGCGAATGCGGTTTAGTTGCTGCCGAACAACAAGGGAAATATGCGCTCTATCGTCTCAGCGACGACCGTGTCGGCGATCTGCTGGCAATGGCCGAATCCCTATTGTCCGATGTCGCTCGAGGAATATATGAGTGCACCCGATATAACCTTCCGCACGATGTGCGTCAGGAACAAGAATAAGGTGAAAACGGGTCTACGGATCTTCTCTACCTTTATCATTGCCCTTCTTCTAGATGGGTTGACGAAGGTTTGGGCAGAGCAAGTGTTGACCGCGCCCAGTCCGATCCTG
>JAPKMQ010000142.1 GCA_026645875.1 Longilinea sp.
GCGCGGTTGATGGGCACGGGCACATGGTATCGATCAGCCATGCGCAGGATTTCTCCATTGAGGTCATCCAGCTCGGTGACATCGCTTTTGCGCGTGAAGACGTCCTGAGCCATGCTGCTCAGGTTCATGTGGTGCAGGTTGCGCCGGTAGGTGCGGCGGGTGAGGAAGTGCGGCAGTTTAGCCGCCGCCCAAAGGGTTTTCCAGGTGGGCAGGGGGGCCAGGTTCTGCTCCTGCACCCCGGCGGCTCGGATGACCTGCACGGCTTCGTAGATGGCCCCCGCCAGGATGTTCTGGTACAGGTCAAGGTCGCTGATTTTTGACAGGTCCAGCCCCACCAGGGTGGTGACCGAGTTGGTCATGTTGAGCGCAAGCTTGCAGTACGTCGCGTCGCGGATGTGCGCGGACAAACGAACTTCCAGGCCTTGAGCCAGGACGGCGGAAAGCGTCTGCAGGTCGTCCAGCTGGCTGTCATCCAGCGAGCCGAGGATGACCGGCCCTTTGCGCTGGTAACCGATGCGGCCGGGGGAATCGAGCCAGGCATTGTAAGCGACGACGCTGTAGATGACGCGCGGAAAATAGGCTGGTAGAACCTGCTGGGCGCGGATGCCGTTTTGCAGGCTGACGACCAGCGGCCGGTCGCCCAGGGCGGCCTGCACCTGACGCGCGGCGGATTCGAGGTCGTACAGCTTGGTGGCGAGGAGGACGACGTCGGCATCAGGCACCTCGCGCAGGTCGCGGATGACGTTGACGGGGATGGTTTCGGGTTGGTCAGGGGAATCACCGGGGTAGAGCATGATGCCGCGGGCGGCGATGGTTTCGGCGGCTGCGCCGCGGGCAAGCAGGTAGGTTTGGGCGTGGTGCCGGGCGGTCCAGGCGGCCAGCGAGCCGCCGATGGCACCCGCGCCGACGATGACGAGCTTGAGGTCTTGGCGTGTGGGCATGTGGGATTCCTTGGAGATATTATATGGCGAAGACTTAATTCCTGAGGCGTGAATAGTGAAACGTAAAATGCCTGATTCATCCAGCATACTCGCGTAACTGATATCGGGGGCAAGAGGAAAAATCCGCAAAGAAGGGAAGAATGCGAATGGAAGAAGAAACACATATAAACACGGATGGAAGAAAACACAGATGGACACAGATAAGAGAATATAAAAATTTATCGAGAGTCCGTTTTGGTCGTGGTCAGGAAGAATTTGCCGCGAAGAAGGGAAAAACGCGAAGAGAATCATTTGAAAGATGAAGAAAACTCAGATTGACATTGATGAAAGAGGATGAATAGAAACCAGATGAAGGTTTTGGTATGCCCGGTTGTTCAACCGCTGGGGGAGGAATCAGCGCAAGTGAATTTGCTTCACTGCCTGTAACTAATTCGTCAGTTGGTTTCACGTAAACTGATGATGATTTCATCAATTCCCTCTTTCCAAATGAAATGGAGTTCATCATGGAGCAGATTGCACCGGTCATCCTGATTCTGGTCGGGTTGTTGTTTGTGGCCATCGGGTTTTTCCTGTCGCTGCGCGCCAAAGCGGCCGCCAAGTGGCCGACGGCCCCTGGAATCATGCTTAAATCCGAACTGGCCGAACGGACCACAAAAACAAGGACCAACGACCACCAAATTCGCACTTATACATCTTATGAGCCCGTTGTTGAGTACCAATACACGGTCAACGGAGAGGTGCTAACTGGAAAACGGCTTGCGTTTGGCTTAACACGCCTGCCGCTGGAGAAAGCGCAGGAGTATTTGAATAAATTTCCGGTGAGTGCGCAGGTGCCGGTGTATTACAACCCAAGGCAGGTCAAGGATTCGCGCCTGGAGGTGACGGCGGCAGCGGCGACGCCTCAACTGATCATTGGGATCATCATCGGTGTCATCGGGGCTGTCTGGCTGGTGGTGACACTGCTCTGATCGAAGCAAGCTGGCGATGATTCGCTTTCAATAGAATTTACCGCGAAGAGGGGAAGAGCGCGAAGCGGAAGAAGAAAACACAGAAAAACGAGGATAACAATAAACTCTTATCTGTGTTTATGTGTGGGAAATCTGTGCCCATCTGTGTCCTCTTTATCGAGTAGATAAAGCAGAATGAACTTAGCAATTTTGCTTTCTTTGCGTTAAATTTATTACCGCGAAGAGGGGAAGAGCGCGAAGCGGAAGAAGAAAACACAGATGAACACAGATGGAAGAAGACACAGATGGACACAGATAAGCGTTAATATTTGTGTATCTGTGTCCGTTTTTGCATCGGGGGAGAATTTACCGCGAAGAGGGGAAGAGCGCGAAGCGGAGAAGAAAACACAGATAGGCACAGATGGAAGAAGACACAGATAAGTAAGGATGAACGTATTAGAATTGAATTAGTGGTCATCTGTGGGAATCTGCAAAAATCTGAGTTCTATTGGATTGAAGTAAGGGCGAGCCGCCGACTCGCCCCAACAACACACGAATGATTTATCGTTCAACCTGGATCGAAACGAATTACCGTTTCATGCTTTCACCGGCAGGCGGCGTTTGAGCTGCGCGGGGGTGAGCGGTTGGGCCGCGGCGATCAGGTCGCGGGCGGGCTGGAGCTGGCCCCAGGTGTTCCAGAGCAGCACACCGCGCACGAGTTGATCCTTGAGGTAGTAGACCACGCCCTGGCGGTAGGGTTCGACCCAGGCGGCGTAGGTTTCGAGACGCGAATCGACCTCGCCGACGGCCTCATAGCCCAGGTCGAACAAGTCAGAGAAGAAGAAGGACTGGTGCGTGTACGGCGCGGTGCTGCCGGCCATGACCGATCCGGCGTGTTTGCCCATGCTGACGGCGTTATCTTCATGCTCGACGCGCGTCCAGCGGCCGAGCGCGGGCTCGTAGAACGAGGCCACGTCGCCGGCGGCGTAGATATCGGGCAGGTTGGTGCGCAGGTGATCATCCACCAGGATGCCGCCGCCCTGCTCGGGGCGGGCGATTTCGATGCCGGCGGACTGGGCCAGGGCGGTGTTGGGGCGAATGCCGATGCCGGCGACAATGTGGTCGACCATCACCTCCTGACCATCCTTTGCCATGAGCACAAAACTGCCATCGCGCCGATCAATCGCCTCAATCTCCAGACCGGGCAGCACATCGACGCCCTTCTGGCGGTAATAGTCGTTGAGAAATGTGGCCAGGCCAGCCGGGAAGAGACGCGCGCCGATGCCGACCTCGGGGAAGACCATGACGGCCTTTTCGCCGTTGAGGGCCAGCGCGGCGGCGATTTCGGAGCCGATGAAGCCGCCGCCGATGATGCCGATGCGCCTGCCCTGCCCCTGCCAGGCGCGCAGGGCGCGGTAGTCGTCGAGGGTGCGGAAGTAGACGGTTTCGGGGGGCGCGAAGGGCAATTTGCGCGGCGTTCCGCCGGTGGCAAGCAGGAGTTTTTGGTAGACTAGAGTGGCGCCGGAGGCGGTGGTGACCTGCTTGCGCGAAGGTTCGATCACGGCGGCGGCGTCGCCGAGGCGCAGGGTGAGGCCTTCGGCGGGCAGTTTTCGCCAGATTTTGTCTTCGCTCTTGCCGGTCCACAGCTTTTTCGACAGGTCCGGGCGGTCGTAGGGGCGGTGGGATTCATCACTGAGGATGGCAATGCTGCCGGTGGGATCATTTTCGCGGATGCCGAGCGCGGCTGCTGCGGCGGTCATGCCGCCGCCGATGATGAGATAGTGGAAAAAGTCCATGACAACCTCCAAATGGTGCATGCTTTAGAACTAATATATATTATTTAGATCAATATTATATTAAAAACTGGAAAAGAAACAGGTATTAAGATGTTAATCGAGAAGCGTGAAGCGAATTCACGCTCCACGCTTACGGTTAACCACCATCCTCAACTCATTAATCGAACGCAAAAAGATCGCCTGAAGACAGATGAGCAGCTCCTCATCGCCTGTTCTGGCTGAAGGATGTTTTCAAGAGTACAAACTTGCTGTTGCTGAGGTCATTGTGGCGTTATCCATATACATCATCACAGTCAAATACCACCCAAACAACACCATCCATGGCATTTCAGGAATATTTTTTGCGAGGGGATGAATCTCGGTTGCTGAAGACAGGTGCAGAAAACCACCAATATTCTTGTAACTGATCAACAGTTGACCCAGCTCGGTCTTAAAATCCAACTGGGTTGCCCAAAAGTTGGTGCTGACCGGATATTTCCGTCCGTCGGGAAATTCAAGCGTTCCCCCGCCGCTCCAGGTATTGTTTATAAAAACCGCCAGGTCAGTCTCCGATTCATTGGCGCGGATGGTCGCTTTTGTCTGGAAGAAACCGACCCGTTTAAAGGTCCAAACGCCATCCGCGCTCGCCGCGGTAGCGAAGGAACCAAAGGAGCTGCGAAAACGCAGCGTTGCAGCCAGCATATCTCCGGCGCGCAATTCATACTCCATTTTTGACGCGTGGGGCTGTACCCATTTCAACTCATGCCCGACCAAATCAGCCAGCTTTTTCATGGTTGGTTTCCTTTGAACCGAGTTTTCTTCGATAGCCAGGTATTTCCAGGTTATGCTTCTTGCCGATCCTGTAAGGTTCTGTTTTCCAGAGCAATAGAATGATGATACCACTGTAATAAAGTTCGCAAAATAAGGGAAAAAGGTTATTCAGATCCAAAACCAGTGCAGAAGGAAAATTGCTCTGCAGGGTGCGGATGCGGGAAATGAGCCCCCACCCGGCCTCCCCCATTTTGAGGAGCAAAAATGGGGGAGGGGCCGCGGTTGGATGCGGAGGTGGGCAAAGCAGGGGCCGCACTTTTTTGGTCCGTGTTACGCATATTTCGATTTACGAAACTGGCACCACGGCTTGACACTTCCGCTATAATCTATCCATGACTCTAACCATCAAAGATGAGATGAAGGCGTATATTTCGGTCGATGTGGAAACAGCCGGGGCGATTCCGTCGCGCTACGCGCTGCTGTCGATCGGGGCGTGCACGCTGGGCGAGCCGCGGCAGACCTTCTACGTGGAGCTGCAGCCGGACCGGGAGGAATTTGACGCGGGGGCGATGAGCATTCATGGGCTGGACGCGGAGAGGTTGCGCCGGGAAGGGCTGCCGCCGGCCGAGGCGATGAACCGCTTCGCGGATTGGTTGAAGACGGCGGTGCCGGATGGGCGCAGACCGCTGTTTTGCGCGTTCAACGCGCCGTTTGACTGGAGCTTTGTGAACGATTACTTCATCCGCTACACCGGCGATAACCCCTTTGGGCACTCGGCGATCGACATCAAGGCGGTGTACATGGGCATGGCGCGCCAGCCCTGGAAACACACCTCGATGGGTTATCTCAGCGAGCGGAATCCAGATATGGGGGCGCTGACGCACAACGCGCTGCAGGATGCGATCGACCAGGCGGTGATCTTCGAGGGTATCCTGGCGGAGATGGGGGAAGAATAACCACAGAGGCACAGAGAACACGGAGGACGCAGAGAGGAAAAATTGTGAGGAAGAGAGATTAACCACGGAAAACATTATGCCCTCCAGGGTACGGAATACACGGAATAAAGAGAAGAGAATTGAACCGCGAAAAACACGAAATAGATAGACGATTTTCGTAGAAATTCGTTCAAATTACTGTTAGATTGAAGGAGAAACAGGCCATGCAAAACCCAGGGAATGAGATTTCGAGCGAAGTCAACCGGCTGATGGAATCGGCGCGGCGGCTGGGCGTGGAGATTGACGAGCAGGAGGCGGCGCAGTGGCTGGGCGCGATCGACGGCGCGCGGCAGAGCGAGGACGTGGTGGTGGATGTGCGCGAGGGCGTCTTTGGGCACCGCGTGACGATGCTCGATTTCTCGCCGGCGCGGCTGGCGCACTTCCGCAAGATCGCCAAGATTGTCGAGTTCACGGACGAGCCGGGCGTGGTGGAGACGGCGCTGGCGCTGTCGGGTTCGGCGGCGCAGTCGCGCATCCAGACCTTCCCGGGCGATGCGGATTTCTTCGAGCGGGTCAACATCAAGGCGGCCACACGCGAGGAAGCCTGCCAGATTCTGGCGCGGGTGATGCGCGAGAAGGCGCTGGCCAGCCTGCGCGGGCCGGAATACCAGTTGATCGAGGTGAAATTCGGCTCGTACCCACAGGAGATGACGGTGGATGGGCGCAAGCAGGCGGCGGGCGCTCCGATTGCCTGGCGGGCGGATCAGATTCAGGCCGGGGTGATCGAGGGCGCGCTGGCGGATGGGACGGCGTATTCGCTGAGCTGGGAGGAAGCCGGGCGCAACCCGGGCTGGTGCAAGCTGGATTGGGTGGTGGCCGATGCGGTGAAGCGGCAACTGGTGAACGCCAGCAACATGCTGGACGCGACCTGGGAATCGCCGGAGGGCGAGATTGTGCCGCTGGACGGCTATCTGGACCCATATTTCCAGGAGGTTTATCTCGAATCCAGCTCGATCCCGATCTTTTCGAAGCTGGCCAAGCACGTGGACGGCAACGCGCTGGACGATTACGTGGCCGGGCTGGAAAAAGAGGTGCGCAAGTACGTCGGCAAGACGCCCAACTACGGCAAGGCGGCAAAACGCATGTACAACATTTTTCGGCTGACCGGGCGGTATGAAGAGGCGGCTTATTTGCGCGAGCTGTTCGACGAGCCGGCGACGGTGCTGTACCAGGTCTGGTCGCTGATCCGCACGATTGACGATACGTTCCGGCCGGGGGGCAGCATCGCGCTGGATACGCTGCTGGGGCAGGCTGACCAGTTGATTTTGACGGTGGTGGACGTGCTGGAGGGCGAGAAGGAGAGCGAGATCGTGCGGCTGCTGCTGCGGCTGCGCTCGATCCTTTCGCAGGAGTGCGCCGGGTGCGAGCTTTCGCCGCAGGCTGAGGCCGTGCGCGCCGAGGTGATCAACCTGGTGAACAACTTTTTCTATGAGAAGCTGAGCGGGTATCCGAAGATCAAGGCATATTTGGAGGGGTTGGGGTAGGATAAGAGCCGTTGATGCGTTGATTCGGTATTCGTTGATTCGTAAATTCGTTCTTTGCGAGTGTCAAGCCTCACCCTTACAGTGCAGGCCCTTCCAGGGCAGGCCCCGGCCTCACCCCCGGCCCCTCTCCATTTTCACAGAAAATGGAGAGGGGTGCCTTTAAATGCAGTTGGTTTCCTACTCTTTGTAGGGTATGCCCTTTTGGGGCGGGCAGGAGGCGGGGCCTTACCGCGAAGAAGCGAAGAACGCGAAGAAATAGCGTGTAGCCGAAGAAACAAGCATAGATGATCGCAGGTCGAAGTGGATGAACACAGATAAATAAGAGTTCTGTGTTCATCTGTGAGTGATCCGTGTAAATCTGTGTTGGGTTTTAAATTGTGGGTTGCGGGGACGAAAACGAGGTTTTTGGCAGGACTGTGCAACATTTTTTCGCAAAGCGCATCCAATAGATAA
>JAPKMQ010000143.1 GCA_026645875.1 Longilinea sp.
ACCCCTTAGGGGTGTGTCCAGTTTTATCGATCCACTACATTCGATCTTTGAACGCACCGCTCAACGATTCACCGCTCACCTACGCACCGCTCAACAAACCCTTCCTCATTCCCCCAACCCCTCCTTCCCCCACCACTCACTCGCCCGCCCCCAATCCTCATCATAATGCCCCTCACTCACGTACCGGTGAAAACTCGACCACGGCCAATCCCGCGCCCGTTGGTCACCACGGTGAAATAGTAGGCGTTTGTTCCATAAACGCGGCGATAATTAGGCATAATATGATTATAGAATGGTTTCAAGATCGGTGCGTTCAAAATGCCACTTCGTGGCACAGGCCGAACGCACCCTGCCGACTCGAAAATACGCGCAGCCAGAAGAGTAAAGATTCAACCATTTAAGCAGAATAACCAATCGCTAAGGATCAATGGCATTTTCTAGAACTACATTACAGTTGAAGGTCGGCTTTCTCTTGCCCAGCAGATAGTGTGACGACAGTTTTCTGGCCGTTGAGGGTTACCTCATAGGTGCCGGGGAAGCCCTTGAAACGAAGCTTGCCCTGATCGTCCGTGGAAAATTGAGTGGCAGGCAGCCACCATTCGCCTTTGACGCGTTTGAGCAGTTCGTCATAGGCAGGTTTGCTTGAGCCGTCCTTGCGCAGCAAACCGGAGGGGGCGTTGAGCCAGCAGCCGTCGTAGATATCCCACCAAGTGATGGATTGCACCAACGGATTGGCAAAGAGGGTCTCATAATGCTGCACCACTTCACATACCTGGCGTTCTTCGAGGTCGGGGCGGGTGGGCCAGTCGGTCACCTGATAATCATTCAGGTCCACAATCTCGGGGGGCATCAGTTCGCCTGAGATGAGGGTGGTTTCGGTGAAGTGCAGTGGAATATTAAAGCGCCCGAAGCGTTCGAGGATTTCGTGGGTCTTCTCTAAGCCCCACCAGCCTTGGTGCATGTGAGACTGGATGCCGATGACGTCGAATTTGATGCCGGCTTCCAGGCAGCCCTCGATGAGGATGTCGTAGGCAGGCGAGGTTTCAAAATCGTTGATCAGCAGGGTGGCGGTGGGGTTTTCAGAGCGGGCAGCCTCAAAGACTTTTCTGATCAGGTTGATGCGGCCCAGTTCTTTGCAGATGCGGGTGATGCCGTTGTCGTATTTGTCAAAAATTGGCATGATTACGGCTTCGTTGATCACGTCCCACATGTCAATCAAGTCACGAAATTCAGATACGTCGCGGTGGACGCGCGCCAATTGGGTTTTGAGTATGTCTTCGTTGCTCATGGTCAACAACCAATCCGCGCAGATGGTGTGCCAGCAGAGGGGGTGGCCCTTGAGTTTGATGCCGCGTTCTTTGCACCATTGGGCGGTTTTGCGAATGCGGGCGGTGTTGGTCTGCCCTTGAACAGGCTCAAACATCCCCCAGTAAAACGGCAGGGTTATGGCGTTGCAGAGTGCCAGGGTTTTGTCGGCGATGGTTTGCGAGAGTTCGAGCTGGCTGCCGGTGTGTTCGTTATTTGCCAGGGGCACCAGGTCGAAATTGGCAGTGCCAAAAAGGAATTGATGGTTGGTTTGCTCCACTGTCACAGGTTGATTACGGAGAGGTTGGCGATTTTTATCCAACAGTTTAAATTCGGCGTTAACCATTCGTTTTTTGATTTGATCGTTCATGAGTTCCTCCGTCTGGGCCCCGGTAACGTTTACGGGGACATTTCTGTATTATTTCACCCTGAATTGGAGCTTCAGGTAGCAGGCAGGGTGGGTTCGGTTGCCTGCCCTCGAAGAGGGTTGAACCCACCGCTCAAGAATCGCTCCCTCGCACATATGTCGATGAAATTGCCACTACGGCCAATCGCGCGCCTGTGTTACGTCGCTGGATGAGGATGCGCTGATCAGACACCACGATGAAATAGTAGGCGTTTGTTCCATAGATTCGGCGATAATTCGGCATATTGAATTATAGAATGATTTGGAATATGGTGCGTTCAACCCCCTTCGGAGGCATGCAAACGAACGCGTCCTACCGGCTTAATTACGGCTGCAAAGTGATATCGACATACGCGCCAACCTCATCGTCGGCAACTCCATTATCCAGTAAGTAATTTCCTATCATAACCACCCGAACTTTAATTGGTTTTTGATTCGAGGCTAATACTGGAAAAACCGCTATTATTACCGGTCCTTCACTTATTGGGAATACAATTTTTTCATCCCTTCCAAAATCCATCCTATTATCGATGGGCTTCCACCTGTTATCGATCAATTGATAAAGATGAACGCCATAATCTGTGGGGAAAGTTATCGGGGTCTTTGTATTGTTAATCAATACAAGACCAAGATCCTTTCCAATTTCAAACTCACTCAATTCTGGTGGTGCTTCCAGTGTTAGATCGGTATTCATTTTATTAAGTGGAAAATCTATTCCATCTAAATGGTTTTGAGAGTAAGCGGTAAAGCTTGCAATGAGAAGGACTATGGCGAGAATAACAAATATAGGGATCATCATTTTCTTCATTGTTTCACCTCAACGATCAGTCATGGACGTCAATGAATTTTCGAAACATTTGATATCAAATTGATTGAGACCGAATTTGCCAGGGATGGCCACAAGTATTCACTGAGGTGGTCTAATAAAACTGGACACAAAAACAGCGAATGTTAGGGGTATCCCTGGTCACAGTGAGTCTCGGTCCAGTTGGCTTCGAACTCACTGGGTGTCAGGTACCCCAACGACGAATGGATCCGTTTCTGGTTATACACGGTGTCCAAAAAGTGTGCCATTTGTACTTGCGCATCGGCAAAGTCCAGATAATCAGACAGATCCACCTCCTCTTCTTTGATCGTGCGCATCATGCGTTCGGCAAACCCATTTTCACGCGGTTCGCCCTGGGCAGCCATGCTGATCTGCACCTTGCGCTGTCGCAACTGGCGCACATAAGCCTCCGCGGCATATTGGACCCCCTGATCGCTGTGGTGGATTTCAGGAACCCGATCTTGCAAGGCCTGATCGAGCGCCTGCTGGGTCAATGAGCCGTCCAGTGAACGGCCCAAGTTCCAGCCGCGCACAGCCCGGGTGTACACATCCATGACAATCGCCAGAAACACAAACTCGCGTTTGAGCCGAATGTAAGTAATGTCACATACCCACACTTGCTCGGGACGCACAACCACCAGATCTTCCACCAGGTTGGGATAACGCGGATAGGGATGGTTGCTGTTGGTGGTGCGGAACCGTTTGTGCCTGGCGGGTTGTAGCAGATTGAACTGGCGCATGAGGCGCCGCACGCGATAGCGACCGATTGGGTCAAAGTAAGGCGCTCGCCCCAATTGGTGCATCAGCCGACGGCTACCGTATTTGGGATATTCGCCAGCGGCTTTCAGCAAATGCGCTGCGAGCTGGCTCTCATCCGGCTTTTGGCTGTGATAATAGTAGCTGCTGCGCGGCAAATTCATCAACTGACAGCCGTCGCGAACTGGACAGTCATAACGATCTTGCAGCCCTTGCACCACTACTCGCCTTTCTCCGGTGGAAAGCCGGAGTATCCCAATACTTTTTTTGCCATGTCCAGTTGCAGGGTCAACCGCCCTACCAGCCGTTCCAACTCGGCGACGCGCTCCGCCTGTCCGCTTGTCTGCTCAGGATGTTCAAAGATCTGCCCGGCGCGTTCGATGAATTCTTGCTTCCACCGCGACAGAACGCTGTCCTTGATCTGATATTCCCGACTGGCTTCCATCAGCCCTTTTTTCCCCGAAATCAGCTCCAACACCACACGGGCCTTGAATTCTGGGTCGTATCTGCGTCGTTCTTTCATAGCGGACCTCTTTCCTGGAGTGTACCCCACCCCTTAGGGGTGTGTCCAGTTTTATCGATCCACTACAGGCTTCGTCGTTTGGTGCGTTCTCGCCCTCTGCGAGGGCTCGAACGGCACCCTACCCGATTAAAGCAATCGACCCGCATCAGCGGGTCTCAATCTAAAATCTACATTCAGCATTCTCTTGCGCCCCCGGTCGTCCCATCCCCTTCCGGGGACAGAACTCGAACCCCTTAAAACAATCGACCCGCCAAAGCGGGTCTCAATCTGTAATCACTTGTGCCCTCGGCAGAACTCGAATCTGCAGCCTTTTGCTCCGCAAGCAAACGCTCTATCCATTTGAGCTACGGGGGCGGTTAAGCGTCAACAAATATACCCCAAGCCGTGAAAATCGTCAAGGTATCGATTTTTCACACCGGCGGCGCCAACAGCCCTTTGCGGCGTAAAAAGGCCAGCAACCCCTCCGCCAGCGCATCCGGCTGTTCCAACAGCGCCAGGTGCCCCGCGCCGGAAAGGATTTGCAGGTCGGCGTCCGGCAGGCGCGAGGCCAAAAAGTGCGAAAACGCCAGCGGAGTCAGGCGGTCTTCGGTGCCGCAGGCCAGCCAGGCCGGCGCGCGGATGGCCGTCACTTCTGCGCGCAGATCGTAACCCGAACAGGCCAGCCAGTCGGCATAGAGCACGCTGGGGCGCGTCTGGCGCATCAGGTGCGCGGCCAGCTTGAGCAGCGCGGGCGGCGTCGACGGCCCGCCCAGGCGCGCCTCAATCTGGCGCAGCCCGATCTCATACGTCACCGGCGAGGACAGGCTTTGCAGCAGGCCGGCCGGCACGTCCAGGTACGCGCCCGAAGCAATCAGACCCAGCCCGGCCACGTGCCCGGGGTGGCGTGCCGCCAGGCAAAGCGCAGCCGCGCCGCCCAGCGAATGTCCCACGAACACCGCCTGGTACAGCCCAAGCGCTTCCAAAAAGTCCACCAGCCGCTCAGCCGTCGCCTCCAGGCTTTGCAGTCCCACCTCAACCGAGCGGCCGTGACCGGGCAAATCCAGCGCCAGCACACGGCAGCCTGGCAGGCGGCGCAGCGCGGCCGGCCAGCATAAATGGCTGCTGCCAGCCCCGTGAATCAAAACCACCGGCGGCTGCAACGTGCTGGCCGCCCCCAGGTTCCCCCCCTCGCTGTTCGCGTAATACAATCCGGCTGCGATGGGCATGATCAAATCGTGATACGGTTTGGGGCAATATGGGCCGCCCGCGCGCAAGGCTGCGGCGAACCGGCCTGAGGTAACTATACCCCACTTATCACCGGCGTGCGGCGGGCGCGGCGGTTTGCAATCCAACTGGAAGCCAACCGTCAAACCTCGAGTAATCCGATCATTAAAAACCTCTAACCGCGCCGGCATCCGCCCGCTTTGCGGGGAATGTTATAATGAAAGGCGCGGTATCCGCGCAAACAACCGCTGGATCAATTGTTCGCTGGAAGGAGCTTAACGATGCCTTGGAAACCGGGTTTGCCTGAGATTTTGCTCGTATTGGTGATCGTCCTGCTGCTGTTTGGGCCGGGACGCATCGTAAAGATCGCCAACGAACTGGGCAGCAGCATCAAGGCTTTCCGCGACGGCCTGCAAAAGAAGGATGACTCGGAAGAGGGCAATCCCCCGGACGAGAACAAGAAATAGGCTGACCGCGAGAGCCAAACCGCAATGGAAGTTCTGGGTATTGGGCTGCCGGAGCTCGTTTTAATTCTGGTGATCATCTTCCTGGTGCTGGGACCGAAGGACATGGCCAGCACAGCCAGGCGGATCGCCAGGACGATTCGCTCGTTAACCCAGTCCGAATTCTGGCGTGCCACCCGCGAGGCCTGGCGCATGGCCCAGGACATCCCCAACGAGCTGCTGCGCGAAACCGGCCTGGAAGATGCGCAAAAAGAACTCAATCAGATGGGCAGCCAGTTGAACCAATGGTCCAGGGAAGTGGATTCGACCCTCAAGGCGCCGGATGCCAACCGCATCCTCCCGCCGTCACAGGAAGCCGCGCCCCAGGCCGCCGAAGCCGCAGAATCCCAATTGAAACCCAATGGCGCAAACACCGCCCCCTCCTCCCGCACCGATGAATAGCGCCGCGCGCCAACCGGTGCCGGCTGGCACCAGCCAGCCGCGCAAGCCCGCGCCGCCGCCCGCCGGCGATCTGTCGAGCATGTCGCTGCGCGAGCTGTGGGAGGGCATCCAGGAGCATTTTAACGAGCTGCGCAAGCGCCTGATGGTGATCGTGATCAGCCTGCTCGTCACCACCTTCGGCAGCTTTTATTTTGCCCAAATCCTGATCGACTGGCTGGCCATCCCGGCGGGCGGCACCGAAAAATTGATTGCGCTGGAAGTCACCGAAACGGTTGGCGTGTTCATGCGCGTTTCGCTGCTCAGCGGCCTCATCCTGGCCCTGCCGATCGTCATCTACGAGATTTTGGCCTTTCTGCTGCCCGCGCTCAACGAAGACGAGCGCAGGGTCTTCAACCGCAACGCGCCGGTGGTCACCATCATCGCCACGCTGCTGTTCCTCGGCGGCGCGGCCTTTGCCTACTTTGTCATGCTGCCGGTCTCCATCCCCTTCCTGACCACCTTCCTGAACATCACCACCACGCTGCGCCTGGGCAGCTACCTGAACTTCGTCACCGGCATGATGTTCTGGCTGGGGATCGGCTTTGAAACCCCCATCATCGTCTACTTTCTGGCGCGGCTCAACCTCGTTTCGGCCAGCGCGCTGCTCAAGGGCTGGCGCGTTGCCGTGGTGGTCATCGCCATCGCCGCCGCCATGATCACCCCCACGGTCGACCCGGTCAATATGGCGCTGCTCATGGCGCCGTTGATCGCGCTTTATTTCATCAGCGTCCTGTTCGCGCGGATCGCACAAAAACCGCGCAGGTAGCCATTATATTTTTTAAAGGATGATGTATGCCGACTGAAGCAGAAGTAATGGAAGCCCTGAAAAAGGTCATCGACCCCGAACTGGGCCGCAGCATTGTGGACCTGAACATGGTGCGCGACCTTCAAATCAAACCTGATGGCGTGGTGGCGTTCACGTTGGCGCTGACCGTGCCGAGCTGCCCGTTGAAAGACCGCATGAAGGGCGACGCGCATGCCGTGCTGACCGCGCTGCCCGGCATTCGCGGCGTGGAACTCACCTTCGGCGCCATGACCGACGAAGAACGCAAGGCCGTCTTCGGGCACGGCGCGCCCAGCCTGCCCAAGTTGAACGATTTTTCACGCATCGGCCAGACCATCGCCGTGATGAGCGGCAAGGGCGGGGTGGGCAAATCGCTGGTGACCGCGTCGCTGGCCGTCACGCTGGCGCGCCTGGGCAAAAAGGTGGGCATTTTGGATGCCGACCTGACCGGCCCCAGCATCCCCAAGCTGTTCGGGCTGCCTTCCGGCGGCGTGCGCGGCTCGGAGATGGGCATTCTGCCGGCCAACACGCGCACCGGCATCCGCGTCATGTCCACCAACCTGCTGGTGCCCGAGGAGGATACCGCCGTGGTGTGGCGCGGTCCGGT
>JAPKMQ010000144.1 GCA_026645875.1 Longilinea sp.
CGATGAAAGGCGTCACCCCGCTGGATCGAGTGAAGCGCGAGTTGTTGACCGATGAATGGGCCCTGATCCTGCAAAAAGCCTGGGACGCGGGCATTCCGCACGTGGTTTTCACCGGCGGGGAGCCCACCTTGCGCCCCGATCTGCCGGAAATCATCCAGAAAGCCGAAAGCGTGGGGCTGGTAAGCGGATTGCTCACCAGCGGACTGCAGCTATCAGAGACCGCTTATCTGCACCGACTGTTAAAGAGCGGGTTGGATCACATCATGATCGTACTTGATCCGCATAACGAACAGGCCTGGGAAGCGCTGCGGGATACACTGGCCGAGGATATTTATGTCACCGTTCATTTGACCATCAACGCGGACATTGCGGCCACGGCGGTCAGCGGGGTTGAGAAACTGGGCAAACTGGGCGTCCGGTCCATTTCGCTCAGCCTGGAAAACGACGAGTTTCTCCCGGTGCTGGCTGCGGCGCGGCAGAAAGCGCACGAGTTGGGCATGAAACTGGTGTGGGACCTGCCAGTTCCCTATTCAGCGCAAAATCCGTTTGCGCTCGAACACGAAGAGGACGAACTACCCCCGCAAGGAGAGGGAAAAGCCTGGCTTTACGTGGAACCTGATGGAGACGTGCTTGCGTCACAGGGCGAGCCGCGCGTGATGGGCAACCTGCTCACGGATGACTGGTCGGCGATCTGGAATAATCATTGAACCGATGTTGACACCACAGGCCTGGCACCGGCGATTCAGCCAGCAAGCGCGGTGGACGGAGGAGATCCGGCGGTTCGTGATTCAAAAAGCCGGTTTGGGGCAGGCGCACTGCGTTTTGGAAACCGGCTGCGGAACCGGGGCGATCCTGGGCTCGATGCAGCACCTGATGCCCACCGCGCGCTTTTTGGGGATCGATTTGCGTGTGGATTACCTGCAGGAAGCGCAGCAATACGCACCGCAGAGCCACCTCTCCGCGGCGGACGCGGCGGCGCTTCCGTTTCCCGATGGACGCTTTGACGCGGCGATCTGCCATTACTTCCTGCTGTGGGTCAAATCGCCCGAAGTTATCCTGGCGGAAATGAAGCGTGTGACCCGGCCGGGAGGCATGATCATTGCCCTGGCTGAACCCGACTACGGTGGCCGGATCGACTACCCGTCGGCATTGGCTGAACTGGGCCGAATGCAGGGGCAGTCGCTGCAAATCCAGGGCGCGGATCCGCTGATGGGGCGGAAGTTGAGTTCACTATTCCACCAGGCGGGATTGAGCGATATCCAGACGGGCGTTATGGGCGGCCAATGGAGTGAAGCGCCGGCTTTTGAGGCCTGGGAATCGGAATGGGCTGTGTTGCAGGCCGACCTGGGGCACACCATCCCGGCAGAAAAGCTCAACTGGCTGCGCAGCCTGGACGGCGCCTCCTGGCAAAAGGGCGAGCGCATCCTGTTCGTGCCCACTTTCTATGCCTGGGGACGGGTGTAAGGGTTGTCAAAAAATGAATTCAAGCGTATAATTGCGTTCGTTGTTCGGGGCGTGGCGCAGTCCGGCTAGCGCGCTTGCATGGGGTGCAAGAGGTCGAAGGTTCAAATCCTTTCGCCCCGACTAAAGTAAGCAAAGACAGGGAACGGACTACCTGTCTTTTTGTTTTAATCATCATTTTCTTGTGGGGATCGGGCTTTTTCTTCTCGCAACATCGATCTTTGCGTTCTAATGGTACAATCATCCAGTTCCATCAACCCTTTAAATTCTACATTGCGAATGCCATGGCGAACTCTGAACCAAACAAATCGAACCTGAAAACACTCCTTATCGTTATTGTTACCCTGGTGACTCTTTTTGTCGCAGCGCGTTTTTTCTCAACTGAAATCAACCAGGTAAGGGCTGTCCTGCATGACGCTGGGCCTTATGCATTTATAGTCGCGATCGTCATCTACGGCATTCTGGGGGCGACCGTTGTGCCATCTGAGCCGTTGACCGCACTGCTGGGCGGGTTATATTCACCCTGGCAGGCCATGCTGGTCGCGATGCTGGGGAACACATTGGCGGCGTTGGTGGAATATTTTCTGGGCGGGCAGATTGGCAATATTGCCAACTTTGAAAAGCAGCGCGCCAGGCTGCCGTTCAACCTGGGTAAATTCCCGGTTGATTCACCGATTTTTTTGATCTTTGGCCGCATGATCCCTGCGGTAGGGCCAAAACTGATCAGCCTGATGAGCGGTATTTACAAGGTGAAGATTGAGCGCTACATCTGGACAACGCTTGTCACCAACCTGTTGGGCGCCGCAATAATCGCTTATGGAGCCGCCGGGTTGATCCGACTGCTTCAGTAGACCTATCGTTGACCCATATTCAGCAAACAGCCTGGTTTGGCCAAGAATTCCGTCGGTTCCTGAAACCGGATGGCTCCAGGTGATGCTTTTTTGACCGTTTGACGTTAAAATTGCTCCACAGATCTATTTTTGGAATTCTGACAACGACCGTTTATTGATAGGCCAGCCAGAACCCCGCCAGATCTGATTCTCGTTGCGGAGGTGCGCTGTGATTTCCATTTATAAAAGCACTGAGAATGGATTGGAGTCAATCGAAGAAATAGTCAATGGTTGCTGGATTAACCTGATCGACCCCACTCCTGGCGAAATTGAAAAACTGACCGCACTTGGAATTCCACAGGATTTCATCACCTATCCACTGGATGTCGACGAACGCTCACGTACCGAACGCGAGGACGACGGCAAGATCCTCATCGTGATCAAGGTGCCGGTCTATTTGGGGCCGAAGGTGGATGTGCCGTACACCACCATCCCAATGGGTTTTGTGTTAACCGACAAAGTACTTTTAACGGTCTGCCGTCATCCGCACGGCATCCTGGAGGAATTTTCTTCCGGCCGCGTGCGGGGCTTATCGACGGCCAAACGGAACCGCTTTATTTTAAAGGTGTTGCTTTACACGGCCAATAAATACCTGGCTTACCTGAGGGATATCAACCGCACGGTGGACGCTTTGGAGGACAAGGCGCAGGTTTCCATGAAGAACAAGGAAGTCTATGAGCTTCTGAAGTTCCAAAAGAGCATGGTTTACTTCACCACCGCGCTTAAATCGAATGAACTGGTGTTTGAACGGTTGTATCGCAGCCAACTTTTTAAGATGTACCCGGATGATGAGGATTTACTGGAAGACGTCATCACCGAGAACCAGCAAGCCATTGAAATGGTCAACATCTCAAACAACATTTTGAGTTCGATGATGGATGCGTTTGCTTCGATCATCTCCAACAATCTCAACGTGGTGATGAAATTCCTGGCATCGGTCACGATCATTATGAGCATTCCAACGATTGTGACCAGTTTCTTTGGCATGAATGTTGAATTGCCGTTTGAAAATATGCACCTGGCCTGGATCATTGTCATCGGTATTTCAATTGGTGTAGGCGCACTGGTAACCTGGATTTTCATGCGCCGCGATTGGTTCTAAATCAGCTAGCCAACCTCTATGACAGCCTTCGCACCTTCTACGGCGAAGGCTGTTTGATTTTACTTTGGGCCTGGAACCCAGTACAATCAGGTCGAATTAGGGAGAATCTATGTTCCACCGGCGGCAATGATGACAGAAACCCACGACAAAGAACGAACACCAGACTGCCTAGAACGGTTTTTGTGGATGGAAAACCTCACCAAGCGTTACCTGGAGGGCGGCCAACAGCGAACCGTGCTTAACCAAGTGCATGTCAATTTCTGCGAGGGCGAGTTCGCTGCGATTTTGGGCCGCAGCGGCAGCGGCAAAACCACATTATTGAATTTAATCAGCGGGATCGACCGGGCTGACAGCGGTGACATTTACCTGGATGGATTTAATTTGACGCGCATGTCGGACGGAGAACGGACGCTTTTCCGCCGGAAGAATATCGGCATCATTTTTCAGTTTTTCAACTTGATCCCCACCCTGACGGTGTGGCAAAACCTGATTTTGCCGTTGGAGTTGAACGGAAAACAGACCACCTCGGATTTTGAGGTAGCCAGGAGCCTGTTGGCCGAAGTTGGCTTGTTGGACCGCCGGGATACGTACCCTGACCGGCTGTCTGGCGGCGAGCAGCAGCGGGTGGCCCTGGCGCGCGCCCTGGTACACGATCCACGTCTGGTGCTTGCGGACGAGCCGACCGGCAACCTGGACGATGAAACCGGCAGAACGGTGATGCAGATGCTGGACCGGCTGACGCGTAAAGCCGGGAAGAACCTGGTTTTGGTCACGCACAGCCCCGAGGCTGCGGCATTCGCCGACCAGATCTACGATCTTCGCGATGGGCTACTGGTGCGGCGGTAGGGGCGAGCGCAGTGCTTAATAAGGCGCGATTTCCCCGGACGTTGCTGCACATCGGCTGGCGGTACCTTGCCTTGCACCGCTGGCAAAGCCTTTTAATGATCCTGGGTGTAGCGGTTGGCGTAGCGGTGATGGTGTCGATCGACCTGGCCAACGCCAGCGCAGCGCGAGCATTTGAGTTGAGCACCGAGGCCGTGACAGGCAAGGCCACCCACCAGATTGCAGCCGGTTCCAACGGCCTGGATGAAGACGTGTACATTCAACTGGCGCGGGCCGGATTATTGGATACGGCTGCGCCGGTCGTTACCGCCTTTGTTGCATCGCCCCAACTGGGCGGCCAGCCGATCCAGTTGCTTGGCATCGATCCGTTCGTGGATGCTCCCTTTCGTGACTACCTGGGAAACGAAGCTGGTTCGAATGGCGGCGATTTATTACCGCTGCTGACCCAACCTGGGGCCATCTTGCTTTCCAGCGGGGCCGCCGACCGTTTTGGACTTGTGATTGGCGATGTGCTGACGCTGGAAATTGACGGCTTTGAAAAACAAGCGCATATTGCTGGCCTGGTCCAATCCCAGGACCGGTTAACCAACCGCGCGCTCGATGGAATGATTCTCGCGGATATCGCAACGGCGCAGGAATTAACCGGCACGGTGGGCAAGCTTTCCCGCATTGATCTGATCCTTCCGAAGGAAAGCGAGACCTTGCAGGCTCAAATTCAGGCTGCACTGCCGGCCGGGGTTCAGCTCAGCACTGTGGAAGCCAGGCAGGGATCGGTGGAGCAGATGGCATCCGCGTTCCAACTAAATTTGATGGCACTTAGCATGCTGGCGCTGGTGGTGGGCCTGTTTTTGATCTATAACACGATGACGTTTGCGGTGGTTCAACGGCGCACGCTGTTCGGGCGGTTACGCTGTCTGGGCGTTACGCCGCGTGAAATCTTTATCCTGGTCTTGAGTGAAGCCGCGGTCGTTGGCCTGGTCGGCTCGACGTTGGGCGTGGTGTTGGGTGTCCTGATGGGTCAAAACACGGTTGGCATGGTTTCGCGCACCATCAACGACCTGTATTTCACAACCACGGTGCGGGATACCTCCCTCCCGTTGGAGAGCCTGCTCAAGGGCGGCTTGATTGGCCTGGCGGCGACGGTATTCACGACGTTGTTGCCGGCCTGGGAAGCGGCTTCGGTCCCGCCGCAAGCTGCGCTTTCGCGTTCCGGTTTGGAGAGCAAGACGCGCAACCAGGTGGTGGCGGTCGCGTTTGGGGGGCTGGGACTGATTGCAGTGGGTTGTGTCCTGTTCCTGATACCGAGCGCCAGCCTGATCCTGGGCTTTGGCGGAACGCTGGCGGTTGTGGTCGGTTTTGCCATGCTTTCCGCGCTCATGATGGTGTTCCTCATGCAGATCGTGACGCCGGTACTGCGAGCGATTTTTGGTTTGCTGGGGCAAATGGCGCCGCGAAACGTGGTCAACGCGCTCAGCCGGACCTCGGTGGCTGTGGCTGCATTAATGGTGGCGGTGGCCGTGATGGTAGGAATGGGTGTGATGATCGCCAGTTTCCGCAATACGGTGACGATTTGGTTGGGGCAGACCTTGCAGGGCGACATCTACATCTCGGCACCAAGTTTTACTGCGAACACGCCGCGGGTCGAAATTGCCCCCGAGGTGGTTAAAGCCGTTCAGAACTGGTCCGGACTGGAATCGGTCACTCAGTTGCGCTCGGTGCAGGTGCTCGCGCGCCAGGGTTTGGTGGATGTGACAGCGGTGGATAATCCCGGGATTGAGCAGGAAAGAATTTTTAAGTCATTGGAAGGCACGCCCGGATTGTTGTGGGAGCGGATGAAAGCCGGCGAGGTGATCATTTCCGAACCGCTTGCCAACCGGCTTTCCCTGGCCGCCGGGGACGAAATTGAGCTGCAAAACCCTGTGGGGTGGCAGACCTACCGGGTGATCGGCGTTTACTATGATTACGCCTCCAGCAGCGGCACGTTGATGATGGAAATGGATATCTACCGCCAGGCCTGGCAGGAGAACGGCGTGACTTCCATCGGGATCAATCTGCCGGATGGGGCGGACGTCGAGGAGGAAACCCGTCAATTGCAGGACGGCCTGGGCAAGTACCAGCGCCTGACCATCCGTCCCAACCAGGCGCTGCGGGAGGACGTGATGGTGGTGTTCGACCGCACCTTTGCGATCACCTCCGCGCTGCGTATCCTGGCCACCATCGTCGCCTTCATCGGCGTTCTGAGTGCTTTGTTGCTGCTGCAACTGGAAAAGCAACGTGAAATTGGTATCCTGCGCGCGCTGGGTTTGACGGGGCGGCAGTTGTGGCGGCTGGTGATGCTGGAAACCGGGTTGATGGGGCTGGCAGCCGGGCTGCTGGCTTTGCCGGCTGGGTACGCATTATCGCTGATTCTGGTATACGTCATCAATCAACGCTCGTTTGGCTGGACAATTCAAATGTTGACGCAGCCTGAAACGTTTTTGCAGGCTGTGGCGGTGGCATTGGCCGCGGCATTACTGGCCGGAATCTATCCTGCCTGGCGGATGAGCCGCACGGCTGCCGCCGAGGAAATGCGCTATGAATAGCTTTACTGGAAAGAACACATCGCTTATTCGTATAGCTAAATTATGGATGATTCTAATGCTAATAGCCGGGATCATTCAGGGGTGCCAAAACCGGCCGGCTGAGATCACCGGGGTGCAATCGGTTGGATTGGCCGGGCAAACCGACGTTGGATTTGACCGCGTGACCGCGCCGCTCGAGTTTTCCTTCCCCAAGGATCACGGCCCGCATCTTGGTTACCAAACCGAGTGGTGGTATTACACCGGCAACCTTCAAACTGCGGAAGGGCAGCGCTTTGGCTACCAGTTGACTTTCTTCCGGCGCGCTCTGGTTCCTCCGGCAGAGGTAATTGACACGGAATCCGCTTGGAGAACGAGCCAGGTCTATTTTGCCCACTTTGCCATCAGTGATCTTGCCGGTAAGAATTTTCAGTACGCCGAGCGTTTCTCCCGCGGGACGGCGGGCCTGGCGGGCGCCGAGGGCGAGCCGGTTTATTCGG
>JAPKMQ010000145.1 GCA_026645875.1 Longilinea sp.
TGATGACACGTTCCATGCGGCGCAGGCCGATGCGCAGTTTGTTCTGGATCAATTCACCCACCGTCTTTACGCGACGGTTGCCAAGGTGATCGATATCATCCTTGTCTTCTTTCTCATTATTGATCAGGATCATGCGACGCAGCAGGTATACGATGTCCCAACGGGTCACCGTGCGGTGTGTTACCGGGATTCGCTCGGTCAGGTCGAGTTTTTGATTGAGTTTATACCGGCCGACGCGCTCCAGATCGTAATGGCGCTGATCAAAGAGCTGTTCCTCCAGGAACTGCCGGGCGTTTTCGAGCGTGGCAGGATCGCCGGGGCGCATGCGCTTGAAAAATTCAAGCAGCGCCGCTTCAGCGATGGTCAGGCCGCCGCTCAGGTCCCAGACCGGTTCCTGGCGCAGGGTCGAGGCGATTAACTGGCGGTCAGGGTTGTTGTCCACATCCTGAAAGAGCGCGATCAGCTCTTCATCCGTGCCCTCTTTGATCGGCGAATCCACCAGGCCATCGTTGATGGCCGCCAGCGCGCGCAGGAAAATGGTGATCGGAACGGTGCGCTTGCGGTTGAACTTGAGGATGAGATAATCATTCTTACGGGTCTCAAACTCCATCCAGGCGCCGCGATCGGGGATCAGCTTGGCCATCGCAAGGCGGTGGCCGGTGGCGCGATCAACCGGGGCTTCAAAATAAACGCCAGGCGAGCGGATAAGCTGCGAAACCACCACGCGTTCAGAACCATTAATAATGAAAGTGCCCTTGTCGGTCATTTCCGGGAAATCGCCCAGGAAAATGTCCGACTTGACCGGCTCGGCAATCTCTGGCCCAGCCAGCAGTACTGAAACATACAGCGGGCTGGCATAGGTTAAATCCCGCTCGATGCATTCATCGATGTTGTGCTTCGGGTCAGCGAACCAGTACTTCAGCCCCCACTGCTTGGCTTCCGGCGAATTGCCCGGAAAGAACAGCTTCATGCCTTTGTTGTAGGATTCGATGGGCGAGACTTCGTCAAAAAGATCCGCCAGATTTTCCGATTTCAGGCGCTTGAAAGAATCAAGTTGAACCTCAATCAGGTCCGGCAGTTCAAAAACGACAGGGATGCGTGCATAATTCTTCGTCGGCAAAACAGATGACATATCTTTCTCCTGGTTATTTTTGCCCAGCTTGGAAAAAGAAGCTTAAAACAATACCAAAAACAAGCGCTATACGCGCAAACGGTGATTATATCAAACGCAGTCAACCCAGTCAAGAACTTGGTGACATTTATCTGGATTCTGCCCAACGCCGGCCATCCCAGTGAAATGCGCCCAGCGGATGAATCTCCGGTTGAATTTTGCCATTCTCGCCAATCTGCAACACCCCATAGGAAGGCATTCCCCGGCGGTTGGGCGGCATGCTGGCCGAACCTGGATTAAACAGCAGCACCCCGTCCTCCCAAACGCATTCAGCGTGGTGGGTATGTCCAAATATCAGCACTTGCGCATCACCTGCCACCCTGCGCACGATTTTCGCATACCGCTCAAAGCGGTAGCCCTGCCAAAGATATGCCATTTTATCAAGCAGGTAATCGCCAAAGGTGCCGTGACCGTGCTGTAATGTGATCTTCACCCCATTCAGCACCAATTGACGCACCTGAGGGAGCGCGGTGACAAAAACCCAGTCGCGGTTGCCGCGCACCGCTTGCACGGGAGCAATCTCGCTGAGCATATCCAGGATAACGGGAGCACAGATATCCCCGGCATGCAGGATGATATCGGGCCGGATTTCTCGCAGGGAAGGCAGCAAATGGGGGTGAAGCTCCCTCACCCGGTCCGGCACGTGCGTATCGGCAACCACAGCCACGGTGTATTCTGGCACAGAAATTCTCGCCAATTTTCAGATGCCGTTCAGGCCCAGCAATGTTTCGAGTTCTTTTTTTGCCTGCCGCGCCTTTATAAATTGAATCGTTCGAAAACCAAGTTTTCGTGCGGCCAGAATGTTCTCGCTGAAATCATCCACGAAGACGATCTCTTCAGGATCAGCGCCCAACAAGTCCAGAACATGCTGAAAGATTCTGGGGTCCGGTTTGCGCAAACCCACTTCTGCCGAAAAGACCTGCATTTCAAACGCATCCAGAGAGCCGAAACGACGGGCGACATTTTTGCGCATGTCCATCCAGGCGTTACTCAGCAGAACAGTGCGGTATTTACCCCTCAAGGATTTCACAAATGCCAGCAGATCTTCATCCAGCCGGTCGCCGGCCCAGAAAGCATCCTGAAACGCAGCCAGGTCATCATTGGCTATGCGCAGCTTCTTTTGGGCATGGGTCCACACCTCCCCCGGTTCCACCTGCCCCAACTCGGCTTTCAGGCTGACCTCGCTGCCAAACACCAGTTTCTCAATCTCGTCGCGCGACAGACCGAACCGTCTGCCCAATTCAACCCTGGGCCTGGAATCTTCTGTACGCAACAAGACACCGCCCAGGTCAAACATGACAACGCGAATGTTGTAATTCATATCAGTCAAGGTGGTTTCCTCAAAATCCTGAGTGGTTAGTATATCATGGTCATCTTAAATTTAATTTATATGGATTCATTGCACAATTCCGCCGAGCCGTTATTTGATAATAACTCTCCACTTAATTCATTAGCAGTGATATGATAGCCCCTCGCGTCTACTGGGCGTTGTAATTTTCTTAAAGGATGAATATGGCACGACGATCTTTGCTTCGATTATACAAGGATGAGTTCACCGGGTATAACATAACGAAATTCAGACAGGATGCTCTGGCTGGACTCACCGTCGCAGCGGTTGCTTTACCGCTCGCGCTGGCTTTTGGCGTATCCTCAGGGGCCAGTGCCTCTGCTGGTCTGGTCACTGCTGTCATTTCCGGATTGGTGATCGGTGCTTTTTCCGGCGCACCTTACCAAATTTCCGGTCCAACGGGCGCGATGAGTGCTGTATTAATTATGGTTGCGCAACGATATGGTCTACCCGGTTTATGGATGGCAGGGTTGCTTGCAGGCGTGATGCTGTTGGTAATTGGCCTGGCACGACTAGGGCGATTTATTGCCTTTATTCCTTCTCCAGTCATTACTGGGTTTACATCCGGCATTGCACTCATCATTTTTATCGGTCAAATCGATAACTTGCTCGGTATCAAAACGCCAGGAACGGAAGCTGCTCTATTTAAATTTACTGGCTATTTCAAGGGCGGATATACGCCAGACCTCCATACATTGATCTTGGGCCTGGTCGTAATCATGACGATGGTGTTTTGGCCAAAAAAATGGAGTGCCCGTTTTCCCTCATCGTTGTTAGGCATCATCCTGGCGACAGCACTCAACGCGTTGTTAAAGTGGCCGGTTGCCGTCATCGGCGAGATACCCCGGTCGCTTTTGCTGGCCGACCGTTTGACAGTCGCCAACATCCCCTGGTCAAATATGACTGAATTTCTTGCGCCTGCTTTTACCATCACTGCGCTTGGCGCAGTGGAAAGCCTTTTAAGCGGTGCGGTGGCTGCCAATATGACGGGAATCCGGATGCAAGCCAACCAGGAACTCATCGCCCAGGGAATTGGAAATATTGTCATTCCGTTTTTTGGCGGTGTTCCTGCTACAGCTGCGATAGCGCGGGCAAGCGTTGGCATCAAATCGGGCGGACAAACTCGCATGGTCAGCTTCATCCATGCAATCGGGATTCTTGTTTCCATGGTTCTGCTCTCCGGCGTCATTGCCAAGGTTCCCTTGGCTGCACTGGCAGGAGTATTAATGGTGACGGCCTGGCGAATGAATGAATGGGAAGGAATTCGCTTTATGTTTCGCCGCCACTTCAAAACAGCCACAATCACCTTCCTGATCACCATGCTGGCCACCATCACGCTTGATTTAACCCAGGCAATTCTGATCGGTGCCGGCTTATCAGCATTGATTTTCTTAAACAAAATTTCGGGGATTTCCATCGATGTACAACAGGTTGACCCGGAAAAATTGCGAACCCGCGGTATTGAAAATTTAGACTCTTGCGACCATGTTCGGGTCGCGTTCCTGACCGGACCGCTTTTCTTCGCTGCCACTGGTCACTTTCACGAAGCATTTGATAATTTAGGGGACACGCATGCGCTAATCCTCTCCATGCGTGGGGTTCCGATGATTGACACATCCGGACTCGAATCATTGAAGCAATTGAGTGAACGGATGCATAAACGGAATGCCGTGGTGATGTTTGCCGGCGTCCATGAGAACGTCATGCAAATGATGCGGCGGGGCAATTTGATTGATGACATTGGCGAGCAGAATTTCTTTTGGAGTTCCGACCAGGCAATCGTCGCCGCTCAAACTCACCAGTGTGCGTATTGCGATTAATCCTTGTTTTTAATAACCAAGGACAGGGTGGTGTTTACCACCCTGTCCTTGGTTTAATCCTCTCAATTTCAAACTGCCAGCGGCTCGGCCAGCATGGGCAGCAATTCACTGACTGCCTGGCGCGGATTTTGAAACACTATGGTTAAAAAACCCAGTCGGTTAGCTTCGCTCAAACGAAGCGGGTCAATCGCAATCACAACCGCACGCTCTGGCAATGCTTCCAGCCGGTGCACCACGGATAAGTAATCGTCATGACGCCATTCCTTCATCGGTAAAAACAATTCTTCAAATCGGGCAAATGGCACAGCGTTCATCGCTGACTGCCGGCCCAAAATGGTCGTGTTGTAATCCTGGCACAAAGCCAAAATAAACCGCACCAACGCCTCCAAGTCCGCCACAGCCATTTCTCCGTCTTTCGCATTAATCCGGATCACCATCCCGTCCAAATCCCAGATGATTGCGCGGACAGGAGGATTATTATTCATCGTGTAAGCAAACATTCGATCCTCCAATTTCGGGGTCATCAGGCGGACGGTCGCACTGAGGCTACGCCTCGATCGAGCGGGTCGCAAGGTCCTGCCCGGCCCTGATTTCTTTTTCATACACGTTGTAAGCCCGCAAGATCTGCATGCCGGCCCGCTCATATAGGCGCGTAGCCCCGGTCAGGCTGCTGGCATCCACGCCCAGCCCGACCCTCTGCGTTCCCCGCCGGTAAAACTCACCAAATGTGTGCTGCAGCAGCGCCAGGCCAACACCTTGTTTGCGCCAGGGCCGCCGCACGCCCAGGGTATTCACCCAACCCATGCCCTCATCCTCTTGCGTTTTGGGCATGTTCATCGCCGTGCCGCACACCTGGCCTCCTTCATACGCGGCAAACCACAGGCTGTAGTCGAAGTCTTTGGTGTGCCTGACATATTCCATCATGCGTTCGTAGTAGACGTCAAACGGTTCGTCAACGCCGCCCCAATGATCCAGGAAGGATTCCTGCATTGCCTGAAGCACCGGCATTTCTTCACCGGGTTTGACCGCGCGAATTTCAATGGAAGGTGGCAGAACGGGCTGGGGCGGTGCCTCATTCATTTCAATGCGCATCACCCGGGTCTGCCGCACCCATGCCCAGCCAGCCTCCGCAAACGCTCGATTGTCGGACTGGTTGGCCTCCGGCATGTTGGTCACGTAGCACACCCGCAACCCATCCGGCACCCGCTGCAAGCCCCATTGGCCGCGCTCTTCGATCCAATCAATCAGGCGCTGCTCCAATCCCTGCCCGCGATAATCCGGATGCACGGTGACCCAGCACCAGGCGCGGATTCGCGGTTCGCGCACATCCCACACCTCGGCAAAGGCAACGGCCTGACCTTGACTGGTTTCGATCAACAACGTATCCATGGACAGGTCCATCCCAGGCGTGCGGAAGTGGGTATCCATTTCATCAAAATCAGTATCCAGCAAGCCCAGATCCGCCAGGGAGGCCTGATTAAATAGATCGGTGACCTCCTGTACATCCGCCAGCGTCATGGCGCGTTCAACCCATTCGGTTACTTTCGTTGTTGTCATTGTGCACTTCCTTCCTGCAGTGAGCCGAATTGCATGGCCTCCCACTCGCTGCGCAATATGCCCATATAGATCAGATCATAGCGCGTGCCCGCTTTTAACAAGGCCTTTGGCTCTCTGCCTTCTTCACGAAAGCCCGCCTTTTGGTAAGACCGCAACCCGCGCTGATTGATTTCAAACACGTTCAGCGTGACACGGTTCAGGTTCAGCTCGGTAAAGGCATAGCGCAGTAGGATGCGCATGGCATCGGTGCCGTAGCCCTTGCCCCAGTACGCGCGCTCTCCAATTCCGATGCCAACCCAGGCATTGCCAACCTGCCAGTTAAACCCGGCCAGGTCCACCATGCCGATCTTGCGGTCATCGTCCAGCTTTTGGATCATGAAAAAGTGCATTGTCCCGATTTCCTTCTCGAAGAAGGTTTGCGTTTGCTTGGCGTTAAAGCGCACTGCGCGCTCCGAATTTAATAGCCGCTGGTATTCGCTATCGCGGTCCCATTCAGCCAGTAATTTGCTGTCCGTCTCGAGATCTGCGGCCACCAGCCGGACCAGTTTTCCCGTGAACACATCCTGATTTTCCATGACCTAGTCCTCCAAATTCTTGCGCAGCCAATCATCCTGAGTAATCCCAACCGACAGGCGGTCCCAAAGGCGCCCGTTTCGATAAACCATCTGCCGCTGCCGGACCTCCACGCTCATGCCAGCCCGGATCAGCCGGGCCAACCGGGCATCATCCTGGCTGCCCAACCAGATGTGGGTATGAAAAAGCGACATTTCCTCGAATGCATACCGCAACGTCATATCCAAGGCTTCCTCGAAATACACCGCATCCTCCGCTTCCCTGCCAAAGTTGAGCGTAAAGCCCCCAATGCGGTTGCTCCAGGAAATCCACGGGAAAGCCAACACACCCATGAAACGGTTGTCCTCTTTGGAGCGGATCGCAAAAAGCAGCGAACTCTCCTTTTCTTCGGATTCTTTGAGTGCTTCTTCCCGCATTTTCTTGACCTCGAAGGAGGTCAATGGATGCGGAATGCCGTCGCGACTCATCGAACCGGCATAATCCAGGTTGCGTGTAAAGCCGGCTTCGATGGCAGCATCCGTTTCCGGATCATAGGCTGCCAGGATCAAATGCTCACTTTCAAAAAGCTGCGTGGCGAAATTCATTATTCCCTCTCCCATTGGATCTGATTTGAATGTTGCGGTCCAAGAATCGGCCAGTTTTCCATCCATTTGTCCATCCCATCCTGCTTTTGAGTTTTTAGAATAACAATAAAAAAGGACCACATAATTGCTGTGGTCCTCGGGGGTTACCCTGCTTCAAAAAAAGGACCACGGGCTTTTGGAGTTGCCCGTGGTCGCTCTAGAGGCTCTAGAAACTACCTGGAAACAGGCCCACTCCGAGAAGGCGCGCCAACACCACCGCCAGCAGCGGTTCGGACACCGATGGAAATCAC
>JAPKMQ010000146.1 GCA_026645875.1 Longilinea sp.
CCCAGGAGGAAATGAGCGCTGCCCGCGGCACGCTTCCCAAGGGGACGAAATGGAGCGAGACCGCGTCCGCGTTGAAGCCCGGCGTGGATTCGCCTTACCGCGACCGCTCGATGGAAGAAAACCTCGACCTGCTTGAGCGGATGAAAAACGGCGAGTTCGAGGAAGGCAGCCGCGTTTTGCGCGCGAAGATCGACATGCAAAACCCGAACATCCTGCTGCGCGATCCGGTCATGTACCGCATCATGAATGTTACGCACCACCGCACCGGCAACAAGTGGCACATTTATCCGATGTATGACTGGTCGCACGGCCAGAACGATTCAATGGAAGGCATCACGCACTCGCTTTGTTCCAACGAATACATCATTCATCGGCCGCTGTATGAATGGTTCCTTGAAAAAATGGAAGCCTTTCCCAGCCGGCAGATTGAATTTTCACGGCTCAACTTGACCTATGCAATGATGAGCAAGCGTAAACTTCGCAAGCTGGTCGAAACCGGCGTGGTGCGCGGATGGGACGATCCCCGTCTGACTACCTTACGCGGCTTGCGCCGGCGCGGCGTGCCGCCCAGCGCGATTATCGATTTTGTCACCGGACTGGGTGAGACGAAGAACGATAGCTGGGTGGAAATGGCGCAGTTTGAGGCAGTGATGCGCGACCATTTGAATAAGATAGCCCTGCGCCGTATGGCTGTGCTGAATCCGCTCAAGCTGGTCATCGACAATTACCCGGTCGACCTGGTGGAGGAGATGGAGGCGGTCAACAACCCCGAGGATCCATCGGTCGGCACGCGAAAGGTGCCTTTTTCTCGGGTGCTTTACATCGAACAGGATGATTTCCGAGAGACGCCTCCCCCTAAATATTTCCGGCTTTTCCCGGGGAATGAGGTCCGGCTGCGTTATGCCTACCTTGTGAAATGCACCAGCGTGGTCAAGGATGAGGCCGGAAACGTGGTGGAAGTTCACTGCACGTATGATCCTGATACGCGCGGTGGCAATACGCCGGATGGACGAAAGGTGAAATCAACCATCCATTGGGTGGCGGCGGAACACGCCCTGCCTGTGGAGGTGCGCCTGTACGACCAGTTGTTTACCACAGAGCGACCGGATGACGGCGACCTGGACGCCATCATCAACCCCAATTCTCTGCAGGTGTTGGATCCGTGCTATGTTGAGCCGGCCTTGCTGGACGCAAAACCTGGCGAGCATTTTCAGTTTGAGCGGACCGGTTATTTTTGCGTCGACCCCGATTCGGCGGAGGGCAGGTTGGTTTTCAACCGGACCGTCGGGCTTCGCGACACCTGGGGAAAAATCGAACAAACCGGTAAAGGATAAGCCCGCCTGATGAAAAGTTAGGTTTTGATGCGTGGAGCCTGGAGATTTCAGGCTCCATTTTTTTAGTTGACCGGTTGCGCGGATTTTTGACGCGATTTTGGATCGGTGACGAAGAAGTGCAGGATCAGCACCGCTGCCATGCCAAAAATGCCGCTGATAAGAAAAGCGACCGGATAGCTGACATAGTCGGCCAACCAGCCGCCCAGGATGGGTGATAGAATGGCAACTGGCGCGACAAGCGTGTTGCCCAACCCAACGAACATGGGACGTTGTTCATCCGAACCGAACTCGAGCAGGATCGGGAAACCAATTGTCCAAAAAGCGGTATTGGCGATACCTTCGAGAATGATGACCGGGTAGAACCAGGCTGCGTTTGGCGCCAGCCAGGCCAGCAGGCAGCTTGCCACGCTTGCAACCGCACCCAGTTCGATGACGCCTTTCCGGCTCCACTTGTCCGCCAGTCTTCCCAGAGTGATGTTGGCGGCCATCTGTGTGATGAGCAAAACAGAGGTCAGGATGCCTGCTTCGATCTCGTTCATGCCGAGCTTCCGCACGGCATATACGATGAAAAACGCAAAGGCCATCATGCCCAGGTAATAAAGCAGTCGGCTGGTGAGAAACCAAATGAATGGCCGATTGTTGGAAAAGATTTCGCGGATGGTTTTCCACAACGGAGCCTGGGGTGCCTGTCCATCCTGTCGCTGCGTGGGCATTTCGCGTGTTTGCTTCAGGAAGGTCCAACTGATCACCATGAACGTGAAAGCAGCTAGAAACGAAAATGTAAATCCTTGCGGTCCTGGATTGCGATCCAGGATGAACCCGGCGGTAAAGGCTCCCAGGCTGGATAAGAGGTTGGCCACAGCGGATTGCAGCCCAAAAAAGGTAGCCAGAAAATCTGGCGGGATCACTTTGCCAATCATATTTTGCCAGGCGTTGGCGGCCAGCCCCGAGCCCATCCCCTGCCAAACTAACGCCAGGAAGGTCAGGATCAATCCGGCGGTCGTGCCAATTTCGGGCAACGTCCAGGCGATCAATGCCAGGAACAGGAAAGGCACCCGCTCGTTGATGGTGTTGAGCAAGACAAACGGCTTCAGAACTGCCATCCGGCTAATTTTTTTGGATGTAAAGAGCTGGGGAAGCAGCCAGCCCATATTGTGGATGGCAGGAACCAGCCCGATCAAGGTGGCCGATTCGGTCATGGTGGAGACGAACAGCGGCAGGATGGTGGTGAAACTGGCAAGCCCAATCGCCAGCCCAAAAAAGCCGCCATCGACCAGGTTGACCAGGACGTTGTGCTTGAAATCGTTGCGCGATGGATGGGTCATACTGCACGTTTTCTAGAAAACCTCAACCCCGGCAATACCGGGGTTGAAAGATATGGAGCCTCAGCTCAGCGTTGAATTCAACGTAAACAGGCACGGGGAGGTTATTGATAAGTAGTCTCTTCCTCGTCATCCATCCAGACATCGTCATCATCATCTTCGTCTTCGTCTTCTAGTTCTTCCCATTCTTCCAATTCTTCTTCTTCTTCCTCTTCCCAGTCGTTGTCGTCAACAGCTTCTGCGGTGGGAGAGTAGGTCTTGCAGCCTGCATCCGGGTCCAGCTCGACCATGGCTGCGCTGCAATAGCCTTCATCAAGGAAGGCGCAATCGATGTAATGGCAACGAATTTTTGGCATCTTAATCCTCCTGCCTGTTATTTATCATCTGTCTTCGAGGGTGCAAGACGTGCCAGATTTAGCCCGAATAAGATCAACATGCAAATTGCTGAAAGCACACAAAAAGGACAAATTGCGTGAATGACCGCTATCTCCAAATAGGTCAGATAAGCGGAAAATAAGACCCCAATGAGAGAAAACCCAAAATTGATCATCAAGCCCTGGTCCTGCCAAAAGCCGCCCCGTTTTTCAAGAAGCAGCAGGGCAATGATGGCCAAAAACCCGACGGCACCCAACCCGGCAACCGGAATTCCGCCGATCATGGAATAGCGGCTGATGTTCACCGACCAACAATCCCCGATGCCCTGCAGGCACATTCCTTTATTGTTGGTGTATTTCAGAATGATAAGGTACACCGCATCGAGAAAGCCGATACCCGCAATGGCCAGGCTCCATACCCAGAGTTTGTGTGTTTTCATCCGTAATCGGTTATCTTTCCATTCATTAAAGGGAATACATTGACGGTATACCCGGCAGGAAGCGATTTTACCCCAGAGGGCAAAATCAGTAAAGCATTTGCTCGGGTTAATGCAAATAAATTGCCAGATCCCTGGTGTCCTGACAACCTGACAACGGCCTTACCATCCTGCTCATCCAAAATTGCGCGCAGATAGCTTTCGCGGCCGTCCGATTCCACCGGCTCAACCAATTTCGCCTGAAGCATACGCGGTTGATGGTCGGTTATTCCTGACATCTTCATCAGCATGGGGACAACAAAAATCAGGCAACCGACAAATGCCGAAACCGGATTCCCCGGCAACCCCACGACTGGCACACCGCGGTATCTGCCAAACGCCAATGGCTTGCCGGGGCGCATGTCCACTTTCCAAAAGGTCAGATCCCCGTTTTGGGTGATGACTTTGCGGATGAAATCAAACGCGCCAACACTCACGCCCGCGGATGTGATCAGCAAATCGACTCCGGCTGCCGAAAAATCATCCAGCTTGCTCCGGGTCGCGTCCTCATCGTCGCGGACAAAGCCAGCGGAGATCACCTCTGCGCCGCAGTCTTCGAGCAACGCAGAGAGCATAGATGAGTTTGCGTCGTAGATTTTTCCCGGGGAAATGGGTTGCGATGGGTCGAGCAGCTCGTCACCGCTGGAAAGCAGGGCGATTTTTGGACGACGGAACACAGGCACGGTCGCATACCCCTGAGAAGCCAGCAAGCCGAGATCCTGTGGGCGCAATGCGTGCCCGGCGGACAGGAGCAGTGCGCCAGCCTGGACATCCTGCCCGCGCGGACGGATTGAATCTCCCGAATTGACCGGTTCGTGAATCCGCACGCGTTTTCGCACGGGCAGTTCCTCATCGCGGTGGTAATGATCGGTGGCTTCCACCATGACCACGGCATCCGCGCCCTGTGGCAACGGTGCGCCGGTCATGATGCGGGCTGCCTGGCCCTGGCGAATGGTGACAACGGGCTGGCTGCCGGCCGGGATATCTGCAACCACAACCAACTCCACCGGTGTCTCAAGGCTTGCCTGGGCGGTATCACCTGCCTGAACCGCAAAACCGTCAACGCTTGAATTGGTAAAAAACGGCATATCGTACGTGGCATGCAATGCTTCGCCCAGGACGCGGTTGCGTGCCGATCGCAGCGCGACCGGCTCGACTTCCAGGGGTTGGATGGCGTCCAGGAGGATGGTTTGGGCTTGTTTGACCGAAAGAAGAGACGTCAAAGCGTTCTCCTGACTAGCCAGGTTTGAGGCGATGTGCTTCCATAACATTCGGTAAATTTTCAATTCGCGTCAGGGTCCGGCTGAGCTGTGTGATATCGCCCACCTCAATGACGAGCTTGATTGTGGCAAGGTTGTGCGCCAGTTTGATGGCAATATCGATCAAATTGATGCCTTCGTTTCCAAGAATGGCGGAGATGTCGCCCATCAAGCCCTGGCGGTCGTATGCTTTGATCTCAATGGTGATCGGATAGGTTTTTTTAACTTCACCCCAGGATACTTTCACCAGCCGCTCGCGATCCGTGAGACGCAGGATGTTGGGGCAATCCAGGCGGTGGATGGTCGCGCCGCGGCCGCGCGTGACGTACCCGATGATCTCATCGCCTGGCGCGGGATTGCAGCAGTGCGCGATTGTGGTGAGAATACCCTTGAGACCCAGCACATTGACCCCGTTACCGCCGATCAGTGATTCGCTGATGGGGTGGGTTTCAGGGAGCAGGTCGAACTCGTGCTTTTCGCTGTCCAGTTCGCTCAGCCGGTTCATGATGCGCCCGAGCGAGATATCTCCGCAGCCGAGGGCTACGTGCAAATCTTCGGCGTTTTTGAACTCAAGTTGTTTCGCGAAGCGGTCAAGGTCGATATCGCCCATGCCAAGCCGGCGAAGTTCGCGCTCCAGGATAGCCTTGCCCTGGGCAAGGTTCTGCTCGCGGTCTTGATCTTTGAACCACTGGCGAATTTTGCTGCGGGCTCGCTGCGTTCTGACCAGCCCCAGGTTGGAGTTCAGCCAATCGCGGCTGGGGCCGCCCTGTTTGGCAGTCAGCACCTCAACCTGGTCACCGGTTTTGAGTACATAATCCAGGTTGACCAGTTTGCCGTTAATTTTCGCGCCGCGGCAGCGGTTGCCAATTTCGGTGTGCACATGATAGGCAAAATCAATTGGCGTAGATCCCGCCGGCAGATCGATGATATCGCCACGAGGGGTGAAAACGTAGACGCGATCCTGGAACACGTCCGTCTTCATGCCGTCGACGAACTCGGCCGCGTCCTCGACTTCCTGTCGCCATTCCATCAAGCGGCGCAACCAACTGATGCGCTGCTCGTAAATATCGTCCTTGCCGGACTTCTTTTCCTTATAACGCCAGTGGGCGGCGATACCGTATTCGGCGTTCTGATGCATTTCAGAGGTGCGGATTTGCACCTCAAGCGGCTTGCCGTCGTCGTAAATTACTGCGGTGTGCAAGGATTGGTAAAAGTTGTCCTTGGGTGCGGCGATGTAGTCATCAAATTCATGTGGGATGGGGCGCCAATGGGTGTGAATGACGCCCAGGGCTGAATAACAGGCAGGCACATCCGGCACCAGCAAACGAACACCGCGCAGGTCAAGCACCATGTCAAAGGCCTTGCCCCGGTCCATCATCTTGTGATAGATCGAATAGATATGCTTGGGACGGCCGGAAATCTCCGCTCGAATCTTGTGTTCATCTAAAAGCTTGGCCAGCTTGGCGGTGATTTGATCGATTTGCTTCTCGCGGTCCACGCGGCGTTCAGCCAGGTTCTCCGCGATTTCTTTGTACTTTTCCGGATTGGTGTAGCGGAAGCCGAGATCCTCCAACTCCCATTTCACCTGCCAGATGCCCAGCCGGTTCGCCAGCGGCGCGAAGATATCTAGGGTTTCGCGCGCGATACGAAAGCGCTTGCTTTCGGGCATGTAGCCCAGGGTGCGCATATTGTGCAGCCGGTCGGCCAGCTTGATTAAAACAACGCGCACATCCTCGCCCATGGCAAGGAAGACTTTTCGCAGGGTTTCGTTTGACAGGTCGCGTTTGCGGCTTCGCAACGCGGCGGCTTCCAGCGCAGCAGCCTGCGCCGCGGCAGCTTCGGATGAGGCGTTGGCGGGTACCGCCTCGGCTTCAAGGACGCTTTCATGTTGATCGGCGCGGGAGACACGCGGCAGGTTGGTCAATTTCGTCACGCCATCAACCAGCTTGGCCACTTCTTCGCCAAACTCGCGGCGAACGTCAACGAGCGTCACTTCGGTATCTTCGACGGTATCGTGCAAAAGCCCGGCTGCAACCACAGCCGGGGGAACGCGCATATCCACAAGGATGGTCGCTACCGCCACACAATGGGTGATGTAGGGCTCGCCGGAGGCCCGTTTCTGGGTGGCGTGAGCCTTTTCAGCAAAGTAATAGGCGCGTTGGATGAGTTCCCGATCCACGACTGAATAAGAATCGGGCAGCGATTGCATTAATCCATCGATAAATGAAGTCTGCATCGGCTCGCGTCCGGTAAGGTTAGACCTTGGATGTGATAGTATATCACAACGAAGTGCGCGCGGTACCGCGACTTGTTACCCCGTCTGTCCATCTGGTTTGAGGCCTCTGCGCAGGAGCTCAAAAAACTCGATTGGATCCAGCACAGGCAGGATCAGATCCGCCTGCGTCAGGTCGAGATGTTGGGAGATTTCATTCGGGTAAGCTACGCAGATCAAACCGGCAGCTTTGGCCGCCCGAATGCCATTCGGCGAATCTTCCAGCACGACGACCTCATCCTCAGTCAGACCCATTCGTTGCATGGCCAGT
>JAPKMQ010000147.1 GCA_026645875.1 Longilinea sp.
CCAAGTATTCCCTGTTCAAGATCAAAATGGGCGGCGACGGCCTGGATATGGCCCGCGTGGCGGCCGTGCGTGCCGCCCGGCCGGATGCGGCGCTGGGCGTGGATGCCAACGCCGGCTGGAACGAAGCCGATGCGATGCGCTACCTGGAGGAATTGGAACGCCTGGGGGTTGAGTTTGTGGAGCAGCCGCTGGCGAAGAATGAAATCGACGGCCTGGGCCGCCTGCAGGCGCGCACCGCGCTGCCGGTGGTGGCGGATGAGTCAGTGCAGACCCCGGCGGACGTGGAGCGACTGAACCAGGCCGGCGTGCGGGCGGTGAACCTGAAGTTGATGAAGCTGGGCGGCCTGTCACCGGTGCTGGCGGCATTGCGGCGCGCCCGCGGGCTGGGTATGCGCGTGATGCTGGGCTGCATGGTCGAAACCTCGCTGGGCGTCACCGCCATGGCACACCTGATGGGCCTGGCCGATTGGGTGGACCTGGATACGCCCATGTTGATCAGCAACGATCCTTTCGATGGGCTGCGCTATGACGCCCGCGCCCGGGTGAGCGTGCCAGACCGCCCGGGCATCGGCGCGCGGCTGCGGGCTGCGTGACGCGGTTTTTTTTACTCCAGACGGGTATTCTCAGGCTTGACAATCAAAAAAGCAAGCGCGCCAAACACGGGAATGCAGACGATCATCGCCGTCCAGATGGCCGCGGCGGTGGACGGCAGAGATCGTTTTCGCAGCGCGAACAGGGCGTAAACTACCAGGACGATCCAGACCGTCAATATGAGCAGGCTGAAGATGGCGCTAACCAGATATCCGGTGCTGATGCCAATTGCTTCCATGTTTCTAATCCTCTATCAAATTATATCGCTGGTTGGTTAATCCATCATTCCTGGCCGATATTCGTGCCGCAGGGGGAACGAATGCGGTTTGACCATCGTCTGTACCTTGGATGGGTTGCAGCGGCGTTACACCCTGGCCAGTCTTTTCACCCGAGCACGGCCGGAATAAAAAAACAGACCATTTTTATGGTATATTAAAGAAAGTCCCCTTCACACCTTCATTGAATTAAGACGGAATGAGCCACCCGCTGCCGCGCAGCGGATTGATTACTGGATCACCAGCGTATGGATACCCAATTCGAGAAGCGAAAACACGGACGAGGCCTCTTATTTGGTAGCATTGCGGGCTTCGCTTTTGCCGTGATGGCCTGGGGCGTAGACGCGCTGCAACTGGCGCAGGCGCACGTCGCCTGGCCGCTGGCCAAATTTCTACCCGGGCTGGTGCTGTGCGTGCTGGCCGGCGGGCTGGCAGGCTGGCTCTCGATTCGCCTGGGCAAGGTGTGGGCCGCCATTTTGTTCTGGCTGGCGCTGGCGGGATTTTTCACCTGGCTGGTGATGTGGCTGCAACTGCAGTTCTCGCCGCGCCTGTTTGAGGTCTTCGACCCACGCATCAGCGACCTGATCCATTATCCCGCGCTGGACCGGGAGATCCAATACTGGGCGTTCACCTTTGTAGTGGTCGCTTTCGTTTCCATCCTGTGCGGGCTGCTGGAAATCCACCTGATCGATCAATCCATGCTGGGGCAGGGCAGTCTGGCGCTGCTGTCGCCGTTGCTGATCAGCCTGGCGCTGTTCGGCTTTGCCGGCGTTTCGGCCGATGACCTGGTGACCAAGAATTTCCGCACACCCATCATCGCCATGGATAAATTGATCCAGTTCGCGATTGACAATGAAGGTACCGAGTTGCCGCCGGTGGTGGTCCGCCAGCAGCGTTTGTCGGTGGTGAAGGACCTGTACGGCGTGATCGACCGGCCGCGCAGCCTGATTCTGACGGGGTACGACCGCACGCTGGGCCAGATGGAAATCCTGGTGGATTTCTCCGGTAAATGGGTGCGCTGCACGGTGATCTACAACCAGCCGACCATGTGCAAGATTTCCGGGCTGCCGCTGGACCAATTGCGCTTTGCCGGCATCTGAGCCGCGCGGAATGCTCCGATTAATGCTTTGATTAATGAGATTATTCATGGTTAAGTGTTTACAAAAATACCATTTTTATGGCAAAATATCATTGGCCTTTGGATGGTTTTTGTTGTAAACTATATGGGCTGTAAATCGAACAAATCCCCCCGAAAAACTTCTTACAAACTTCATACCTATTCAATGAGGATGTGTAGATGGTAGACCACCTGTTAAGCGTGCAAGACCTTGAAACACAATTCAAGACTCCGGAAGGCATTGTCCATGCGGTCAATGGTGTTTCCTTCGATCTGGCTGAAGGGGAAACGCTGGGCGTGGTTGGTGAAAGCGGCTGCGGTAAGAGCGTCACCATGCTTTCCGTGATGCGCCTGGTGCAATGCCCTCCCGGCAAGATTGTTGCTGGCAAGGCCATGTTCCACGGGAAGGATTTGCTGCAGCTCAACTCCGAGGATATTCGCGCTGTACGTGGTGGTCAGATCAGCATGGTCTTCCAGGACCCGATGACCTCGTTGAACCCGGTGATGACGATTGGCGACCAGCTTGCCGAGCCGCTCATGCTGCACCTGAACATGACCAAGGAGCAGGCCAACAAGCGCTCCGTCGAGCTGCTGGGCCTGGTGGGCATCCCGCGCGCCGAAGAGCGCCTGAAGGATTACCCGCACCAGTATTCCGGCGGCATGCGCCAGCGCGTGATGATCGCCATGGCACTGTCATGCAACCCACAGATTCTGATCGCTGACGAACCCACCACGGCGTTGGATGTGACCATCCAGGCGCAAATTGTGGAGTTGGTCAAGCGGCTGCGTGAAGAACTGGGCATGGCCATCATCTGGATCACGCACGACCTGGGCGTGGTGGCTGGTCTGGCGCAGCGCGTGATCGTCATGTACGGCGGCTTCATTATTGAAGAGGCCGAAGTCAAGGAACTGTACGCCAATCCGCGCCATCCCTACACATTGGGCCTCATTGGCAGCCTGCCGAAGATCCATGAAGAATCGCGCACCAAGTTGTATTCCATCGAAGGCATGCCGCCGGTGCTGTATCGAAAGCCCACCTCCTGCCCGTTTGCGCCGCGCTGTGCCTGGGTGATGGAACGCTGCTGGAACGAAAACCCGGTGCTTGAATCGCTCAACCCCAATCACCGCGTTGCCTGTTATGCCGATACCACGAACGGGAGTAAGCACGCATGACTAATACCGACGCGATCGTTACCGTTGATAATTTGAAGATGCACTTCCCGATTTACCGGGGCGTCATTCGCCGTCGGGTAGGCGCGGTTCATGCGGTGGACGGGGTTTCCTTCCAGGTGAAAAAGGGTGAGACGCTCGGTCTGGTGGGCGAATCGGGTTGCGGCAAGTCGACCACGGGCCGCACCATTTTGCAGCTCTACAAACCCACCGCCGGGAAGGTGTATTTTAAGGACACCGAGCTGACCGGTTTGAAAAGCGAACAGATGCGCCTGATGCGCCGCGAAATGCAGATGATTTTTCAGGATCCATATGCCAGCCTCAACCCGCGCATGACCGTGCGCGACATCATCGGCGAGCCGCTGGTGTCGTTTGGCATAGCCAGCGGCAAGCAGATTGACGAGCGCGTGGCCGATCTGCTCAAGCTGGTGCGGCTCAACCCGGATTACATTGGCCGCTATCCGCACGAATTCTCCGGCGGCCAGCGCCAGCGCATCGGCATCGCCCGCGCCCTGGCCATGAACCCCTCGTTCATCGTCTGCGACGAACCGATTTCGGCGCTGGATGTGTCCATTCAGGCCCAGGTGGTCAACCTGCTGGAAGAGCTGCAGGCCGAATTCGGCCTGACCTACCTGTTCATTGCCCACGATCTTTCCATGGTGCGCCACATCAGCGACCGCGTGGCCGTGATGTACCTGGGGATCATCGTCGAGTTGACCGACCGCAATGAGCTGTATCGCAATCCGCTGCATCCGTACACCCAGGCGCTGCTGTCGGCCATTCCCATCGCCGACCCGGTCTTCAGCGCCGCGCGCCGCCGCCAGGTACTGGAAGGTGACGTGCCTTCGCCGGTCAATCCGCCCTCCGGCTGCCGCTTCCGCACGCGCTGCCCCATCGCCGGGCCGATCTGTGCTGAAAAGCAACCCGAATGGCGTGAAGTTGGTCCAAACCACTACGTAGCCTGTCACAAAGTTTAGGAAAATTCACACTGAGAAGGAGGTGATGTAATTCCCGCAGTTGGTTGATCCGTTTGCTAGTATCCCGATCACCGTTTTTCTCAACCACATTTCTCTCAAGGAGGAGAAACAATGCGTAAGTTGATGCAAGTGTTAGGCGTTTTGATGGTCCTCAGCATGGTCCTGACCGCCTGTGCCGCGCCGACTGCCGTCGCGACCCAGCCCCCTGCTGTGGTGGAACAGCCCACCGAAGCCGCGCCGGCTGAAGCTCCCACCGAGGCCGCGCCCGCTGAGGAAGTTGTCCTGAACCCGTATCTGGGCTCGAACAAGCTCGACGGCAACGGCGTTCCTGCTGATTTCTTTGCCGATGTTCACATCCGCCGTGCGTTTGCCTACTGCTTTGACTGGGACACCGTCATCAATGACGTGTACAAGGGCGAAGCTGTGCAGTCCAAGGTGCTGTCTCTGCCTGGTATGCCCGGTTTCGATCCCGAAGCTCCCTTCTACAGCATGGACCTGGACAAATGCGCCGAGGAATTCCAACTGGCCGATGTCGATAAAGACGGCGTCGCCGCTGGCGAAGACCCCGACGATGTCTGGGAAATGGGCTTCCGCGTTCAGATGCTCTACAACACCGGCAACACCACCCGCCAGATCATGGCCGAAATCATGCAGGCCAACCTGGCCGCTGTCAATGAGAAGTTCGTGGTCGAAGTCCTTGGTCTGCCCTGGCCGGCCTACCTGGCTGCTCAGCGCGCCCACAAGATCCCGATCATGACCGCCGGCTGGTTGGAAGACATCCACGACGCTCACAACTGGTATCAGCCCTACACCACCGGCACGTATGGCGCCCGCCAGAACATGCCCGCTGACATGAAGGCTGAATTCAAGACCCTGCTGGACGAAGGCGTGAGCCTGGTTGACCCGGCTGCCCGTAACGAAGTCTACAAGCAGTTCAACCAGAAGTACTACGACTATGCTCCTGGCATTCCGATTGTGCTGGCCACCTCCCACGGTTACGAACAGTCCTGGGTGGAAGGCCGCATTATGAACCCGATCTTCTCCGGCAACTACTTCCGCACCATCTCGAAGTCCGCTGCCGCCAAGGATCCGACCTCCTACGTGGATGCCACCATCGGCGATGCCGATACGTTTGATCCGGCGCTGGCCTATGACACCTCCAGCGGTGAGATCCTCCAGAACGTCTACGAAACCCTCGTGTTCTACGATGGCGCTGCCACCGACAAGTTCGTCCCGCAGTTGGCCGAATCCTATTCCGTCTCCGATGACGGCAAGGTTTGGACCTTCCAGATCCGCCAGGGCGTGAAGTTCCATGAAGGCGGCGATCTGACCCCGTCCGACGTGGCCTACTCGTTCCAGCGTGGTCTGCTGCAGGGTGGATATTCCTCCCCGCAGTGGCTGCTGGCCGAACCCTTCCTGGGCGTTGGCATGGATGACATCACCATGCTCGTGGACGAAGGCGCTTCCGCTGACGACCGCGAAGCCCTGGCCGCCAACGATCCTGCCAAGCTGGTTAAAGCCTGCGAAACCGTCAAGGCCGCCATCGTGGCCGATGACGCCGCTGGCACCGTCACCATGACCCTCGCCCAGCCCTGGGGCCCCTTCCTGCCGACGATTGCGAACGGCTGGGGTTCCATCATGGACATGCAGTGGGTGCAGGCCAACGGTGGTTGGGACGGCTCCTGCGACACCTGGCAGAACTTCTACGGCATGGTCTCCGCTGACGATCCCTTCTCGGCGATCGCCAATGGCACTGGCGCCTTCAAGCTGGATCACTGGACCCCTGGCGAAGAAATCGTCCTGACCAAGTTCGATGGTTACTGGGGCGAAGCCGCCAAGTTGGACCGCGTGACCTTCAAGATCATCCCTGAATTCGGTACCCGCTTCGCCATGCTCCAGGCTGGTGACGCCGACAGCATCGACGTCTCCGTCGAGAATCGGCCGCAGGTGGATCCGTTCGTGGGTGTGATGCGCGTCTACGATCCCGCCACCAATGCTTACGGCGACGAAGTGGCCGTGTGCAAGTACGACTCGAACCAGCTCGGTCAGGCTGCCTTCACCGCTTGCGGTGCTGGCGAGACTGGTCTGGATCAGCCGCTGCGCCTGTACATCGGCCGCCCGGGCCTGCAGCAGGACGTCATTCTGTTCAACTTCTTGATTGAATAGAATCGCGTAACCGCTTTTGAAAATGAGCCTGCGGGGACCTCACCCGTCCCCGCAGGCACTCCCCCCGAATTTTGCTCTTTTGAATGGATTGAAAAAAGCTTTGGATTTCAATCCATTCCGAACGGCAAAATCCCCAGTTGAGGTGTGTCGATGACCAATTATATTATCCGCCGCCTGCTGCTCATCCCGGTCCTGTTATTTGGCGTCACCGTGATCATCTTCGCCATGATCCAGACGCTGGGGCCGGTGGAACGCTCGGCCCTGTATGTGCGCGATTTTCCCAAGAACGACAAACAGATTCAAGGAATTATCACCCGCTACGGCCTGGACAAGCCGCTTTATGAGCAGTACTGGCGCTGGTTGGTTGGACACGTGGATAAAATTACCGGCGAGCGCAAAGGCGGCATCCTGTACGGTGACTTTGGCTACTCCCGCACCGCCTCGCAGGATGTGATCGAGCTGATCAAGAACCGCTTCCCCAATACGCTGGACCTGGCGCTGTGGACGGTGTTCCCAATGCTTTCGGTGGGCATCTGGCTGGGGGTGCAGGCGGCCGTTCACCAGAACGGCTGGGTTGATCAGGCTGCGCGCATCTTTAGCATCGTGGGCACCTCATTCCCGACCTTTGTGTTTGGCCTGCTGATGCTGATGATCTTCTATGCCAACTTGCAGTGGTTCCCGCCGGGCAAGATGTCGGACTGGGTCAGCCAGTTAATTTTCTCCGGCCAGTTCAACCAGTACACCCACCTGCTGACGATAGACGCCCTGCTGAACGGCCGCCTGGACGTGTTCTGGGATGCGCTCAAGCACATGATTTTGCCGATCATCACCCTCTCCTACATCAACTGGGCCACCTTTGTGCGCGTAACGCGTTCCTCGATGCTGGAAACCCTGCGCCAGGAATATGTCGTCACTGCGCGCGCCAAGGGTCTGGCAGAAAAGACAGTCATCAACAAGCATGCCCGCCCCAACGCAATGATCCCGGTGACCACCATGGCCGGTTTCTC
>JAPKMQ010000148.1 GCA_026645875.1 Longilinea sp.
CATTCATCAGGGGAAACTGATCAGCATTGGCTCGCCGGATGAACTGCGCCTGCGCCAGGGCGGGGGGCGCTTGGAGATCGTCGGGCGCGGCTTCACCGAGGGCGTGTTGGCAGCGCTGCGCCAACGGCCGGAAGTCAAAGCCGTCAGCCAGGAAAACCAGCACCTGGTGCTGGAGTTGGCAGGCGAGGTCGATACCGCGCCGCTGGTGCAGATCCTTGTGGCGCACGGCGTTCAAATTGATGAGGTGCGCAAGGGCAAGGCCAGCCTGGAGGAAGTGTTCCTGGCGCTGGTCAAAGAGTGATCGGGCACGGATAAGCGATTGGTTTGGTTATCACAGGATGGGAGTCTCTTATGCTTACTGACATCTTAACCATCATTCAGAAGGAAATGAAGGAAATGCTCCTGCAGCGCGGCAGCCGGCGCGCCGGGTTGCTCAATATGCTGCTCATGGTGGGCGTGTTTGGCATTTTCGTCCCGCTTCAGAGCACGAGCGCGTGGTTCGATTCGCCGCTGTTCCCGATCATGTGGTCGTGGATGCCGGTGTTCATGACCACCTGGATGGTGGCGGACGCGGTGGCCGGCGAGCGCGAGCGCCACACGCTCGAAACGCTGCTGGCCAGCCGCTTGAGCGACCGGGCCATCTACCTGGGCAAGCTGGGCGCTGCCGTGCTGTACGGCTTTGGCCTGGCGCTGACCAACCTGCTGGTGGCGGCGGTGACCGTCAATATCATCCGGTTTTCAGCGGACGGACTGCGCTTTTATCCGTTGGATTTCTTTCTCCTCCTGCTGGCCTTCACCGCACTGGCCTGCGGATTGCTGGCCGGAGTGGGCGTGCTGATCTCGCTGCGCGCGGCTACTGCGCGGCAGGCCTACCAGCGCCTGAGCATTGTGCTGCTGGCGCTCTGGTTGCCGCTGATTCTGGGCATGCAGTTTTTGCCGGCCAGCTGGAAAGAGGCTCTGAGCAGGTTGTTTGCGGGAGCAAGCGTTTCCGGCATCCTGCTGATCGTATCGTTGGTTTTGCTGGCCATCGATGCAGCCCTGGTTGCCGCCGGGTTGGCGCGTTTCAAACGCACGCGGCTGGTGATCGAATAACGGACTTGCATTGTCATTCCGCCGCCGGAGGTCCGGCGGCTTTTTTGATTCTGATAAAACTGTAAGCCACGTTGTGTGACTTATGTCACTATGGGCTGGAAGCGGGGAGCGGTAAAATCAGGTTAACACTATTGCAAATCGTTTGCAATAAACCATTCCGAAATCAAAGGCAACCCATGATTCAAACGCCCCTCGCCGCCCAAGTGACCCAAACGCTGCGCGCCCAGGGTGGCCGCATGACCGCTCAGCGCCGCCTGATCCTTGACCTGCTGCAGGAGAGTGATTCGCACCCCACCGCCGAGGAGCTGTACGCGCTGGCCCGCCAGAGCGACCCCAGCCTGAACCTTTCCACGGTGTACCGCACGCTGAACTGGCTGGAGGAGCGCGGGTTTGTCAGCCCGCGCCGCTTTGATGACAACCACGCGCACAAGCATTTTGATCCCGTCCAGCCGGACGCCGGGCATGTTCACCATTTCCACTGCCGCAATTGCGACCGGGTGATCGAATTTTCTGCGCCGCAGGTCGAGCAACTGCTGGGACAAATACGCGGTGAAATCGCGCGCCAGCACGGCCTGCGGGTGGATGATGCCGCTTTGGTGCTTTCGGGTCTATGCATGGATTGCGCGGCCAGCGCTTGATTCTCATCACCGTTAAGTAGAGGATGCAACCAATGGCTCTCACCTCGATGAAACACTCATTGGCAGAACTGAAACCGGGCGAACACGCCGCACTGATTGAAATCCGTGCCGGGAAAGGCGCTCTTGGGCGGATGTCTTCGCTGGGCTTTACCCCGGGCGTGGACGTGGAAATGATTCAAAACTACGGGCGCGGGCCTTTAATTGTCACCGTGCGCGGCACCCGCATTGCGTTGGGGCGGTTGGAAGCCGAAAAATTGCTGGTTCAAAGGACCGCGGCGTGACCTTCCATACTCCCACCCAGCAAAAGATTGAGATCAGGATGACCGATTCGGCCACTCGCACCATTGCGCTGGCCGGGCAACCCAATATGGGCAAATCGACGCTGTTCAACCTGCTTACCGGACTTAACCAGCACGTGGGCAACTGGCCCGGCAAGACGGTGGAACAACGCCAGGGGAGCTTCCAGTTCGCCGGACATGCCTACCAACTGGTGGACCTGCCCGGCACCTACAGCCTGACCGCCAATTCACCCGAGGAGGTGATCGCCAGGGAGTACATCCTGCGCGAAAAGCCTGACCTGGTGGTGGCGGTGGTCAGCGCCGCCAACCTGGAACGCAGCCTTTACCTGGTGTCCGAACTGATTTGCCTGCCAGTGCCGATGGTTGTGGCCCTGAACATGATCGACGTGGCCGAGCAGGAGGGCGTCCAGGTGGACGCCGCCGTGCTGCAGGCGGCGTTGGGGGTGCCGGTGGTGCCGATGGTTGCGACGAAGGCCAATGGCGTCAAGGATTTATTGAACGAAGTCGAGTTGGTGTTCCAGGGTAAACGGATTCTGATGCCGCGCCTGCCTGAGGTGCACGATGAGCACCGCCTGGTCATTGACCAGGTCAGCGACCTGATCCGGCCATCCGTGCCAGCCATCTACCCGGTCGAATGGGCGGCAACCAAGCTGTTGGAAGGCGATGTGGAAATGACCGCCCAGATGAAGTCGCTGCTGCTGCCCGCCCGCTGGACGGACGTGCATGCCATTTTGATGCAGCACGAGGACGCGATGCTTTCGATCGCGTCCGGTCGCTACGCCTGGGTGGAGCGGGTCATCCGCGCGGCGGTCAGACGCCCGCGCCTGGGGCAGGTGAGCCTGACCGACCGGCTGGACCGCTGGGCCACGCACCCGGTGATCGGCTTGCTTATCCTGGCGGGCATCCTGGGTCTGGTGTTCTGGCTGACCTTCACGATGGGTTCACCCCTGCAGGAATGGCTGGATACCGCCGTGGTTGCGCCGGTTGCCGGCCTGGCGTCGGGTTGGCTGTCCGCTGCGCCTGCCTGGCTGCACGGCCTGGTGGTGGATGGGATCATCGGCGGGGTGGGCTCGGTGCTTACCTTCCTGCCGGTCATGGTCATCTTCTTCGCATCGTTCGGGCTGCTGGAGGACGTGGGTTACATGGCGCGCGCTGCCTACGTGATGGACAACTTTATGCACCTGATGGGGCTGCACGGCAAGAGCTTTTTGCCGCTCTTTTTGGGCTTTGGCTGCAACGTCCCGGCGATCACCGGCACGCGGGTGATCGACGCGCCGGCTGCTCGTTTGCTGACCATCCTGGTCGCCCCGCTGGTGCCGTGCGCGGCGCGCCTGGGCGTGCTGGCGTTCCTGGCGCCGGCGTTTTTCGGCCGTGCGGCCGCGCTGGTCTCCTGGGGGCTGATCCTGTTGTCACTGGTTGTGCTGGTGCTGTCTGGGATTGTATTGAACCGCCTGCTATTCAAGGGCGAGCGGACGGCGTTTGTGATGGAAATGCCGCTGTATCACCTGCCCAACCCGCGCACGATCGGCCTGCTGGTGTGGCAGCGGGCGGTATCGTTCATCAAGAAAGCCGGTACGGTCATCCTGGTGATGTCGGCCGCCATCTGGGCATTATCCTATTTTCCCGGTGGGAATCTGGAAACCAGTTTCCTGGCGAAACTGGGCAGCCTGCTGGCGCCGGTGGGCGGTTGGATGGGTATGGATTGGCGCCTGACGGTGGCGCTGCTGACCAGCTTCCTGGCGAAGGAAAATTCGGTGGCCACGCTGGGCGTGATGTTTGGCAGCGGCGAGAGCAGCGGCCTGGCCCAGACCCTGGCGGCAACCTATTCGCCCGCGGCGGGGCTGGCCTTCCTGGTGGTGTCGCTGCTGTTCATCCCTTGCGCGGCCACCGTGGCAGTCATCCGGCAGGAAACCGGCTCGTGGCGCTGGACGCTGTTTAATATCGCCTTCATGCTGGTGCTATCGGTCGGGGCCGGGGTCGCCGTTTATCAGTTGGCTGTCGCGGTGGGAGGGTAGGATGCTGGCGCAATTATTGAACGAAATTCGCACAATTGGCACAGCGCGCACCGATCTGCTGGCACGGCGCATGGGCACCAGCGAGGAATTGGTGAAGGTCATGCTGGATGATCTCAAGCGCCGCGGTCTGCTGACGGAAGTGAATACCGGCTGCGGCGACTCTTGCCAGGGCTGCCAGCTTGCCAACAGCTGCCTGCCGAAGCGTAAGGGCAGCCGGATCTGGCAATTGACCTCAAAGCACCGCTGAAAAACACCGGCGCGATTCGGGGAATAAAAAGATGGTTCTGGTCGGAGACCAGAACCATCTAAACTCACCTTCTCTTCTCTGTGTCTCTGTGGTTATTCTTCTCCCCCCAGCGTTCACGGTACCAGGCCACGGCCTCGACCAGCGCCTGGCGCACGGGCGTGTAGCTGAAACCCAGTTCGCGGGCGGCGCGGCTGCCGTCGAAATCAAAGCCGTGATACAGCGTCCAAGCGGCGTCGATTGAGAGGCCCCAGGGAGGCGGGGTGCCGGTGAGGTTGCTGCGCAGCGTGAAGAAGTAGGCTGCCGCGATGACGAAGAAATCCGGCAGGCGCATCCAAGGCACGCGCACGCCGGCCGCCGCGCAGATCTGGCGCACGTATTCCATGCCGTTCAGACGCTCGCCGCCGATCAGATAGCGTTTGCCGGTTGCCTCGGGATGTTCGGCGGCGCGCAGCGCGGCCTCGGCCACATCCTGCACGGCGGCATAGGTCACGACCGAGCGCCGGAAAATGGGCGTGGGCACGCGCCCGCGAATGAGATCCTGGATGTAGATGCCAGAGGGTTTGTCGTCGCCGGGTCCAAGCACGATGCCGGGGTAGAGCGTCACCACCGGCAGGCCGCGCTCGCGCTGCATTTGCTGCACCAGCTGGTCGCCCGCGGCCTTCGAGCGTCCATAGGCGCTAAACTGGCGTGGGCCGGGCTGCGACTCTTCGGTGAAGGGCCTGTCGGCGGGTTTGCCCAGGACGGCCACCGTGCTGAGGTAAACGATCCTGCTCACGCCGGCTTCCAGCGCGGCTTCCATCACGCAGCGCGTGCCTTTCACGTTGGTCTGCTGGAATTCCTGCGGGCGCGGATGCCACATGGCGTACAGGTTGGCCAGGTGAAAGACCCAATCGCAGCCTTGCATGGCGCGGGCCAGCGCGGCGCGGTCGTGCAGTTTGGCGGTGACAATCTCGGCACCCAACGCGCGCAGTTCGGCAGTGCGGCTGTTGGGGCGCGCCAGGCAGATCAGGCGGTGGCCTTCGGCGGCCAACCGGCGCGCCAGGTGCTGGCCGATAAATCCTGTGCCCCCGGTGATGAAAACGTTCAAACAGAATCCCTCCCGTGCAGTTTGGCTTTCATTGTACCGCGCGCGAGGGATTGGAAAGTTGGGAAAAGTGTAAGGTGGGTGAAGGTGTTACCGAGTGAAGTGTTCTGTGTTCTGAGGGAAAAAACTGTGAAATCGTCAATTCGCAGAACTCATCCACACAAAACGCATTCCCTTCCTCAGGGAAAAATCTCTTCCTTGCGGGGTTTGCCGCGGCGCAGCAGGATGTAAACGGCAGCAAGCAAAGTACCCGACCCAAACACAACAATATTGAAAGTGACCGGTAAATCAGGTGCTAGATGCAGGTCAAACGCCAATAGACCCAGCCAGGCAACTGCCAGGAAGCCAATACCGGTGGGCAAGCGCCGTTCAAGCGGCATTTGCCGCCACGATAGCAGCAAAATCAATCCTGGTACCAGGCTGGCGATTTCCAGGATAAACCAAGGTCCAAGCCAGCCGTCGATGCTGACAAACTGGGTTTCATGTGCGGTGACAATTCTGGTCGGCAACTCAATGAGCGCAATCAGGATCAAAGTCACTACCGCACCAACATAACCGAGCAGCACCTTTTTCCAGTTTTCCAAGTGTTTTTCCATTATTTCGTTCATGTTTGCTTTACCTCCCTGTGATCATTTTTGAACAGTGCCTGAATCGCCTGTGCCACCGGCGGCGATTGAAACACCAGCAGGTTGCGTTGGGTGAACCGGATTAGCAACTCGCGACCCGAGTCGGTGAGCGAGTAGTAGCGCCGGGCTGGTCCCAGTTCGGAGGGCTGTCGCTGACTGGCGATCAGGCCAAGCTGCTCAAAACGGTTGAGCGCGCGGTACAGGCTGTTGTCGTCGGCCGAAATACTGTCTTGCGAAAGCTCACGGATGTGCGCATTCATCTCGAAGGCGTACGTGGGGCGCTGGTCCAGCAGCAGCAGAATCCAGAAGCTGAGCAACCCTTTTTTATACGTCCCTTCCCAGGTTTCCAACAGATCGTCGGTTGCATTTGGCATAGCTATTTAACCTTTTGAGTAATATACTATAAGTATAATAGCTATAATCAATTAAAAAGTCAAGAGGGTATTCCAGTTTCGGGAGATACCAGCTTAAAAGAAGGCCGGATTGGCGTCCAGCCAGCCGCGGGTTGCAATGTGGGGTTAGAAGGTGCCCGGCAGGCGGACGCGTAGCGGCGCAAAGCTCATGCGGTGCTGCGGGCAGGGGCCCAAATCGTCCAGGGCGCGCCGGTGGCGGGCGGTGCCGTAACCTTTGTGAGCGGCAAAGCCGTAGCCGGGGAATTGCCCGTCGAGCTCCCTCAGTAATTCATCCCGCGCGGTTTTGGCCAGCACCGAAGCGGCGGCGATGCTGAGCGAGCGCTGGTCGCCGCGCACCAGGTTGGTTTGCGGCACGGTCAGCGCTGGCAGCCGCACCGCGTCAATCAGCAGGTGTTCGGGTAGCAGTCCAAGCTGCGCGACGGCACGTTGCATGGCCAGCCGGGTGGCCGGCAGGATGCCTTGCGCGTCGATTTCTTCGCATGTGGCCCAACCCACCGCCCAGGCCGCGGCGACCGCGCGGATCTTCTCTGCCCAACGGACGCGCTGGTTGGCAGTCATTTGCTTGGAATCGCGCACGCCGGGCAGCATTGCCAGCAGGGTATTGCCGGAAGGCGGCAGCACCACGGCGGCGGCCGCCACTGGCCCGGCCCAGGCTCCCCGGCCGGCCTCGTCCAAACCGGCCACCCTATGCAGGCCAGCCAGCCAGAGGGGCGTTTCGAGGCTCAGGTCTGGTTGGATGTGCATATGGCGTCAGGCGCGGCGGTTGTACCGGCCGGTCCAGGCGTTCCAGCGAATTTTGAGCAGATCCAGGAACATGCGCAACGAAT
>JAPKMQ010000149.1 GCA_026645875.1 Longilinea sp.
GCGCACCGCCAGCACGCCCACCGCGCCCTGCCCGGTCATCAGCGGCTGAAAGCGGACGGGCAGATCGGGCATCGTTTCGGTGCCGCGTCCGGCCGGCAGGCCGCGCTCAAAAGCCCAGGCGGCGGCGGTGAGCGTCGCCGGGGTGGCTTCAAAACCCGGACTGGCAGCGCGCAGGCTCAATTGGCCGCTCTCGGGCAGCAGAATGGCCGCCTGCCGCCCGAAGGACAGCCCCACCTGCTCGATGACCGTCTGCATGACGGCCGCCAGGTCGAGCTGGATGGTCAGGTCGCGGCTGAGCGCGTACAGCGCGGCGGTCTGCGCCTCGCGCCGCCGGCTGGCTTCCACCTGGTCGCGCACGGTGCCGGCCAACCCCGAAACCACCGTTCCCACCAGGAACAGCGCCAGGAAGGTGAGCACGTACTGGGTATCCTCCACGCTCAGGCTAAAGCGCGGCTCGATCAGGAAGAAGTCGAAGGAAAGCACGCCCAGCAGCGCGGCCAGCAGCGACGGCCCGCGCCCCAGGTAGATGGCCGCCGCCAGCACGCCCAGCAGGTAGAGCATGGCCAGGTTGGTCGGTTCGAGGCGCAGGTGAATGGGAAAACTGACCAGCGTGATCAGCGCCACCAGCAGGATTGCCCCCAGGTAACGCAGCCAGCCGCTGCGCGGACGCCAGGTTTCGGGCAGGCCCTGCCGCAGCGGGCCGCGCTCGTCGCTGAGCACGTACACGCCGATGCTGCCGCTGCGCCGGATGATCTCATCGACCACTGAGCCAAACAACACTTGCTGCCAGCGCGGGCGCGCCGGATTGCCAATGATTAATTTGGTGAAGTTGTTGCGGCGGGCGTAATCCAGCAGGGTGTCGGCCACGCCGCGGCCGGTCAGACGCTCAACGCGCGCGCCGAGTTGCTCGGCCAAACGCAACGTGGCAGCCAGGCGCTGGCTGTGACTGGCTGAAAAGCGCGCTCGGTCGGGTGTTTCCACATAAACCACCACCCAATCAGCCTTCAGGTCGCCGGCCAGCCGCCGCCCGGCGCGCACCAGCCGCTCGGAGAGCGGGTGCGAACTGACGCACACCATCAAGCGCTCGCCGGTCGGCCCTGGAGCGGGTCCGTCCTGCGGGCGCGTGGAGGCAGCCCGCCCGGCAGCGCGGCGCAGGGCCAGTTCGCGCAGCGCGGTGAGGTTGCCCAGCCGGTAGAATTTTTCGGCCGCGCTCAAGCTGAGCTCCGGCGCGGCCACCTGCCCGGCACGGAAGCGCTGCAACAACATCTCGGGCGGCAGGTCCACCAGCTCAATGATGGCTGCTTTGTCCACCACCTCATCCGGTACGCTCAGGTTCTCACGATAGCCGGTGATAGCCTGCACATCGTCGATCAAACTTTCCAGGTGCTGCACATCCAGCGCGGCGAACACGTCCAGCCCGCCCTCCAGCAGCGCCTGCACGTCCTGGTAGCGGCGCGGGTGTCGCGAACCCGGCGGATTGGCGGAATGTAAATCATCCACCACCACCAGGTCGGGACGGCGCGCCAGCAGCGCGTCCACGTCCAGCCCGCCGCCGGCGGCCAGGGGCACGCGCTCGAACTCCGCCAGCAGCCCGGCGCCCTCCGCGGGGATGTGCTCGCCGGCGGCCGCCACCAGCACGCTTTCGCCCCGCAGCGAGCGCTGCAAAGCCGCCTCGAGCATGGCGCTGGTCTTGCCCACGCCAGGCGCGTATCCCAAAAAGAGCTTCAACCGGCCGGTCATACCTCGATTATACGCCGGAGGGCGCTCCGGCAGCCCGAATCCATCCGGTTTCTGCAGATCGGAAGATGCTTCGCTACGCTCAGCATGACAGTCAAGCAATAATTTTGGGATTCCCTCGCGAATTACCTAACCCCCGCGGCTGCGCCGCTTCCCCCTTCCCGCAGCGGGAAGGGGGCCAGGGGCCTGCCCTGTAAGAGTTCGGTCAGAAAAGAGACTAGCTTTAATCTTTTTTTTCGTGTCTTTCGTACCCTGACAGGTATAATGTCTTTCGTGGTTATACTTCTTCCAACCATCCTCACAGGAGCCACGCCATGCAGCCCTACTGCGAATACTGCCTTGCCCACCCCGAAGACACCTACAACTACGAATACCACGCCAATCACTACGGCTTCCCGCTGCGCGACGACGCGCTGCTCTTCGAGCGGCTGATGTTCGAGGTCAACCAGGCCGGGCTGTCGTGGATCACCATCCTCAAGAAAGCCGACAACTTCCGGCGCGCCTACGACGGCTTTGACATCGACGCCGTGGCCGCCTACGGCGAGACCGAGCGCGCCCGCCTGCTGGCCGACGCGGGCATCATCCGCAACCGGCTGAAGGTCAACGCCGCGGTCGAGAACGCCCGCCGCATTCAGGCGCTGCGCGCGGAGCACGGTTCGTTTGCCGGCTGGCTGGACGCGCACCACCCGCTGCCCAAAGAGGGTTGGGTGAAGCTGTTCAAGCAGCATTTTGTCTTCACCGGCGGCGAGATCGTCGGCGAGTTTCTGATGAGCACCGGCTACCTGCCCGGCGCGCACAGCCCCGATTGTCCGGTCTACGCGCGCATCGCGGAGCTGAACCCGCCCTGGATGCGCACCTGGTAAACCTGGGCAGGGCGTGACCAACGGCGCGGATTCGCGCCAGAATGGCACTAACGGCCGGGGGAGGATATGCGTTACAATATTTTTGGGCGTTGGCCCGACTTCCACTTTTCGCAAGCGCAACAGGGGAACCATGGACGTCTTTGAAATCACGCAGGTCACCGATGAGATTGTCGAGGCCTTCGAGCGCCTCATCCCGCAGCTTTCCTCCTCCAACCCGCCGCCCACGCGCGCCGAGCTGGAGGATATCGTCTCCTCGCGCGCCAGCATCCTGCTGGGCGCCCGCGACCCCGAAAACGGCAACCGCCTGGTCGGTTCGCTGACGCTGGCGGTGTTCCGCGTGCCCACCGGCGTGCGCGCCTGGATCGAGGACGTGGTGGTGGACGGCGAGTCGCGCGGCAAGGGCATCGGCGAGGCGCTCACCCGCGCCGCGATCGAGCGCGCCAAACAGGAAGGCGCCGTGACCGTTGACCTGACCTCGCGCCCCTCGCGCGAAGCCGCCAACCGGCTGTACGTGCGCGTGGGCTTTGTAGCCCGGCACACCAATATCTACCGCTACAATATCGGGCGGTGAGGTAAGGTGGTATTCGGCAATTCGGTATTCGGTAATTCGGTATTCGGTAATTCGGTATTTGGCGATTCGGTATTCGGCAATTCGTAATTCAGAGAGACGAACAGACCGGCAGCAGGATAATTCAGGGCAAGGCACGCGGAGAATGTGAGCGGCTCACATACCTCGCCTGCTTGCCCTGTCTTCCTCTTATCAGCTAATTGCTAACCCTCTACGAGGGCAGGCCCTCTACGAGGGCAGGCCCTCTTCGAGGGCAGGCCGCCAATCGCTAATTGCTGCTATCACCCCCACAGGCTCTGCAAATCCTCCAGGCTGCGGTTGCCGGGCTGATTTTTGCCGAGCAGCTCCTGCCAGAATTTATCGTCGTAGCGGCGCGAGCGCACCAGGATGGGCATGGGCGTGCCCCAGCCCAGCATCAGCACCTCTTCCTTGGGCTGCAGGCGCGCCAGCATGCCGCGCAGCGCGTCGCGGCCGGCCAGCCCCGAGAGCACCGCGGCGATGTCGGCGTCGTCGCCCAGCCAGCCGGTGACGCGCGTGCCAAGCTGCGACATGACCTCATCGTAGATCTGCGAGGGGCGCTGGTCGATGATCAGCAGCGTGACGTAGTACTTGCGCATCTCGCGCGCGATGGTGCTGAAGGCGGTTTGCGCGGCCATTTCGCGGTTGAGCAGCTTGTGCGCCTCCTCGACGGCGATGACCAGCGGGCGCGGTTCTTTTTCCTTCTTGTTTTTAAATTTGTTGGTCATCTCCTCCCAGCGCTCGCGGATGCGCCGCGTGAGCAGGTTGCTCACCAGCAGGTAGTCGAGGTCGCTTTCATGGTCGCCAAAGGAGAGCACCACGTGCTGCCCGGCCTCCAGCGCCTTGATGATCTCGTTCAGCCCGTTGGAGGCGGGCTTTTCGACGATGTAGGGAAGACCAAACACGCGGTTGAGCTTGCTGCGCAGCCCGGCGGCGGCCATTTCGTTGACGCCCGCCTCGCGCGCCCAGTACTCCACGCTGCCGTTGGCAGGCACCTTGCGCCCCTTTTCATCCTCCACCGTCTCGCCCGAGGTCATTTTTTGGAACTCATGGAACCAGTTTTCGTGGAAGGACTGGTACAGCGCGTCCAGCGTGGTGGGCGTGGTCTCCTTGAGGTTGAGCTCGCGCGTCAGCATCTCGATGTCGGCCGGGGTGATGTCGCGCTCGGCGATCTCGAGGTGAAAATCAGGCGGGATGCCGTGAATCATGGCGCCCGCGCCCAGCCCCACCACGCGCACCTTGGCCGGGAATTTGGTCCTCAGCCCGGGCACGGTCTGTTTGGTGTCCGAGGCGATATCCTCCAGGCCGTATTCGTTGTGCATGTCGAAGACCAGCACCGAGGCCTTGTCGTAGTGGATCAGCCCGGCCAGGATGATGCGCGTGAGGAAGGATTTGCCCGTGCCGGTGGCGCCGAAGATGCCCGACGAGCGCTGCACGAACTTCTCCAGGTCCAGCACGATCGGGTGGCCCTGCTCGCGGGTGTGGCCGATGACGAAGTTTTTGGGGTCGTCAGTTTTTCCAAAAATCAGTCCGATATCCTCGGTGTCAGCCATCCGAACCTTCGAATGATGAGATGGGATGGTCTTGATGGGAATGGGAACGGGAATCTCAGGGTGCGTTTTCACCCATTCAAAATAGCGATTGGCTTCTTTTGGATCATCCGTATTCGGACCACGGTCAACCATCAATGACGGTAAGACCGCGAGATTGGTAAAAAGCGTTTGGCCGTGCAATTGCGCTGCCAGCCAGGAAGGCAACCTGCTTTCACTTTGCTCGTCGGCAAAACGCGGATCCGTCGATCCCAATTGTAGATCGGTGGCCAGGCCATAAAAATGCCAGTCGCCTGACTCAATCACCACAAATGCCCCTTCTTGCACGGTTTGAGCTGGCTTGGTCAGGCGGACAGAAAGGGTGTCCTTTAACGATCCACCGACGACATACCCGATATATTTTTCGTCCGGTCCGGGTTTTGAGCTTTGATTGTTGTCCATGGTTTACCCCAATTTCATCTTCAAGGGCGGATTAATCTGGAAGAATTGTCTGCCGCGCATTCTTAAATCACGCATTATTCTCATCGATTTTGCAGTCTGCCAATGCACCGAGCACGCTGCCAAGCGTGGCGTAGTCATCTCTCAATAACGTGATGATTTCTTGAGAGGCGTCATACAACCATTGATTGTTTCCAGCAATCTTTTGCGCCCGCGCCGTCGTTTCAATATGAGCGGCCAAAAGCTCGCCAATGGGAATTTCCCCCGCCGCCCGCAGCACGTGCCGGAAGTAGCCGAACCTGCCCGCCGACGTGAAGCGGCACAACTCGGCCGCGCTGCACGGATAAATCGCGTCCAGCGTCAGCGGCGGGCGCGGCGGCAGCAGGTGCGAAACCGCGCCGCCCTGCTCGAAGCCGACGAACAGCACGCTCACCTCCACCGGCACGTTGCGGTTCACGCGGTTATCCTCGATCACCTCGGCGCTCAGCCCCTCGGCCGTCACCAACTGGCGCACCAGCCCGTCGTCGTCGATGGCGATGTTGTGAATCAGCCCGAAGACCTGCGTGCCGTCCGCCAGCGGGATGCGCACCAGGTCGCCGAAGGCCGGCACGTTCAACTGTGAAACGCGGCAGCCCACCACGCAGCCGGTGATGCCCGCGCGCAGCAGGCGTCCAATCTCGATCTCAGCCATTGAATTTGCTCCTCCCCGACAAGGTTTCCTTGCCGCCCTGCTTGTTTGAAGGCCCTTCCGGCACGACGCCGTATTTGCTCAATTCCTGCGTGATCATCCCCGCGATCTGGCGCTTCTCTTCATAGCTCACCACCGCGATCTCGTGCGCGCGCAGCAGCGCGTAGGGATACGCTCGCCGGCCCAGCACGCGGCACTGCTCCAGCAGCACCGCGTGGATCGCGCCGGTCACGTCCGGGTCGTTGGCCGCCCAGGCCGGGATCTCGACGCGCGCCAGGTAGGGTTTGCCCGCGCCGACGTTGAGATAGAAAAAGTGCGGGCGGGTCTGTTCCGAAAACACGCGCGCGTCGCTCGATTCCAGCGCGAAAACCGCCGAACGCTGCCCCGGCCCCAGCAGCCCGCTCAGCAGCGCCACGTCGCTCACCCGGCGCAGCGGACGGTGCCGGTCGGCCTGCGCCAGTTCGGCGGGCGGCGTATCGGCCAGCTCCAGCAGGCGCACCAGCAGGTCCGCGCCCGGCCGGTCGACGTAGCCCGCCATGGCGATCCCGCGCGCGGCCATCTGCTCGGTGACGCTGAGAAAATCGGCGAAGGCCTGCTCCACCTCGGCATCGGCGTGCGCGCCCGAAACGTCGCGCGGCTTGCGGTAGAGCAGCGGCCCATCCACCAGCGCCAGCACCAGGCCCTGTTCCTGCCCGGCCCGCTGGAGCAAAAAGGTGCGCTCCTTCAGGTCGCGCTTGAGCGCCACCAGGTCCTCGCTGATCATGCCGCCCTGCGCCGGGTAGAGTTCGTCGTCGCTGAACAGGTGCCCCGCCACCGCCTCGCCGGGCGCCTCGCCGGGCGCCATGCGGAACAGCCCGACGTTGATCAGCCCGAAGATGACCTCATCGTGCCGTGAGGGGTTGACCTGCGAACCGTCGGCGGCCAGCACCACCGGGCGGGCGTGCTGCCCGGGCGGGTCGGCGGCAAAGTCGAGCGGCTCGCGCAGCGGGCAGGCGCAGTGCAGACCGAATGAATGCGCGGCGGCCGCTGCCTCCACGCGCTGCTGCAAAAAGTCCAGCTCGTTGGCGTACTGCGCCAGCAGCCCGCGCGCCGTCACCAGCCGGTCGCGGATGGCCTGCTGCTGCTGCCCCGACTGGCTGGCAACCTGTTGGATCTGCTGCTTGATATCCTGGTAATCGACCGGCATGATTGCACCTTATCGAACATTTGTTTTGGATATTATAGCGTGAAATGGGGAGGGAGGGTATTCGGTATTCGTTGATGCGGTATTCGGGGATGAGTGATGAGTGATGGGTGATGAGGGAAGAGGGATACGGTGAGGCGGTATTCGTTATTCGAATT
>JAPKMQ010000014.1 GCA_026645875.1 Longilinea sp.
AATTGATCGGTGAAAGCCGGCCAACTCAGGTTCAGTCTGGCTGCGAGTTCTTTTGGTGGCAATACCAGCCGCAGGATCACCTTACCGTTAATATTCCCGTACGGACTGAGCTGAAACGCGCGCTTGAGAAATTCCCTGTCCTCAGGTTGCTCAAAGGAAGCTTCCAGGTCAGCAGGTTGCCAGATGTAAAAGCTGCCTTCCTCCCCGTCCGAGTCCGCGTCCAGGCTGCTTGAAAAACCGCCTTCCGGCTGCTGGAATTCGCGCAGCATAAAATCGAGCGTGTGTTCGCTGATGCGTTTGTACTGCGCATCGTCGGTGAGTTGATACGCGTGAAGATAGGCCAACGCCAGTTGGGCGTTGTCGTAGAGCATCTTTTCAAAATGGGGCACCAGCCAGGTTGCATCTGTGCTGTAGCGGTGGAATCCGCCACCGACCACGTCGTACATGCCGCCCAACGCCATGGACTGCAGGGCATGTTCGGCTAACCGTAAGGCTTTGCCATCCCCACGGCTAGCTTGTTGCAGCAAAAACTCGATCGTGATGGGCGCCGGGAATTTCGGAGCCTGACCCCAGCCGCCATTTTGCCAGTCGTAGCTGGCATCCAGTTGCTCGAGCGCCTGGGTGAGGGTTTCATTTCGCAGCGGCTGGGATTTCCAACCGCCCCACCTGGAGCTTTCCTGCAAATGCCTGGCCAGTTTCTCAGCAACCGGCGTGATTTCATCGGGTGCTTCCTGCCAGGAGCGTGCCACGCTGGTCAGAACATCCTGAAAGGCAGGCTGGCCGTACCCACGGGTGGGCGGGAAATAAGTGCCGCCGAAAAAGGGCTTGCCATCCGGGGTCAGGAAAACGCTCATCGGCCAACCGCCCTGGCCAGTCATGGCTACCACGGCATTCATGTAGAGGCTGTCGATATCCGGGCGCTCTTCGCGGTCGACCTTGATGCTGATGAAGCTTTGATTGAGCAGCGCGGCGATTTTCGGGTCTTCAAAGGATTCGTGGGCCATCACATGGCACCAATGGCAGGCTGCGTACCCAATGCTGAGGAAAATGGGTTTGTTTTCGTCGCGGGCAAGTTGCAAGGCCTGCTGATTCCAAGGGAACCAGTTCACCGGGTTTTCGGCATGTTGTAACAAGTATGGTGAAGTCTCGTGAATTAACTGGTTTGTCATGGCAACCCTTTAAATAGTATTATGATGATGAATATCATAAATATTATACCAAATCGACAATATAACCGCCAATCCTTGTTTTTTGAAAAACGATGTGCGCCGGTTGATTGTTTACAAACAGAAACGGTGTATACTGATTTCTACTTTTTCCATTCTTTTTCATTTGAAGAGGTTGTCATGATCAATGTTTCGCAAGTTGATATCCATGATCGCAAACAGGTGGATCGGTTTATCCAGTTTCATTACGACCTGTACCGCGGCTGCAAGCAGTGGGTTCCACCATTCCGCTCGGATATTCGCACCATGATGGACCCCAAGAAGCATCCATATTATGAGCATTCCGACGCAGAATTCTTCATCGCGGAACGGGATGGCAAGGTTGTGGCGCGCATCGCCGCCATGGAAAACAAGCCCTTTAACGAGTACCACAAAACCAAGAAGATGCAGTTTTATCTCTTTGACTCGATCGATGATATTGAGGCTGCCCGGGCAGTGTTCGAGAAGGCATTTGATTGGGGGCGTGCTCGCGGGTTGACCGAGATTTCGGGCCCCAAGGGCTTTAGCGGTTTTGACGGGTACGGCATACAGGTTGAGGGCTATGAATACCGTCAGATGATGATCATGATGAACTACAATTACCCGTACTACGTGCGCCTGATGGATGAACTGGGCTTTGTGCGCGAAAATGATTTTGTCTCCTGCTATATCCAACCGGATAAATTCCTCCTGCCGGAAAAGGTTGTGCGAGCCGCGGAGCTGGTGAAGAAGCGCGGAACCTTTGTCGTCAAGGATTTTAAGAACCGCAAGGAATTGCTTTCCTGGGCTGACAAAATTGGCCAGGCATATAACAAAACCTTCGTAAACAACTGGGAATACTATCCGCTGACTGATCGTGAAATCAAATTTGCCGTCGACGGCGCCTTGCAGGTTGCCGATCCGCGGTTGATCAAAATCATTCTGTACGGAGATGAGGTAGTTGGTTTCCTGTTTGCGTTCCCGGATGTTTCCGCTGCATTGCAGCGCCATGATGGCCGGATCACCCCGTTCTCGCTCATCGATTTGCTGCTTGAGATGCGGCGCACGCGCTGGGTATCCCTAAACGGGGTCGGAATTTTACCCGAATACCACGGCCGGGGCGGAAACGCATTGTTGTATTACGAAATGAAAAAGACCGTGAATGACTTCAACTTCCTACACGCCGAAGAAACGCAGATGGCGGATACAGCTGTGCAGGTGCGCAAGGACATGGAAACGTTGGGCGCGAAGGTGTACAAAGTCCACCGGATTTTCCACCGGCATCTGTAGAAAATGGTTCCGCGACGAGACAGGGAAGCTCAGGCTTCCCTGTTTTTGTTAAGTTTTGTAAACAGGCCATTTAACAAGAAGACGCTCCACAGGGTGGAGAAGGGAACCAGGAGAATGGCATAACGTTGAAATGGCAGAGGGATCAACAGAGCCAGGGAGAGAAAACAAGCGATGCTCGCCAGCAGCAATAACGCAAGCGGCGTTCTCTTAAGAGGGTTTTTTGCCGCCGTATAGAAAGCGTAAGCGAAACCGAATAAGGACAGCAATACCATCAGGATCCCGCCGGTAACACCACGCAGGAGGTTGTGCACAGGATTGGAAAAATAGACCTGCTCGGAGGCGCGCGTGTCGTCGATGTAGTTCGCAACATCCGCCACGGCTGGCTCGGAAATGAAAAGATAAACCAGCCAACCCGCTGCGCGTTGCAACGGCGATTGCATCAGCAATTCGGGGCTGACAGCGCGGATGGTTTCAACCTGACGTTCGGCCAGTTCGCTGCGCGCGGCCAGTGCGGCTCTGGCGGTGGCTGCTGGATTTTTCCAGGCGACCGGATTGAGCGCATAACTGACCAGCAGGATGAGGAGCGCGCCCTGCAATACATGGCTCAGGCGTTTCCGCCAGGGGTGACCGCTGGAATACATCCAGACCGCCAGCAATGCGATGAGGACCAGTCCCGCCGCGGTTTGTTTGGCATTGACCGCCAGTGCAGCGGGCAGGACCAGGAGCAGCGGACGGGTTTCCTTTTTGGCAAGCGCGTATGCAAACCAGGTCACCGTGAACAGCAAGGCGCTTTCGGCCATGGCGCGGCGCGCGTGGAGAAGCACCAGCGCGTTGATGGAAACGAAAACGATCATCAGCCAGCCCATCGCCGTGCCGCCTAAAACGATACCGGTGCGGTAGCCCAGGAATAGTGTGACTGCGAACAACCAGGCAACCGCTACGCGTGAGATCCGCAACAGACCAGTGGATGGCAAGGCTCCGGCAGACTCGTTTTGCTGCCACGATTTCGACCAATCCCAATCCGCATTCAGCGCCGGTTGGCCGGTGATGAACCGGCCCGCGCCGATCAGCCAGCGCGAAAGCGGTGCGTCCAGCAGGCGGTAGTTTTGCCGGAGCGGGTCAGCTGGCGAAAGCGAGTAGAATAAGCTCGACGGTTGAGCGAACAGGCCTTCAACATCGCTGCTCATGAAGATTTGGGTGGCTTCATCCGGGTGAAAGGGAACCGCCGCCGCGCCGAGCAGATATAGAGCGGTGAGCACAAGAATGGCAGCCAATGGAAGGATCGTTTGGATTTTCATGGGGTTATTGAACTGCAAATACATTGAAAGGATGGCTGAATTGCGGGGTCATGCGGTTGCATTTACAATTGTAATGATTAATCCAGCACTCATTCTATGCGATCTACCCGTTTCCGTCTACTTGCTTTAAGTATTCTTCTTGCCGCTGCGGCTGCCTGGAAGGCATGGATCCTATGGATGGATGCTGTGCCGTTCAATGGCGACGAGGCCATTGTTGGGTTAATGGCGCGGCATATCCTGGTCGATGGGGAGCGGCCAATTTTCTTTTACGGCCAGGCTTACATGGGTAGCCTGGATGCCTACCTGGTAGCCGCTGGATTTTCACTTTTTGGCCAGCAGATATGGGTGATTCGGCTGATTCAGACGATTTTGTACCTGGGAACGCTTGCCAGCACGGTAGCCCTCGGCAAAAGCTTTTTTGGGAACTGGGACGCCGGAATGATCGCCGCCATACTGCTGGCGATCCCGCCGGTAAATGTGACCCTGTACACCACTGCCAGCCTGGGAGGGTATGGCGAGGCGCTGCTGATTGGCAATTTATCCTTGTTAAGCGGGATGGGCTGGATTCGGCAAATGGAAGGCGGCTCGCGGTGGCGCTCCCGCCTTTTGGCGCTTGCGTTCGGCGCCTGCGCGGGTGGGGGGCTGTGGGCGAACGGTTTGACGCTGATTTACACGCTGCCCATGACCGCCGCGATCCTGGCGGCGCTGGTCCGGCAGGCCAGACGAATGCGCGCATACCTGGGTGGAATTCCCGCTGCGATACTTGGCTTTTTCGCCGGTTCGTTGCCCTGGTGGTTGTACGCCCTCCGGCAGGGAGCAGGATCGCTGATCACTGAATTGTTGGGCAACAATGTCGCAGTTGAGACGGGATCGTGGTTGGCGCGGGTCGGATCGCACCTGCTTTCCCTGGTTGTGCTGGGCGGAAGTGTCACCTTTGGTTTCCGGCCGCCCTGGGAAGTGCGGTGGCTGGGGCTGCCGCTGCTGCCTTTTGTCCTAATTATCTGGGCGGGAATCGTTTTCCTTTTTATTAAGTCTTTGAAAGCCGCCGACCGCCGGGTCGAACGGTGGATATTGGCTGGCATTGTGGTTGTATTTACTGGCGGTTTCCTGTTCACCTCATTCGGCGTCGATCCTTCCGGTCGTTATTTTGTGCCTGCGTACTGGTGTTTTGCCCTGGCCGGCGGTGTGGTCATCAGCGCATTGAAAGTTCCTCGAACCTGGAAAACGCTCATCATCGCGTTGGTGGTTGTTTATCAAGGCTGGGGGACTGTGGATTGTGCTTTGCGCAATCCGCCCGGGTTGACCACACAATTCTTCGCTCCGACTGTTTACGATCATTCGCATTACCCGGAATTGATCGCGTTCCTGGAGCGTGAGGGTGAAACCCGCGGTTATTCTACTTATTGGATCAGTTATCCGCTGGCATTTCGTTCGCAGGAAGCATTGATCTTTGCTCCCGCGCTGCCGTATCATCCCGACCTGAGTTATGCCGCAGGCGACGACCGCTACCCAAAGTATTCCGAGCTGGCGGCGCAAGCGGAAACGGCCGCCTATATCGCCCTGCGCGAATCCAGCCTGGAGGCCTACCTTCAAACGCAATTTGATCTTCGAGGCGTCGTCTGGAAGAAAGAAACCATCGGTGATTTCGTTGTTTTTTACAATCTAACTAAAAAAGTCCAGCCGGGTGACATCGGCCTGGGGAGCGTGACGCCATGATACGGCAACCCAATCCAGCTGGCCAGTCCGATGCGGCGCAGACCAATCGCCTTGTCCTGGTTTTGGTATTGCTGCTGGTGTTTCTCATGGCCGCGAGGACGCCTCTGGATACAGACCTGTGGTGGCATTTACGCGCGGGCGAAACCACCCTGCAGAGCGGCTACCCCATGCTGACCGATACGCTGTCCTACACACGGTATGGCGAAGCGTGGATTAACCATTCCTGGCTGGCGGAGGTCGTTCTCGCGCTCGTCTTCCGGGCGGGCGGGTATCTTGGCCTAAGCCTGATCGTCGCGCTGACAGCGACGGCCAGCATGGCCATTCTCTACCGGCAGATGGCTGGCCCTGCGTTGTTCCGGGCGTTCATTGTGCTGCTGGCCACCCTGGTCGCTGCGGTAGTCTGGTCGCCACGGCCGCAAATATTTTCCCTGCTGCTCCTTGCGGTGAGCGGCCTGCTGTTGGATGATTACCGCCGAAACGGGATGAACCGGCTCTGGCTGCTTCCACCTATTTTTGTTCTATGGTCCAACGTCCATGGCGGTTATCCGCTTGGGTTGATGGTCATAGGGGCTTATTTCGCCGGCGAAATTGTCGACGATTTGCTCGCGAATGCAAGCCACAGGCAGGTGCACTGGCGGCGGCTGAAGATCCTGCTGGTGGTGCTGGTTGCGTGCGGCCTGGCGGTTGCCATCAATCCGAATGGTGCGGCCATGTGGCGGATCCCATTTCAGACAATCGGCGTGGAAACATTACAGACCGCGATCCCAGAATGGGCATCGCCGGATTTTCATGAACTGGTGCAGCAGCCCTTCCTGTGGCTGTTAATGCTTACGGTAGCGGGATTCGCGCTCTCTGGACGGCGTGCGGCCGGAGCGGAATGGATCTCGGTGATTTTATTTGCGGCGGGCGGCCTGATGGCGCGCCGAAATTTTGGTCCGTTTGCTATGATTGCAGCGCCGATTCTAGCGCGCCAACTTTGGAATGCGGTTGAATGGTTTCTACAGGCGCATGCGGGTGGTTTCACACCTAAAACTGGGCGTATTCCCCAGCGTTTCGCTCCTGCCATTCTAAAAAAAGCGGTCAATTTGACCCTGGTGGCAGCGATTGGCGTTACTGCGTTCATAAAGCTGTTCGTGGTTAGTCAACCGCAATTTGTGCGCGCGTATGAGGCAAACGTCTTTCCGGTGCGGGCTGTGGAATGGCTCAAAGCCAATCCGGAATTTGCAACTGCACCAGCCGGCAACTTGTTCAACTCGTATGCCTGGGGTGGGTACCTGACCTGGGCGTATCCGGAATCACGTGTTTTTGTGGATGGCCGCACGGATTTATTTGGCGATGAGATCATATCACAATGGCTTAACGTGGTGGAAGGCGGTGACGGCTGGCAGGATATCCTTCATCAGTGGGACATCCGGGTGGCGCTGATTGAACCGGATCGCCCCGCAGCCGCATTGCTGGTGGAAAATGGGTGGCGGGAGGTGTACGCGGATTCGACGGCGGTAATCCTGCTACGGGATGAGGGAAATGGCCGATAAAATAAGTGCACGAGGATGGGTAGGCTTTTTCCTGGTTGCGCGGGTGTTGCTCTACCTGGCGCTGCCGTTGGACGCGTTGCATGGGTACGGTGATTTCGTAACCTTTTTTTCGGTCGCACAAATCCCCGGCTGGCCGTTCCTCGATTACTGGGTCGAATTTCCACCCGTGTTCCCAATTCTATCCGAACTGCTCTTTCGCCTGTCTGGCGGGCAGCAGCATGTTTTCACCTACCTGCTACTGCTGGTGCTGACGCTTGCGGATGCGGGCAACCTGTTCTTTTTTGAGCGGCTTGCGCGCAAGTTTTGGGCTGGCACGGAGCTGATCTACCGGATGGTATTTTACCTGGTGCTTTTAATCGCGTTACCGTATGGCTGGTGGTATTTTGATCCGCTGGCCGTGTTCTTCCTGCTGGCCGGGTTGACGTTTCTCGTTGAGGGAAAGGATTGGAGGGGCGCTGGCCTGTTGGGCGCAGGAGCGCTGGTGAAATTTATCCCGCTGATTGGACTGGCGGCGTTGTGGAATGGGTGGCGGAATCGACGAATATTGCGTGTAGCCATGATTTCACTCACTATTCTGGCATTGGGATTTTTGCTCCTGGGTATTTTCTCCCCGGATTTCACACTCGCGTCGCTGCGATCCCAATCCAGCAAGGGGTCATGGGAAACGGTGTGGGCGCTGCTGGATGGCAACCTGAGCACCGGTAATTTTGGCGCGCTCATCGAACGACTTGACCCGGAAATGGCCGGTCGCGCGGTTGGGAATCTGGCGGTGGTATCGCCGTGGGTGACGCTACCGTTGTTTTTTCTGTCGGGTATCTGTTTGTTGGCTCGGTTCAAAAAACCGGACTCAAACCCGGTGGCGGCAGTGGGGCTGGCGAGTTGCCTGTTCTTTCTCTGGTCACCCGGTTGGAGCGTGCAGTGGGTGTTGTATTTGATCCCATTGTTTCTGCTCGCGCTGGATTGGCGAAACGCGCGGCTCCTGACTGTGACGATGGTGTTGGTCAATCTGTTGGAATGGCCGGTCTTGCTTTCGCGGGGATGGTTTCATTTGCTGCCACTGACAATCATCGTTCGCACCGTCCTGCTGCTCCTGTCTACGATCTTATTCCTGACCGCTATGCAAACTCATTTAACTGATAAGGATGACCGCGCCATCCTTGCAAGGCTGTAATTATTTCCAGACCAGGCAAGTGGGAAAATCGTTTTATAATGTGAACATTCACGCTTAGTCGAAAATTGATTTGGTTGATCAGGGAAGTTTCCTGATTCATGGAGGTCCATTGTTCCGACGGAAAAGCACAACTTGGATCTGGATTCTGGGAGTAATCGCCCTGGCCGGGGTCGCGGTGCTGTTGACCATCGGGAACTACAATTATGCGGCCTTGAATCCGGGTGGGAATGATTTTCTGGTGCACTGGATGGGCACCCGCTCGTATATCACCGAAGGGATTAGCCCATATTCGGATGAAGTTGCGCTGCGCATTCAAAACATGGTCTACGGGCGGCCAGCTTTACCGGGGGAACATGAATTGCGGGTTGCCTATCCGCTTTATTCGATCGTCTTCTTCCTGCCGTTTGCGTTGATCCGGGACTTCACCATGGCGCGGGCAGTCTGGATGACTGTTCTTGAGCTGGCGTTGATTGCGCTGTGTTTTGTTTCCTTACGGCTGACGCGTTGGAAACCGCTGCCCGTGGTGCTGATGCTCATATTGTTGTTCTCGCTGTTCTGGTATCACGCCTTGCGGGCATTGATTCTGGGGAACGCGGTAATCCTGGTGGCCTTGTTAATCACAGCCGGGCTGCTGGCAATTCGAAACAACGAGGATGAGCTGGCAGGCGTCTTGTTCGGATTTGCGACCATCAAACCGCAGGTGGTTTTAGTGTTGCTGTTGTTTATTCTTCTTTGGTCGCTCAGTCAACGGCGCTGGAGGATCATATTTTGGCTGGTGGGAACCGTCGGGTTACTGGCCGGCGCAGCGGCATTGTTGATGCCCGATTGGATCTTACAGAATATCCGAGAAATCATCCGCTACCCTGGCTATAATCCGCCCGGGACGCCGGCGGCGGTTTTTGCCGTGTATATGCCGGGGGTGGGCCGGCAAATTGGATTGGGTGTTTCCATCTTCCTGGGGATCGTGCTTTTGATTGAGTGGTGGCTGTCCTCGCGGGGCGATTTCCGCGCCTTTTTGTGGGCGGCCTGCCTCACACTGGTTGCCAGCCAATGGATTGGCATTCAAACTGACCCCGGAAATTTCATCGTATGTTATCCGGCGCTGGTGCTGGTGTTGGCCATGCTGGATGAACGCTGGCACCGCTCTTCGACCTGGATGATCATCGCCACGCTGGTGCTGGTGTTTGTTGTGATCTGGCTGGTGTTCTTGCGGACGCTGGAACGCTCCTACCAGCCCATCCAGAGCCCGCTGCTGTTCTTCCCGTTGCCCATGATGCTGATGGCAGGCCTGTACTGGGTGCGGTGGTGGGCGGTGCGGCCGATGACAACCTGGATTTCCTCGCTGTCGAACAGGCGGCTATGACCTCAAGTAGACAAAGGGGCTATCTGCTGGCCATCCTGGCAATCGCAGTCCTGCTGCGTTGCATTGGGTTGAATGAGCGCGGGATCCAGTATGATGACGCCTTCAGTTATTTTCTGTCCATCCAATCCTTGCCGGCGATTGTACAAGGCACAGCGGCGGATACCATGCCGCCTTTATACTATTTCCTGCTTCATTTTTGGGCGAGCATCAGCGCTGAATTGTGGTTCCTACGCTTGCTTAGCATCCTCCTGACGCTGGCCAGCCTGTGGTTGCTGTACCGGATCGTTGCTCTGCTGGCCGGGACCAAGGCGGCTTTGTGGGCAAGTTTGTTTGCGGCCGTTTCGCCGCTGCAGATGTACCACGCACAGGATATTCGCATGTATGCGCTGCTCGAGTTTTGCCAACTGGGCTACGCCTTCAGCCTGCTCAAGACATGGGATCCAGGGTCACGTGTCGGAAAACCAGGCTGGCAGTGGTGGGTAGGAGCGATCCTTTTTGGCGCTGGCGCGATGTACACACACAATCTGGCGATATTTGGCCTGGCAGTCCCTAACTTCTATCTTTTGATTAAACGCGATTGGAAGACATTGCTCAAGCTAATCCTGGCGCAAACAGCCATTGGGGCACTTGCGCTGCCGTGGTTAGTTTTGATCCCGGGGCAAATCGCGAAGGTGCAGCAGGCTTTTTGGACGCCTCGCCCGGGCCTGGTGGAGGTGATTCAGGCCGTCCTATTGTGGTTCATCCAACTACCACTGGATGGAGTGTGGATGGCAGTGGGGGCCATCTTAAGCCTTCAGGTTTTCGTGCTGACACTGGTGATGTTGTGGCGCAACCGAAAAGCGAACCAGGCTTCAGATTATCTGCTTGCCTGGGCTTTCTTCCCTCCGGCAATCTTGTTTGGGATCTCCTACCTGATTCGTCCGGTTTTTGTGCCGCGCGGTTTCCTGGTTTCTTCGATGGCATTTTACGGGTTGGCGGGAATGGTTGCCGCGCGGAGCGGCAGCCTCGGAAAAATGTTGGGTGCATCCGTGGTGCTGGCAGCAGCGATTTCACTGCCGTTTTTCTACACCTTTGCAGAATTTCCGCGCTCGCCATTCCGTGAGTTGTCCGACTCCCTGCAGAATACCATCCAGGCGGGCGAGGTCGTCATCCACGACAATAAACTGAGTTACTTCCCCGGTCATTTCTATCAACCGGATCTCGAGCAAGCGTTTTTAGCCGACATCCCCGGTTCATCAAACGATACCTATGCACTTCAATCGCAACAGGTCATGCAAATCCTTCCAGCACCGGACCTGGAAACTGCCGTTGGGACCGCGAATAGTGTTTATTTCGTTGTTTTTTCCAGGGCGATTGATGAATATCGGGTGGCTGGCGAAGTGCATCCCGCGATCGGCTGGCTGGAAGAGCATTTTACCCAGACCAGGCAGACTGCCTTTAACGATCTGTTGCTGATCCACTTTCAACGGTGACCGCGATGACCACCTGGTGGAAGGAATCGATTTTTCTAACGGTCGCGGCGCTTGCTGTGCTGATGCTTGCCGCGGCGCTGCAACCTGCACCGGGCTACATGGATGCCGAATATTATTACGCCGGCGGAATGCAACTGGCGGCTGGCCGTGGGTTTAGCCTGCCGTTTTTATGGAATTACCTCGATCAGCCGGCGGGTTTACCGCATCCAGCGTTTACCTACTGGATGCCTGCGGCGTCCATCCTGGCGGCGGCCGGGATGAAGATCACCGGCGCAACCACGTTTCTCGCGGCGAGATGGCCTTTTGTTTTGCTGGCGGCTTTCATTCCACTGGTAACGCTGAGGCTGGCGGAGATGCTCGGTGCGAGCCGGGGCACGGCACTATTTGCTGGTTGGCTGGCGGTGTTCCCGGGGTATTACCTGGCGTTCACGACACTGACTGAAACGTTTGTCTTCTACATGTTGGGTGGGTCCGCCTTTTTTCTGATCCTTTCAGCGGAAAACGGCCGCCTGCGGAGCGCTGGGGGGTGGCCGCGGTATGTCCTGTTGGGGCTGGTTGCCGGGGGCATGCACGCAGCACGCGCCGATGGCCTGTTGTGGTTTGGGCTGGCCGGGCTGGTCTGGTTGACGGAAACGCTTCGACCGGTTCGGGGCCGGATTCAATGGCGCGGCGCCGTGGGTAACCTTTTAGCCTTGGGCGCGGCATATCTATTGATCATGTCCGCGTGGTATGGGCGCAATATTGGGATATTTGGAACACTGATGCCGCCGGGCGGATCAAGAACGCTATGGCTGACCGATTATGACCAGACTTTCACGTATTCACTTGCCGCATTAACGCCAGAGAACTGGCTGGCGGCGGGTTGGCAAGGGCATCTATCCGCGCGATGGCATGCGTTATGGATGAACCTCAAGAATCTGCTGGCGGTGCAGGGCGAAGTGTTCCTGCTGCCGTTGATCTTGGTTGGACTGTGGCAGAAGCGCGCGAACACGATGATTCGCTTTGGCGTGCTGGGATGGGCCTTGACGCTGCTCGTCATGACGATCGTGTTCCCCTTTTCAGGCGCGCGCGGCGGCTTTTTGCACAGCGGGGCGGCATTTCAACCCTTGTTCTGGGCCTGCGCTGCCATCGGGCTGGAGGAAGCGGTCCGGTTTGGGGCACGCAAACGTGGTTGGAGTCGAAAGAGCGCCGGGCTGTTCTTTTCGCGCAGTCTAGTCGTGCTTTCCGCGATTGTCACGGCGGTCGTTTTTTGGGGCCGCGTGATCTCGCCTGGTTTTCAAGCACCGGGATGGACCGCCAGCCAGCGTGCCTATACGGTGCTAGGCGGCCGATTGACCGACCTGGGGATTTCGGCCGATGCGGTTTTTGTCGTGAATAATCCACCCGGCTTCTATCTGGCAACTGGCCGTTCGGCGATCGTCATACCTGATGGCGACGAACAGAGCCTGCTATCTGCAGCCCGCAAATTTGGCGCGGGCTACTTAGTGTTGGATGTAAACAATCCAAAACTTGTGGGATTATACGGGAAAGAATCGGAATACTCTGGTTTTTTACTGATTGAAACCATCGGCTCGATAAAGCTCTACCAGATTCGTCTGCTGCCCTGACCTGTTAAAATGGGATGAATGGATTGAGTAAAAATCGCACGCTCCTGATTCTTGCCGCCGGATTTGTTGCGATGACCGCATTCGTGCTGGCCAGCAGCCTGAAGTACCGGATTGGTTTTCCGCTCGACGATGCCTGGATCCACCAGACTTACGCGCGCAACCTGGCACTGCGGGGCGAGTTTTCGTTCATCCCCGGAGTGCCCTCCGCGGGTTCCACGGCGCCGCTGTGGACAATCCTGTTGGTACCGGGGCAGTGGTTGGGCGGCGGGTCGAGCATTCTTTTCTTCGCGTTTTTTCTGGGCCTTCTGTCGCTTGGATTGATGGGTTATATCGGCGAGAAGTTGTTCCGCGAAATGGCGCTCTCAGGTAGCCTTCCGATCGGAAAATCGCCCCATGCTATTCCGGTTGCTGGCTTGATCCTGGTGACGGAATGGCACCTGGTGTGGGCTGCCAGCTCGGGCATGGAAACAACGTTGTTCAACGCGGTGATCCTGCTCATTCTGTATCTGGCATGGAAAGGACGGATGCCGGCATTTTGGCTGGGCAGCTTGATCGGTCTTTCCATCTGGGTCCGGCCGGACGGGATTACATTGCTGGGTCCTGCGGCGATGATGCTGTTTTTTCAGGAGCAAACCTGGAAGCGCCGATTATTGCGGACCGGCTACCTGCTGATTGGGTTAACCTTGCCATTGGCTGGCTATCTGTTTTTCAATGCATCGCTTTCTGGCAGTCTCTGGCCTTCAACATTTTACGCGAAACAGGCGGAGTACGCATCCTTGTGGAATGAAAGCCTATTCCTGCGGTTTTTCCGGTTGGCGCGTCTGCCGCTGGTTGGGGTTGGCGTGCTGCTGTTACCTGGTTTTATTTATCAGGCTTATGGAACCATCCGAAGGCGAAAAGTAAACCACGCGGCACTCTTTCTGTGGTGGTTTGGATACACAGCCTTGTACGCGTACAGGCTTCCGGTGGATTACCAGCACGGCCGTTACCTGATTCCGGCCATGCCGGTGTTCCTTCTCCTTGGATTGAGCGGTACGCTGGATGGTTTTGGTCGGTGGAAATTTACCCACCGCGCCCGGCGGCTGGCGGGGTTTGCCGGTAAGGCAATGTTGGTTCTGGTGGCAGTGGCATTTTTGGGCGTCGGCGCACAGGCTTACGCAACCGATGTAGCCATCATCGAATCAGAGATGGTCGACACGGCCCTTTGGCTGCGCGGCCATACTTTGCCGGCCGATTTGCTGGCCGTCCACGATATCGGCGCGGTGGGTTATTTTGGTGGGCGGCAAATCATCGACCTTGCCGGTCTGGTGACGCCGGAGGTCATTCCTTTCATCCAGAATGAGGAGCAAATAGCTGATTACCTGGATGCGCGAGGCGTGACTTACCTGATGACATTTCCAGATTGGTATCAAAGCCTGCCTGACGGCAAAGCGATTGTTTTTCAGTCGGGCGGAGCATACTCCATCGCGGAGGGGGGCACGAATATGACGGTTTTTCGGTGGAAAGATTGAAAATTGCAGGCAACGGACTGGCAAGGTTATGCTAAAATTGTACGGTTAGGCTGTTTCACAGCCGCGTGTGCTTAAGAAGACTGGGAGGGTGAAATGGTTATGAATCAAGAAACCGATACTGCCTGGGTAACCTATCAACATGATATTGAAATTGAATTGGACCGCGCCAGGCGGTCTCTGAAAGAATTAAATACCACGCTGGACCAAAGCCAGGGCGAGGTGAGCCGCCTGACTCAACGCAACGCAGCCATGTCGGCCCACATCCAGCAAATCCAATCGCAACTCAATCTCACCTCGTCGGTAGATGTAAAAAATGCCTACAGCGCTGCCATGGAAACGCAGCAGCGCCTGCTGTTACTGCGCGGGCAAATTGAAAAATTGCAATCGGACCAGGCTAGCCTCAAACGCTATATTGAGTCTCTCGAGCAAACGCAGCATTTCCTGGCCGAGGATCATGAACCGCCGCGGCGCGGACGCAACTCCCGCCGGATGGCGATGCTGGAGATGTTGATCAACGCGCAGGAATCGGAAAGGCTGCGCCTGTCGCGTCAAATGCACGATGGTCCAGCCCAAGCGCTCTCCAACTTCATCGTTCAGGCTGAAATTGCATCCCGGCTGTTCGAGATGGATTCTGAACGGGCTAAAGAGGAACTCGCCAACCTGAAAAGCTCTGCAATGGCCACCTTCCAGCGGGTCAGGCTTTTCATTTCGGATTTGCGGCCTATGATGCTGGATGATCTGGGATTGGTTCCAACGCTTCAGCGACATGTTGAAACTTTCAAAGAACAGCAACCCAGTTTCGAGGTTGTCTTGACCACCAAGGGTGGTGAAAAACGCCTCGCGCCCTACGTTGAGGTGATGATTTTTCGGTCCGTGCAGGAATTGCTGAATAACGTTGCCCGGTTCAACCTGGATAACCCTTCCAAGGTGCAGGTGAACATTCAATTAAATATTGACGACACGTTGGTCAGACTCAGCGTCACGGATAACGGGAAAGGCTTCGATCCTTCCCAGATGCCCGAAGGCACCGATGTAAGCGTTAAATTGATAAAAGAGCGAGTGGAAATGCTCGGCGGCTACCTGGAGATTGAATCTTCAATCGGAAGGGGCAGCCGTATCATGTTCCAGATACCATTGGATACGACTGCATCGGAAGTGCAGGCTTAATTCTAGGAGGATTGCATGACGAAGACGATTGGCATTTTGACCGGCGGAGGCGATGTTCCTGGCCTGAACCCGGCGATTAAAGCGGTGGTGATGAGCGCGCTTGAACACGGTTATCGTGTAATCGGTATCCGCCGCGGGTGGATGGGGCTGCTCCAGTACAATTTGGACGAACCTTCCACACACGACTATTACGTCCGCCATCTGACCCGGGAAGATGTCCGCCGAATCGACCGGACGGGCGGAACTTTCTTGCACACTTCCCGCACCAACCCACAAAAGGTCACCGACAAGGCTATACCGGATTTCCTGCGGAATTCAAAATGGGGAAAGCAGCGGGAGGACGGCACGATTGATTACACCGAATACTGCCTGAATGTGCTTAGCCACCTTGGGATCGATGTAATGGTTCCCATCGGCGGCGATGACACCCTGAGTTTTGGAGTGCGCTTGCACAAGGAAGGCTTCCCAGTGGTGGCCATCCCCAAGACCATGGACAATGATGTCTTCGGAACCGACTATTGCATTGGGTTTTCTACGGCAGTCACCCGCAGCGTAGAATTCATCACCAATATGCGCACCTCGGTGGGCTCGCACGAGCGCATCGGCGTGGTTGAGTTATTTGGCCGAAATTCCGGTGAAACAAGCCTGATCAGCGCGTACCTTTCCTACGTTGACCGTGCAATTATTTCTGAAGTGCCCTTTGACATCAACCGGTTGGCGCACTTCCTTGCGGAGGATAAGCGCAACAATTCTTCCAACTACGCCATCATGACCATCTCGGAAGGCGCGATCATGGAAGGTGGACAGATTGTGGAGACCGGCGAGGCGGATGCCTACGGCCACCGCAAGCTGGGCGGCGTTGGCGAAATGGCCGCGGCTGAAATTAAGCGCATCACCGGGCAAAATATCATGTATCAGCAGCTGGGCTACCTGATGCGTTCCGGCGCGCCGGATTCGCTCGACCGCATGGTGGCCATGTCTTATGCCAACCTGGCCGTGCAACTCATCCGCCGAAACGAAGTCGGAAAAATGGTCGCGCTGCACGGCGGCAAATATGCCACCGTGCCGGTGGAGATGGTGCTGGCAGGCAAAAAGCGCGTGGACGTGCCGAGTTATTACGACATCGAAAACTACCGCCCGAAGGTGCGTGATTTCATGGGCGTACCGATGTTCCTGAGCTGAATCAGGATTTTTCCCAGGCTCCTGCTGTTGATCCGGCAGGAGCCTGTTTTATGAGGTGAAGAATGCCAATAAGCGATCAAGGCGTGGATCGATCTCGTTACCAGCTCATTCCCCGAACGCTCATCTTTGTTACCAGAGGCGCGCAGGTGTTGCTGCTCAAGGGAGCGGAAACCAAACGGCTTTGGGCTGGTAAATATAACGGTATTGGCGGGCACATTGAACAGGGCGAAGATGCAGTCGGGGCGGCGCGGCGCGAATTACTGGAGGAGACTGGTTTGCGGGTGGATGATCTGCGCCTGTGTGGAACCTTGATTGTGGATGCATCACCCGGCGTCGGTATTGGAATTTATATCTTCCGGGCCAGGTATTCAGACGGTGATTTGAAAGAGTCGCCGGAAGGAAAACTCGAATGGCATTCGATGGATGACATGGATCATCTCCAGCTGGTTGAAGATTTGCCTGTACTGCTCCCGCGCGCGATGGCCATGCAACCGGATGCCGCGCCGTTCTCGGCGCGCTCTTTCTATGATGAACACGGGCGGTTGCAGGTAGTTTTTGCCGGGTGATTCTTATTCAGCCGGGCGTTCGTAAAAAACCAGAATCGTGTTGCCGTATTTACGCTGCTCAAATTCCACCAGTTGGGTCAGCACGACCTCCTGGTACTCGACTGGATCGATCTGGACGATCACCCAGGTATCCGCTTGCATCCAACCGGCATTGGCGTCCAGGGTTTTCAACGCCTGGATCCACATGTCCTTATATTGTGGTGGGGCGATAAAGACAAAATCGAAGGTCCGATCCGGGCGGCGGTTGAGAAAGGCAAAGGCGTCGCTCTGGACGACTTCGGCATCTTCCGCGAGTTTGGTTTTCTCGAGGTTGGCTTTGATCACATTGACGGCCGCGCGGTTCAGGTCGACAAAGCGGACGTAACTTGCTCCACGACTCAATGCCTCGATGCCTACACTGCCGGTTCCGCCGAACAGATCCAGCCAGGTGGATTGGATTGTTTCGACGCCCAGAATATTAAAGAGCGCTCCTTTCACCATATCTGTGATCGGCCGGGTGATATCCCCAGGAACGTCCTGCAGGCGAATGCCGCGGGCTTTGCCGGCGATGACGCGGGGTGTGCTCATAAGCCGTCCTTTTCCACGGCGTTTCGGGCAGCCAGCAGATTGCCATGCGGTACCGTGACTGGCACCACACAGCCGGTCCCAAGGATGAATCGCTGCCCGCCGGTCTGTTGAATGGCATCCAGGGCTTCGGCCCGGATGCTTTCCGGCGTTCCAAGCAGCATGCTCTCGATTCTACGCAATCCGCCGCAGACCACCCCGGAAAATCGTTGCAGGCCCTCAGCGAGGTTAGGTTGGGTCGAGCGGTCGTGCCAGTTGATGACCTGCACCGGATAGCTGGCAAGCTGATCAAACATCACGTTTTCGCCGTGCAGATGCAGCATGTTTAGCCACAAAGGTTTAGCCGCGGCAAGGATTTCGAGGTCGTAGGGGCGGCAAAATTGCTCGAACTCCTCTTCGGAGAGCAACCCATATTGGGCATGCTGGACGGCGTAAAAAATGCCATCCACACCGGCAATTTGGCAGGCTCGCACGAAGTCCGCTGTGGTCTGGGTGATGGCTTCCAGCGCTTTTTTAAGCGCGTCCGGATATTTTCGCAGGTGGACCAGGAGCAATTCCTTGCCGATCAGGTGCTTTGCCTGGGAGAGGGGGTTAAAAATGGTTTGCAGGATGGGTTTGTCAGGACCGTAATGTTCCACCATCAACTTCAAACATTCAAGTTGGGCGCCAAGGCTGCCTGCAAATGGGTTTAACGGCTGAATTGTTTCCCAATCCTCAGGTTTGCGAACCGGGTAGGTTGAGATATCGCGCGTGCCCTCTGGATCGCCGTGCCAGACGTCCCGTGTGCCCCAATCGTGCACGCTGTAGGAGGATCCCGGCGTGACTTTAATCAGGTCAAAATCGTACTGGTTGGCAAATGCGCCAGTGGCGCGCGCTAGGCGGAAAGGGTCCTGGTCGTCAACGGGGAAATGCCGCCACAACGCAACCGGTATGCGGTCTGGACGTTTGCCAGACAGGACGGCTTCGAGACGTTGACGGTGAGTGGACAAAGCGCTGCTTCTATTTATCGGGGTGTTCAACCTGGATTACTCCTATTCTTTGAAAGCCGATATTTGGCTCAGCACTTCTTCGATCTGGGATTCCTCTTTTGATATGTCATCCAGGAAATCCGCCATGAATTGGGATTTACGCATGCGCAACGCCATTGGCGCAACCGCCCGCAAGTCGTCCGGCTCAACCGTTGTGCGGTTATCTGCAGCGGCATAGGCGCGTGCAGCTTCGAACAGCGTGATCTCAGCCCGCAGCGAATCGATCTTCATCGCCTGCACCAGGCGGATGCCCAGCGCGCCAATTTCGCGCGAAAGCACGACGTCCGGCAGCAGGCGGATAGAATTCTGAATTTCCTGGCGCGCGATTCGGGTGATTTCCGAGAATTGCTGGTTGTATGCGCCTGGATTGATGCGGTGGTCTGCAGAGCGTTGATAGGCATCCCAGCGTTCGAGGGGATCCTCCAGTCCGCGTACAATGACACGCAGACCGAACCGGTCCAGAATTTGCGGACGAAGCTTGCCTTCCTCTGGATTCATCGAGCCGACCAGGCGAAAGCGCGAATGATAGGTGGCATTGACGGGGCCGCGACGCACAGTGAAATAGCCCAGCGCTGCCGCATCCAGGATGGCATCCACGATATCCTCGGAAAGTAGGTTGACCTCATCGGCATAGAGAATATTCCGGTCCGCCTGGGCCAGGATGCCGCGTTTCAACCGCACCCGGTCATTGGCTGCCGCGCGTTCATCGATGCCCCCAATGGTATCCTCGAGCCGGGCGTTCAAGGGCAGCTCGACCAGACGCACATGATCGGTGAAGGTCAATGGAATGTCGTGAGCAATTTTTTGCGCGCAATCCGGGCAAAGACCGTCCATCCCTTCGGTTTCGATATCCTCGGGCAAACAGCCATAGAAACATTTGCTCCGTTCCACATCCGGCAGCAGGCCCAGCAGGCTGCGAACCGCCGTGGTTTTTCCCGTACCGCGCGGCCCGATTAACAGCGTGCCACCGACGGCTGGGTTTATCAGAGTCAGCAGCAAGGCCAATTTCATTTCCGATTGCCCGACCAGCGCCAAAAATGGGAATGGCTGCGGTTCGAGCACCAGTCCTGATTCTTCCAGCGGTTGCTGCCCGGTGGCGAATCTGCCAGTAACCAAATCAACCAGTTCGCGCAGGGAACGGACGCTGGTGATGTTTTCCGGTTCCATTGGCGGGTTGGAAAAATCAGACGGGTTTTCCATGAGTGATCCCCAGGGGAGGAACTTAGTCGACGTCGCTGTATGTCCAGTAACGGTTGGCGATGAAATTCCAAAGCATGACGATCAGAATGGCGAAAGCCAGCATGGCATTGTGGCCAACGGTGACGGGCGTCAATGGGAAATTGGCCGGCAAGATTTTTTCGGCGGCGTGAATGAACGAAGTTTCAAGCAGCGAAAAAAGAATTGTGCGTATAGCCAATCCAACCAGGCTGACCAGGACAAATTGCGTCAACTGGTGGGTGATGGGTTTGCTTCGCGAGTCTGGGTATGTCCAGTACCGGTTCCACAGAAAGTTGCTGACCACCGCCGCTACAAATGACGTCACGCCCGACCAGATCGCCGAGACGTGCAGTGGGCCGGCCATCAGGTTGAAAATGCCAAAATCGACCACCGCACCGACGGCGCCAACAAAGGCAAATTTTAAAAATCGAGTTCGTTCTTTTTGATTCGTCAGGATCATTCAATGCCCATTTTGGATTGGAAATATGGAATGGAGCGTGCAATTCCGTCCTCCAGGGAGATTTTCGGCTCCCAGTGCAGGATTTCGGTTGCCCGGGTGATATCCGGCCGGCGCCTTTGCGGATCGTCGCCCAGGCGCAGGTCTTTTTTCTGGTCAATGCCCGCCGGGTTTCCGGCGATCCGGTTGATCACGTTGGCAAATTCACGGATGGTGATTTCTGCCGGATTGCCAATGTTCACAGGCATATGTTCGTCCGACATCAACAACCGGTAGATGCCATCCACCAGATCATCCACGTAGCAGAAACTACGCGTCTGGCTGCCGTCTCCATAAACGGTGAGCGGCTCGCCGCGCAGTGCCTGTTGGATGAAGTTGGGAACCACGCGCCCGTCATCCAAACGCATACGCGGCCCATAGGTGTTAAAGATACGTACAATGCGCGTATCCACACCATGAAAACGGTGATACGCCATGGTTAAGGCCTCGGCGAAACGTTTTGCTTCATCATAAACGGAACGGACGCCGATCGGATCGCAATGCCCCCAATAGGTCTCTTTTTGGGGGTGTTCCAACGGGTCGCCGTAGATTTCGCTAGTGGATGCCAGCAAGAAGCGCGCATTGTTGGCTTTGGCTACGCCCAGCGAATTGTGCGTGCCCAGGGCGCCGGCTTTCATGGTTTGGATAGGCAGGTTGGTGTAGCCGTAGGGCGAGAGGGGATTTGGGCTGGCTGGGGATGCAAAATGCATGACTGCATCAACTTTGCCGCCGGGAACAAAGATAAAATTTGCAACATCATGGCGTACGAAGGTAAACTGTTTGTTGCCGGCGAGGTGCGCCAGGTTGTCGGGATTGCCGGTGATAAAGTTATCCATGCCGATCACATCATGACCTTCACGGATCATGCGTTCGCAAAGGTGCGAGCCCAGGAACCCGGCAGCACCGGTTATCAGTATTCTCATTCAATCCTCCCTGTGGAAATCGAACATGGTCATTTCCAGTCAATACTTCCAATCAAGCCGTCACCCGTAATCTGTTGTGCCTGACCGTCGCCTGGGTTGATCAGGTACAGGTTGTTCTGGTAAATTACTGCCAACCAATAGGCATTCTCAAGTTTGTCCGGAGACCATACCACCAGTTGCGGCTCGATGCCAGGCAGACCCGGCGCGGGAAACAGACTTTCCCGATTGGAACCATCCTGGTCCATCACCATGAGACGGTAATTGCTGGTATCGCTTTGGTCGGCAAATATGGATTGCAGGTAAGCGACCTGGTACCCTTGTCGGATATCATCAACTGGCGAAATGGATGGGTAAGCAAACATACCGCTTTGCAAGACCAGCGCGAGTGGTTGTCCACCCTGATCTGGAAAAATCGCGGACAGGTCGAAAAGTGGCGAGGTTTCATTATTTGAAACGCCGGACATAGGCGCATGGAGCGTGGCATACAGGATGTTGTGGTCCGGTGACCAGGAAATACCCGGCACCCAGGCCCAATCGCTTCCAGTTTGAAACGGGATGACATCGATGAGTGGTTGTTGGGTTTTCTCTTTCAGGTCGACGATGCCGATGCTATCGGGGCGGGCGTAGGCAAGCGCCTGTCCGTCCGGCGACCAGCGGTAGGTGGTTCCCCACCAGCCATATATGCCGCCTGAGGCGGCATCCAGGATTTCTTCTGTGCGCAAAACGGTTCCGCCAGCGCCGATTGTTACCAGGCGAAGATCGTTGTTGGCCTGCCAGCCTGGTGCTGCGCTGCGCGGTTCGACCGTGGAATACAGGATGGTTGAATTGGATCCGGGCATCCAGTCAGCGAAGTGGATGGCGTTGCTGATCTTAAGATTTACGGGGCGTGGATCTTCCTGATCCAGCCGGATCGCCCAAAGCGTATTGATATCAGTTGAATCAGGCGCAGCTTTTCTTGAGAACAGCAGCCAGGTTCCATCGCCTGACAGGCGGAAAATGCGGCCATCCAGATCCCCGGTCGTTACCAGGGGGCGGCGGTTGCCGGTGGTTTCTTCCATCACCCAGGCATTTCCGCCGGTCAGATAAGCCAGTCGCCCCGGGATGTTGGCGGGACTGAAAGGCGTTTGAACGCCTATCATCAGGATCTCGGGTTGGGCTTCCACCAGCGTATCCACTTTGAACACCGTCCGGGAGACTTCGCGCCCATCCTCGTATAGTATGCGGTATGTCGTCTGCTGGGCGCCGTTGTTGCCTGCCTGGATGAGAACGGTCTGCCCTTCTGGAAGCGATTCGTTTCGCACGGTCTGCCGCTCGAAGGCAATTGTGGTTTCCTGGATTTCAAATTCTTCTGTTACCCGCGTGACTTGAATGAACGCGCCATTCGCCAGAATCGAAAACACCGGTGGATCGATCCGGTCCAATTCCCCCAGAGTCAGCCTGGCGGTATCAAGCGCGTATTGAACCGAGGATCCCGGCGGGAGCTGCAATTGCTTCGTTTCGCCATCGGCCGTTAATTGCACCGAGATGGACGCCGGAGTTGCAGAGGTCTGCGCACTGCAGCCTGCCAGAAGCAGGCTAATAACAAGAAACACCAGGAATATTCCTGGCGGTAACGACCCTGACTGGCGAACAATGGAATTGTGGTCTCGAAGCAGCATAGAAAGGTCTGACAATTGGAAAGTATCAGGTATAATCAGCATATTCTTAGATAACTTGTCTATTATAGCATGACTGACTACTCTGAACCCTCATCCGTCTTATCACTTGACGCGCGCATCGAAGCGCTTTTATTCGTTGCCTCAGCGCCAATCAGCATTCAACAATTGGTTGAAGCCCTGCAATGCCCGTTGACGGAAATTGAAACCGGCCTGGTTGCGCTTGAAACCTTGTATACAAATCGGGGGCTGGCGCTGCAGCGGCATGAAGGTCGCATTCAAATCACCACTCATCCAGCCGCCGGGGTGCTGATCGAGCGGTTTTTGGGGCTGGAAGCCAGCCAGCGTTTGAGCCGGGCTGCGCTTGAAGCCCTGGCGATCATTGCTTACCGGCAGCCGGTGACCCGACCCGGGATCGACGCCATCCGCGGGGTGAACAGCGACGGCGTGATGAAGAGCCTGTTAAGCAAAGGATTGATCCAGGAAGTTGGCCGGGCAGAAGGTCCGGGCCGCCCAATCCTTTACGGTACAACGGCTGCTTTTTTACAGCATTTTGGTTTGAATTCATTGGATGCTCTACCAGCCTTCGATGTGGAAGAACCTGCTATCACCGAAGAAAATCGTTTATTGAAGGACTAACTTATATGGCTGAAGAACGGTTACAAAAAATCCTGGCGCGGGCTGGTTTTGGTTCGCGCCGATCGTGCGAGGAGTTGATTTCCGCCGGTAGGGTGCGAGTGAATGACAAGTTGGCCATCCTGGGGACAAAAGCTGACCCGGAGATCGACTCGATCACCGTTGACCGGCAGGCAATCCCGAAACTTGAACGGCAGATTTACATCGCATTGAATAAACCGCGGGGCGTGTTATCTGACGTTGACCCAAAGGATCCGAGGCCAACTGTCATTGGTCTGGTCCAGGTGCCAGCGCATTTGTTCGCCGTGGGTCGGCTGGACCTGGACAGCGAGGGCTTAATCTTGTTGACCAACGACGGAGAATTGGCCAATCGATTGACCCATCCACGTTACGGACACGAGAAGGAATACCGCGTCCTGGTCGTCACCAAACCGGACGAGGAACAACTTGCTGCGCTGCGTAGAGGTATCGTTCTTGAGGACGGTTATCGGACCGCGCCAGCCCAGGTCACCGTGGAGAGTGAAGCCGGCAAAGGCACCTGGCTGCGGTTTGTGCTGCGCGAAGGCCGCAAACGCCAGATCCGCGAGATGGGATCGCGGATCGGACTGCCGGTTCAGCGCATCATTCGCCTGCGAATTGGCACCCTCCTGCTGGGCAACTTAAAGCCCGGTGAATGGCGTTACCTGACGCTGAAAGAAATTGAAGGGTTGAAGACACATTCATCCACCATCCGCAGGCCGGTGAATATCCGACCGGTACGACGAAATAAATAAAATTAAAAAACTCCCACCGAGTAATGGTGGGAGTTTTTGATCAGGGTTGGTTATTCGCCCGGGGGTAGAACCGCTAGAATTTGCGCCAATAAGTCAGGCGCAATGCCCATGTCCTTGACGCGTTTGCGGAAGAATTCTTTGGCTTTATCGGCCTTGATGGCAGGGTAAGGCGCGCCTTCAACTGCCAGCTCGGTTTTCTCATTGAAGAAAAGCAAGGCGGCCCGGATTTCAGGCAACTCGGTGCCGGGCAGTTGTTTTTCCAGGAATTTCCTGGTTTCGTTAATTCCGTATTGGATCTCCGTGTCTGGCCGGCCGAGGCTCTCCTGGCCAAACGCTTTCAGGAAGAAATTCCCGCCTTTTTGCGTCCAACGGTTTTTTGCTGCGTTATAGCGGATGGTACCGGCCTGGAAATAGGGCAGCAATACCCACACGCCCGCCGGACCGACCAGCAGGTGGTTTGTGGGACTCTCGTAGTGATACAGGGTGAACTTGTCTTCCAGACCCTTTAACGCCTGAGTCAAGGATTCATCCGGTCGGGGCGATTTGCCAAACTTGGAGGAATACGTCAAGCCAACCTGCGATAGCAGGAACCCAATCACCAACGCACCGAGTGACCAGGAAAAAGCTTCCGGAGCTGTGAACGAGATGTATAGACCGACGCCAAGCACGGCCAGACTGGCAAAGGTGGTGTACCGGCCGATTTTATTATTGCGGGTGATCAATTTGGTGTTCGAAGCGATTTTCATTTGTTTTCCCTTAAGTGCCGCCGATTAAGCGTTATCTCCCGCCGGACGGTTGGCGGCTTCTAATTGCATCAGACGGTCCTGGATAGCTGTGCGCAGCGCCGTGAGCAGGTTGGCATCCACGGCCTGGCGGGCCACTTTGAGCGCCGAAATAAGAGCGTGCGCGTCAGAACGCCCGTGCCCCACAAAGACCAACCCGTCGATGCCCAATAACGGGGCCGCACCGACTTCACGCGGGTCCATCATTTTCTTCACGCGGCCAAAAGCCGGCATCACCAGTAGGGCTCCCATCTTGCGGATTAACGAAGCGGTCATCTCCTCTTTGAGAACATCCGTGAGCATTTTCGCGACGGATTCGGAGGATTTGAGCAAGATGTTCCCGGTGAATCCATCTGTCACCACCACGTCAGCCTGACCGCCAAACAATTCCTTACCTTCAACGTTGCCGAGAAAATTTAGACCGGCTTCCTCGAGCAAATGATAGGCGTCTTTGACCAGTTGATTGCCTTTGCCGGGTTCTTCCCCGTTGGACAGCAAGCCCACGCGCGGTGAAGGGCGGCTGAGAACCTTTTCCGCATAGATGCTGCCCATCACGGCAAATTCGACCAGGAAATCCGGCCGGCAATCAGCGTTGGCGCCGATATCCAGGACCACGCAATGCCCCGTGCGGGTTGGGAACATCGCGGTCAACGCAGGGCGCTGCACACCCTTGATGCGTCCGAGCGTGCGCAGCGCATTGAACATGACCCCGCCGGTGTTGCCCGCGGAAACAAAGGCCTGTCCTTCGCCATTCTTGATCAGTTCCAGGCCCACGGCCATTGAGTTGCGCGGTTTGCGTTTTACGGCTTCAACCGGTTTTTCGTGCATTTCCAGAATGTCCGGTGCATCGACGATGCGTACCCGGCGATTTCCTGTCCCCATGGATTGTAATTTTGGGGCAAGCAATGCTTCGCTTCCGACTAAGAGGATGTCCTCATCAAA
>JAPKMQ010000150.1 GCA_026645875.1 Longilinea sp.
CCAGCAAAATAAACGGCATACCCAGCGTCATAAAGATCAAATACCGCAGCACGCCCTGGCCGACCGGCCTGCCCGGCGCGACCAGCATCGGGATGCTGACCAGAACGGCCAGCTCCACCAGCGGCGCTGCATAAAGAAACGGCTCAACAGCCAGCGAAGCCACTAGGATGGCGATGATTGCCAACCCCAACGGCGCGAACAACCGGTGGGTTCCCGCCGCCGGCGCGCCCAGGAACCAGAAAGCGCCCAGTCCGTACACCAGCACCAGGAAGACCCGATCGGTGGAATCAAGGACCAACTGCCGGCCCAACACCGATAAGGATGTGGATAATTCATACGCCCGCCCGCCTAAAAGGATCAAGCCCTCAAAATTCACAAACGCCGCTGCCAGGGCCAGTCCGACTGCCACAGCCGCAGCAATCCAACGGGTGACGCGGAGGGACCGGTTGAACAAAACCAATAAAATGGAAATGCCGAAGGGCACGAAGATCCAAAAAGTCACCGTGCTCACAGCGTTTCCTCCGGTTCGGGGTTGACTAAAAGAAATGCGCCCACCAATGCCAGGCCAAGGTTGACGCCCGAAATCAATCCAGCCACCAACACCGAACGATCCACGGCGGCATAAAGCAGCTCAAACCCTGAAAGCGCTGTGAACAAGCCGAGGATCACGCGCAACGGCTGGTGAGACATGCCAAGTTGCAAAAGCCCCATGCCAATCAGAACAATCGCGCCCATCAAATAAGCGCTCGCGGCCGGAAACAGGCTCTGCAACGACGGAGCGATGGCAATCGCCAATACCCAGGTCATCGCCGAGGTGATCAACTTGAACCAACCGCCAGAAATGCGGGTAAATCCTGTTTCAGCCAGCGCCGAACCGGGCTGTGAAATGCCCAGCACTGCCCCTGCCATCCACCCGGTGACCAGTTTTACCGCCGCCAACCCGATCGGCCATTCCCACGAGATCATCCAGAACATGCCAATGTACTGAATAGCAAAGGCGATAATGCTGAAGCGCCAGCTCTGGCTGATCAGCAGCGTGAGCGTCGACACAATAATCAAAACCAGTGGAAGCCAACTCCAGGCAGGCTCGTTCATCGCAATCCCTCAGGCAATAGCAGGGTCAACAGCAAAGCCAGCAACACCAACACCCACAGGACGCCGCCTTCACCCTCCAGGATCACAGATAAGCCTTCCACCAACCGGCGGATCGATCTCATAAAATCATTGAGCAACGCGTACAGCCAGCGCAGGTTAAAGAACGAGGTCAGCCATTTCCCGACCACTCGAACAATGCTTTGAAGCCATCCAAAGCGGCGATTCTCGGATGCCGTACTACGCCAGCGGTAAACCGCGAAGAGCATGCCCACCGCGACCAGGCTGGATGCCAGGCTCACCGCCCAGGGACCGACAATCAGGCTTTGTCCCGTGCCCAGGAGTACAATCAACCATGCGCTTGCCACCAGCAGGAAGAGTCCCATCGGGTAGGCCACCCGAATCCAACCTTGCATGTCCCTCAACGCATCACCGGGGGTCATGGCATGGCGGATCATGCCCACCATCAGCAAGGCCGGGATCAGGACCAGCGCCAGATCAAAAATGGTGAAGCTCTCATCCACCACGCCAGGCCATCCAAAGGCCGCTGGCGTGAAGGGCAGGCCGCTCAAAGCCACGGCCGCCAGGATGGGCAGCACGATCGAGAACTTCGCCCGCCCGGAATATAAGAATAACAAGCCCCCACATAGAATCATCAGCGTGGACCACGCCAGGCTGTTGAGCGGGTTGCCGTTGATGACGCTGATCAATGCCATGCCGGCCAACGAAATGATCCAGTACGGCCGGCCAGCCAGCTCATTGGCAGCACTGGCCCACATCGCCGCCGCATACAAAGCGGCAATGGCGGAAGCAACCAGCAGCAGCGCGCCCCCACCCGCGGTGACCTCAATGGGCGTCAGCCGTGCCAGCAGAACCAGGCTGGTGGCCGCCGAAACCATGCGCAGCAGCGTGCCCACGCCGCGCCGCATGCGGATTTCCTGCTGGTAGGGCAAATTCAGCGGCAGAACGCCGAGCCGCAATCCGGCCGCCATCAGCAAGAGCACGTTGGCCTGTGGAAATGCGTTCGGTATGCCTGAAATGACAGGGTCCTGGTCCACCACCAGGGCAGCCAGGGCGACAATCGTGCCGGATACGCGCGCGGCAAAAGCTAAGACCGCCTGCCGGTTCAAGCGCGGTTCCTGCACGGTGCGCAGCATGATGATCAACTCGACAACATCGATCAGCGACCACACCAGCAGCAACGTGATTAGGTTGCCGGAGAGTACCCCCATCAAGCCCATGCTGGTGATGAACAGGTTGCTCGCCCAGGCAGCCGGGATGCTCTTTTGCCCTAGGCGAACTGGAGCAGTCAGGATGACCGCCAGGAGCAGCGCCGCCAGGCTGAAAGCCAGCGGCCAGGAGATCGGGTCCACCTGCAACAGCAGGCGGTCATCCAGGTTCACCTGAAAAGGAAGCCAATCGGCCAGTTGCAGCGGGGCCGGGTTACGCAGACCCAGCGCCAGCAGCAGTCCCCAGCCGCCCAGCGCGGCCAGCATGGCAATCAACCACGCCAGCCCAAAATTGGGGCGCAGCCGTTCCAACGCAAAAATGGCCAATGCCGCGGCAATCGGCAGTACCAGCAGAATTAAAACAACCCAGGATGGCATCCTTTACAGTATATCTCCAAATGGTTTGCGGTTGATGTACCGTCCCATTCCAGGTTTGCCAAACCAGGTCTCGTTTTCCACAATCAATTTCCCCCGCAGGAAGACGCTTTCCGGGTAACCGGTCAGTTCCCAGCCTTCATACAGGTTGTAATCGGTGCGATGTTGGGCGTGCGCCACGCCATATTTGACCTTGCGCTGCGGATCCCAGATGACAATATCTGCGTCGGCCCCCGGCATCAGGGTGCCTTTCCTGGGGTACATGCCAAAAATCCGTGCGGGATTGGTGCAATTCAGCGCCACAAACTGATTCGCGGTGATTTTGCCGCTGCCCACGCCTGTCGTCCACAGGATGGGCATGCGGTCACCTACGCCAGGCAGGCCGTTTGGCACACGGGTGAAATTGTCATTGCCCAGCTCCTTGCCCGGAATGGCAACAGGCTGGCCTTCATAGATAATCGGCTTGCTCCCATCGAAGAAGAAGGAGCAGTGATCAGTCGCCATCACCTGCAAAGTACCGTTGGCAATGCCCTCCCACAATCGGGCGTTGTCGGCGGCGGAGCGCATGGGCGGCGAGCAAATCCATTTGGCCCCGTCCGGCCGGCGCAAATCGTCCACCGTGAAAAACAGGTACTGCGGGCAGGTTTCACCCATCACGGCCACGCCCCGCGAGCGCGCGTAGGCCAATTGGTCCACCTCACCGCCCGCGTTCATGTGCACAATATAAACCGGCGCATCAGCCTGGGCTGCCATCGCCGCCGATCGCAATGTGGCTTCCACGGCTCCCCAGGCCGGCCGGGTAAGTGCGTGCCATTCAGGCGTGGTGCGGCCGGCAGCCAGCGCTTCGGCGATGAGGGTTTCGATGACATCCCCGTTTTCCGCGTGCACCAACGTCAACAAGCCATGCTGCCTGGCCAACCGCATGACTCGGTAGATGTCGCCGTCTGAAATCCGCAAGCGGTTGTTATAAGCGGTAAAGACCTTGACGCTGGTGATGCCCACGCCGGGAAGTTGCCCGATCTCTTCCGCCACCTGCGCGTCAAAATGGGTGATGTTCATGTGAAAGCCAAAATCGATGGCCGCCTTTGGATCAGCTTTGGCGCGCCAGGCTTCCACATTCGAAAGCAAAGGGCTGGTATCCTGCGGCACAAAATCGATCACGGTGGTGGTGCCGCCGAAAGCCGCGGCCTTGTGACCGGAATAGTGGTCGTCCGCGGAGACCGTGCCGGCCATAGGCAAATCGAAGTGTGTGTGAACGTCCACGCCGCCGGGCAGGATCAGCTTTCCGGAGGCGTCCACCACCCGCGCGCCGGCCGGCGCCGCCAGGGATGGACCAATCTGCGCAATCGTTTCCCCTTCCACCAGAATATCCGCCTGAAAGGTCTCGGCGGCGGTAATCAGCGTACCATTTTTTAACAATAAGCTACTCATGACTCGCTCCTCACCGAATGGTTGTGCCATTTTACCAGTTTTGATCCGCCTGGTAGTGGTCTTTTTGTTCCTTCAGGTTGCTCAGGTCGCCCAGCAGTGCCAGTAGCGCCGGGTCAATCAGGTCATCGGGCAGATCGTTGGCTTGATATTGCCCATCCTTCAGAGCTCGTTCGCGCAGCGACCGCCACAACAGGCTGCGCTCCTCCGTTCGCACCACAAGGTCTGAAAGACTATGCGCATTCATCAACAAGTCACCGGTGGTATAGAGGAAGGTCAACCGCCGCCACTTGCCCGCCTTAATGGGCGCTGGCAGCACCTCCAATGGACCCAGTTGAATCTTGTAATATTCTTCCTTTGCCCGCGGGTGATCGGACTCGCTGCGTAGCAGTTCCGCCCGGGTGGCCATCTCGTGCCCGCGCACCGGCGCGATCATTTCAATCTGCCAGCGGTGTTCCTCACCAAAGTTGCCGGTCTGATAAAACGCCAGGTAATCCACAGAGACTACCTTGGGCGCATGCCGCAACGGGATGCGATACCATCCCAGCAGCCGCGCAATCTCCAGATCGCGTGGATCGGTGACCACCGCAACCAGGATTAACGCTGTGCTGGATGGAAGATTGCCCATGCCAACCTCGCTTAAATCAGCATCCGGTGCGGGAAACCCGCACCGGATGGCAGTTTTCACTTTACTTGAGTAGTCCGACTTCCTGGTTGAATTCCTCAATCAGGGCATCAATTTCCTCGACCTGTTTCGGGATATCCGTCCAGTAATCGGGATCGTACCACTGCGCCTGGATTTCGTCGTAGGTCCGGCCTTGCTGCTCAACCCAGGTATAGTATTTCAGGTTGTGAACGCGCTTGCGGTCGACGTAGCTAAGTTCAAGCAGATTATCCGTCGATTCGCCCAACAGATAGCGGGCAAAATCAGCGGCGGCCATCGCTTCGGTGTATTCGCCCTCTTCAGCGCGCATTTCCTCGATCCGGCTCGCATACAACTGCATCGAATCGGTCAGCACGGTCACAACAATGTCGCTGTCGCCCATCTCGTAGTACTTGGCCATTTTGATGGCCGAGAGCAGATTGGCAATGCCGGAGAATCCTAACAGGTCCAGTTGGCTGACAAATGCTTCTGGAACGCCTTGTTTAACCAGGTAAGCACGACCAACCGGCTCATTGAACAGGCGCGTGAGATGCACGACCGCGTTATCATCGATCGCAACGACCATGTCGGAATTTTTGACGTTATGAATCCACGGCACGTGCTTGTCGCCGATGCCTTCAATGCGGTGCGCGCCAAAGCCGTTTTGCAGCAGCGTGGGGCATTGCAGCGCTTCGCTGGCGCCAATTTTGCTGGACGGGAAGAGATGTTTGAGATAATCACCACTGGCGATGGTGCCGGCCGAACCGGTCGTGAACACCGAGCCGCGCAGAGTGTCGTTCGGACGCATGGTCAGCTTGAGCATTTCCTCAAAGGCATGTCCGGTGACTGTATAGTGCCACAGGTAATTGCCAAACTCTTCAAACTGGTTGAAGATCATCAGTTCCTGGCCCGAGCGGCGCAGTTCCCAGCACTTGTCAAAGATTTCCTTGACGTTGGATTCGGTGCCCGGCGTGGCAATGACCTCGCCCGCAATTTTCGAGAGCCACTCAAAGCGTTCGCGGCTCATGCCCTCAGGCAAAATAGCGATCGATTCGCAGCCTAACAGCGCCGAATCATACGCGCCGCCGCGGCAATAGTTACCCGTCGAGGGCCAGACGGCTTTTTCGGTGGTCGGGTCAAACTGCCCGGTTACCAGCCGGGGCACCAAGCAACCAAAGGCGGCGCCGACTTTGTGCGCGCCGGTGGGGAACCACTTGCCAACCAGCGCCATAATGCGCGCGGGCGTGCCGGTCAGGCTGGATGGAAATTCAATGTAATTCACCTTGCCATACCCGCCGCCTACTTCTTTGGGCTCGTTCTTCCAGTTGATGCGAAACAGGTTACCTGGATGGACATCCCAAAGGCCGATCTTATTGAGTTCTTCCTTGATCCGCGCCGGGGTTTTCTCAGGATTCAACATTTGCGCAAAGGTAGGGATAACGATTTTGCGTTCGCGTGCCCGGCGAATCGCGCGCGCGCGGCGTTCAGGCATAACGGATAAATCAATCTTAGCCATTGTCATTTTCTCCTTGAGGTTTTGAAAAGTCGTCCGGTGACTCGCGAACAATGTAGAGCGGGCGGCCTTTTACTTCATCATATATACGGCCGATATACTCGCCCAAAATTCCCAACGAAATCAGTTGCACGCCGCCCAGGAAGAGCACCGCGATCAACGTGGAGGCTTGCCCCAGGAAGGCAGCCCCGGTGACGGCGCGCATGATGATGACCACAATCGCGGCCACCAGGCTGAGCCCGGCCGCGATGAAGCCCAGAATGGTTGCCACCTGCAGGGGCAGGTAGGAAAACCCGGTGATGGCGGTGAGGGCCAGTTTGAGCATTTTGCGGAACGGATACTTGGTGCTGCCGGCAAAGCGCGCCATGCGCTTGTACGGCACACCCACCTGCTTGAAGCCCACCCAGGCTGACATGCCGCGCAGAAAACGGTGGTGTTCGCGCATGCGGTTCATCACATCCACCACCCGCCGGTCCATCAGGCGAAAATCGCCCGTATCCATCGGGATCTTCACATCGGTGATCTTGTAGATCAGGCGGTAGAAAAGCGAGGCGGTCCACAATTTGAAGGCGGTCTCGCCTTCGCGCTCGGCGCGCACCGCAAAAACCACCTCGTAGCCCTCGCGCCACTTCGCGATCAGGTCCAGAATCACTTCCGGCGGATCCTGCAGGTCTGAATCGATGATCGTCACAGCCTTGCCGCGGCTGTAATCCAGGCCGGCAGTCACGGCGATTTGATGCCCAAAATTGCGTGCAAAAATCACCGGACGCACATGCTCATCATCCTGCGCCAGCTGCCTTATGATCTCGGTGGAGCCGTCCTGCGAGCCGTCGTCGATCAGGA
>JAPKMQ010000151.1 GCA_026645875.1 Longilinea sp.
CCTCAGCCGCTGACCTGGTCAACACCCTGCCCGAGACGGAACTGGCCGACCTGATCTTCCGTTACGGTGAGGAAAAGCTCTCCCGCCGCATTGCCCGCGCCATCGTCCAGGCCCGGCCGCTCCGCACCACCACCGAGTTGGCCAACCTGATCCTCAAAGCCAGCGGCGGCCGGCGCGAACGCATCCACCCGGCCACGCGCACCTTTCAAGCGCTGCGCATCGCGGTCAACCAGGAGTTGCAATCCGTGGAAGACTTTCTTCCACAGGCCCTGCAAGCCCTGGCTCCCGGCGGGCACCTGGCGGTGATTTCGTTTCACTCGCTGGAAGATCGTATCGTCAAGCAATACTTCCGGCGTGAATCCCGCGATTGCATCTGCCCGCCAGAGCAGCCGGTTTGCACCTGCGGGCATAAAGCCAGCATCATTGAAATCACCCGCCACCCCATCGAAGCGACCCTCGAAGAAGCAAAGACCAACCCGCGTTCGCGAAGCGCAAAACTTCGCATCATAGAAAAGCTGACTCTGGCATGAGATTTGCATAAACACCCAAAACGATCAGATTTATCTTAGGAGCAATTCAAAATGAACCACCTGTTTACGCAGGCATACCAACAAGCCCCCTGGCGCCTCCAGATCCAACGGATCGGCGGCTTCCTGGTCGCGTTGGTGGCGGTGGTGATCGTTGCCGGTGTTTACCTCTTCATCAGTGCGCAAACTGCGACCGCCGGTTTGGAAATCCAGACGCTCGAGCGGGAACGCGAATCGCTCAACCGCACCATAGCAGACCGCCGCGCCAAACTCGCCGAGCTCACCTCCGCGGGCGTGATGAGCCAGCGCGCCGCCGACCTTGGTTTTATACGCCCGGACATGTCAACGGCCATTTACATGGTCATACCCGGGTACCAGGGCCGCCAGCCGGTCATGATCGCGCCGCCGCCTTCATCCGACAATCTGCCATCTCCAATCATTAAGCAGTCCTACCGCCAATCGCTGTGGGAGTGGTTCTTTGAAGGCGTCCTGGGGTCCGGAAATGGAGGGTACTGACCATGGCTAAACTCTTCACCCGCACGCGCATCATCGGTTACTTTTTCGCCCTCATGGGCGCTTTGATTTTATTTCAAATGGTACGCATTCAAACCAATGTCAACGCCCAGAAGATGAGCGAAAGCATTGAGGAGCGATACGGCACCATTGTCCGCACCATCTATCCCGAACGCGGCAACATCTACGACCGCTGGGGTCATCTGCTGGCCGGCAACAAGGACGTGTACGAAATCGGCATCGCGCTGAACGAGGTGGAAAACCCCGATACGCTGGCCACCGTGCTTTCGTCGGTGTTGGAATTGAACTACGGCGAGGTGTACGAAAAAGCAAACCTCGAATACATCGAAGGAGAACAATCCTACGTGGTGGTCGCGGATTTTGTTTCGGCCGAAAAAGTCAACGAGTTATCGGCGCAATACGAACAATTCGAGAATGACCGTACCAAGGCCAAAAATAGCGACTCCGTGCAGAGCATGCGCGGCCTGCACTTCGTAGGCCATCTGCAGCGCACCTACCCCGAGAATTCGCTGGCTTCCAACATTCTTGGCTTCTACAACTACCGCGACCGCGAAGCGTCCACCGGTTACTACGGCGTGGAAGAGAAATACAACGAGCTGCTGGCGGGCAACCCGGTCAAGATCACCATGCCCAAAGATCCCACGTTGATGGAAGAAGTACCCAATGTTCCGCCCGGTTCCAGCCTGGTGCTGACCATCGACCGCGAGATCCAGGCCATGACCGAACGGATTATTGACGAAGCAGTAAAAAATAACGGCGCGGAATCCGGCACCGCCATCATCATGGATCCCACCAATGGCGAGATCCTGGCCATGGCTGTGACGCCCCGCATGAACCCTAACGAGTACTGGGATTACGGCAACGTCTTCACCGACAACACCCCATTCAACCGCGCGCTCAGCGAAACCTACGAACCCGGCTCAGTTTTCAAAGTGATCACCATGGCGGCCGCGCTCGACAGCGGCACGGTGACCCCGCAAACCCAGTTCGTCGATACCGGCTCCATTTACGTGGGCGGCTACTATATCTACAACTGGGATCGCGGCGCCTGGGGGCCGCAGGACATGACCGGCTGCATGCAGCATTCGTTGAATGTGTGCTTATCCTGGATCGCCACCGAAATGGGCCCGACCCGGTTCTACAACTACCTGCAGGCGTTTGGAATCGGCCGCCGGACGAATCTTGACCTGGCCGGCGAGCAAATCTGGCCGCTGTCGCTCCCCGGCGACAAGGACTGGTACGAAGTCAACCTTGCAACCAACTCTTTTGGCCAGGGCGTAGCCACCACCCCCATTCAGATGGTCATGGCGATTTCCGCCGTCGCCAACAACCAGGGGATCATGTACGCGCCACACCTATTGCAGGCATATATCCAGGATGGCAAGCAGTATAATACCCCCCCGGTCGCCGTGGGCGCGCCGATCGGCGCTGAAACAGCCAAGACTCTCACCGATATGTTGGCGGTTTCCCTTGAGTCTGAATCTTCCGTGGCGTTGGTGCCGGGATACCGCCTGGCCGGCAAGACCGGCACCGGCGAAATCCCGTCCGCCGGCGGATATGAAACCGATCTGACCAACACATCTTTCGTCGGGTGGGGCCCGGTGGATGATCCGAAATTCCTGGTGTATGTCTGGCTGGAAAAACCCACCAGCGACCGCTGGGGCTCTACCGTGGCTGCCCCGGTGTTTAGCGATATCGTCAAAGAACTGGTCGTTTTGCTCAATCTGCCGCCGGATGACACCCGGCATCAGCTCACCGCGCAATGAGGTAAAGCATCTTGTTGAAACTGGCGCACGTCCTGGAAGCCCTGACGGGCAATCAACGGGAAGCCTCCCTGGTCATCAGTGAGGCTGCCGTTGATTCTCGCCAGGTGATTCCCGGCAGCCTGTTTGTGGCCCTCCCCGGCGAGCGCGCCGACGGCCACGATTTCGTGGGCAGCGCTTTTGAACGCGGCGCGCACGTCGCATTGGTGCAGCGCGACCTGTCGGCACAATTTCCGGTCATCGATCTCCGCTCCGGTCATCTTTCCAATGAGACTGCGCTCCCGGAGCCGCCGTTCTGCCTGTGGGTCAACGACAGTCTGGCCGCGCTGCAAACCGTGGCCGCGTTCTGGCGGCGGCAATTGAACCTGCGCGTCATTGGCATCACCGGCAGCGTGGGCAAATCCACCACCAAGGAACTGGTGGCCCAGGTCCTCAGCCAGCGATACCACACAGTCAAGAACCCGGGCAACTTGAACAACGAAATCGGCTTGCCCCTCTCCCTGCTCCGCTTAAGCGAAGGTACCGAACGGGCTGTCCTCGAGATGGGCTTTTACGTTCCCGGCGAAATCGCCTTTTTGTGCAATCTGGCCCAACCGCAAGTGGGCGTCATCACCAACGTCGGCACCGTTCACGCTGAGCGGGCGGGGTCGCAGGAAGTCATCGCCCAGGGCAAAGGCGAACTGGTTGAAGCTTTGCCCGCCTCACCGGAAGGCGTCGCCATCCTCAATTATGACGATCCGCTGGTCCGCGGTATGGCCGTCCGCACCCGGGCACGCATTTTCTATTATGGGCTTGACACCCACAGCCACCTGTGGGCCAGCGACGTGGTCGGTATGGGCTTGAAAGGCATCCGCTTCCAACTGCATGTCCGCAACGAAACGCTGCACCTGCGCGTCCCGTTGATCGGGCGGCATTCGGTGCATACCGTATTGCGCGCCGCGGCCGTCGGCCTGGTGGAAGGACTCGCCTGGCAGGAAGTGATCGATGGCCTCAACCACAGCTTCACCCAGTTGCGCCTGGCCACCGTCCGGGCGACCAGCGGCGCGCTAATCATTGATGACACCTACAATGCCTCGCCCGAATCCACTCTGGCAGCCCTCAACCTGCTCTCGGAAATTGACGGAAACCGGGTGGCTGTGCTGGGCGATATGCTGGAACTGGGGCCCTACGAACAGGAAGGCCACGAAATCGTTGGCGTGCGCGCCGCCGAAGTGGCCCGCCGCCTGATCACGGTCGGGCGTCTGGGCAAACAGATTGCGCAGGCGGCCCGCCAGGCCGGCATGCCCTCCAGCGCCATCGAATCGGTGGATGATGTCAGCCAGGCGATTGATCTGCTTCAAAATTCCCTCAAGGCGGATGATGTGGTGCTGGTCAAAGGCTCGCACGGATTGAGGATGGACCGCATCGTCGCTTCCCTGGAGGCCGGCTCATGAGCAACACATCCCTGGCACTCGCACTGGCTGGATTCAGCTTTATGTTCACGGTCATCTGGGGCGGACCGCTGCTTCGCATCCTGCGCCATTTCAAGATCGGCAAGCTCATTCGCGTGGAAGGCCCTGATTCGCACGCACTGAAGATGGGCACCCCCACCATGGGCGGGATCCTGTTCCTGCTGCCGGTGACGGTGCTGACCCTGCTTTTGAACGCCGCCACGCTGCTGGGCTACGAGGTTGTCGGCCGCTCCATCCTGCTGCCCTTGCTCGTCCTGCTGGTTTACGCATTCCTGGGTGCGGTCGATGACTGGGAAGGTATTCGCGGTCCGCGTCGCGGCCTGGGCATGCGCGCGCGCACCAAATTCCTGCTCCAGCTTGTGCTGGCCATCGTCGTGGCCTACGGCCTGAAATACGTGCTGGATGCCCCGGAACTGTACTGGCCCGGGTCTGAGGATGAAATTCCACTCGGCAACATGTACATCCCCATCGCGGTCTTCCTGATCGTCGGCATGTCCAACGCGGTCAATCTGACAGATGGTCTGGACGGGTTGGCCGGCTTGATCAGCGCGACGGCTTTCGCCGCCTACGGCCTGATCGCGCTGATGCAGGGATACACCTTCCTGGGACGGTTCTGCTTCACGCTGGTGGGCGCGCTGTTCGGTTTCCTCTGGTTCAACGTCCACCCCGCCCAGCTCTTCATGGGCGACATGGGAGCGCTGGCTCTGGGCGCCACCCTGGCCGTGGTTGCCTTGATGACCGGTCAATGGCTGCTGCTGCCAATCATCGCCGTCATACCAGTCAGCGAAGCGCTGGCTGTCATTTTGCAGGTCAGCTATTTCAAAATCACCAAAGGCAAGCGTTTGTTTAAAATGGCGCCGCTCCATCACCATTTTGAATTGCTTGGGTGGAGCGAAACGCAGGTTGTTCAACGGTTTTGGCTGGTTGGGCTCATGGCAGCCATGCTCGGCGTGGCGCTGGCAGTGGTGTGATGGCGGCGGAGAAACGATGAAAGATTGGCGCGGTCAACGAGTGCTCATTCTAGGCGCAGCCCGGCAAGGGTTGGCCCTGGCGCGCTATCTTTCAGCGAAAGGCGCGCAAGTGACCTTGAACGACCAGCGCAGCGCTGCCCAAATGGCTGTCGCCCGCGCTGCCAACGCGGACCTACCCATCGAGTGGGTGTTCGGCGAGCATCCCTTGCACCTGCTTGACACTGCCGACCTGGTATGCCTTTCCGGCGGCATCCCGCTGACGCTGCCCATTGTGCAGGAAGCGCTGCGCCGCGGGCTTGCTCTGACCAATGACACGCAAATATTCTTGCAAGCCGTCCCCTGCCCGGTGATCGGCATCACCGGTTCGGCTGGAAAGACCACCACCACCACGCTGGTTGGACGGATGGCTCAGGCCGCAGTGAAATCACCGCGCAAAGCCTGGATCGGCGGAAACATCGGCACGCCGCTGGTTGACCGTCTGGATGAAATTCAGTCGACTGACCTCGTCGTTATCGAGGTATCCAGCTTCCAGCTCGAACAGATGACCCTTTCACCGCAGATTGCGGCCGTGCTCAACATCACCCCCAATCACCTCGACCGCCACGGCACGCTGGAAGCCTACGCCCAGGCCAAAGCCCGGTTATTGCAGTTCCAGACCAGCCAGGATATCGCCGTTCTCACCCCTGAGGATGCCGGATCGTGGAATTTACGCGGGATGGTTGCCGGCCGCCTGATCACCTTCAGCCTGCAGCACCCGCCCTTCGGCCAGCCCGGCACCTTCTGCATGGAAGGGAAACTGTGGCTGTATGACGGCGAACGGGATCTGGAAATTCTTCCGCTCAGCTCAGTTTTGCTGAGGGGCACGCACAACCTGATCAACGTGCTGGCCGCCTGCGCCATCGCATTCGCGGCCGGCTTCCCTATCGATGCCATGCGCAGCGGCATCGAAGGCTTTGGCGGTGTTCCGCACCGCTTGGAAATGATCCGCACCTGGCGTGGGAGCAAATGGTACAACGATTCAATTGCCACCGCGCCCGAGCGCACCGCGGCGGCCATTCAATCCTTCAACGAACCGCTGGTGCTGCTCCTGGGCGGCCGCGACAAGAACCTGCCCTGGGATGATCTGGCCGAGCTGGTTCACCAGCGGGTCGATCATGTCATTCTTTTCGGTGAAGCTGCCAGTTTAATCCAGAAGGCCATCGGCCCGGTCGAGTTGGGCCGGCGCCCATACAGCCTGGAAATTTGCGGGAACCTGCAGGAGGCCGTGCAGGCCGCCGCCCAGGTATCCCAACCGGGCGATATCGTGCTGCTTTCACCGGGCGGCACCAGCTATGACCAGTTCAAAGATTTTGAAGAGCGCGGGGAGTGCTTTAGACGATGGGTGAACCAACTGCCGTAAATTCCAACGAAAAAAATACCCGGCAGGCCAAAGCTGTCAAATCGCTGCGCCTGGGCCTGGATGTCCCCCTGCTTTTGGCGGTCATCTCGCTGATGGCGTTTGGCTTGTTAATGGTTTATTCGGCCAGTTGGGGGCCCTCGCTGGAAATTGGAGATGATCCGGCTTACTTCTTCACCAACCAGTTGCGCTGGGCCGTGCTGGGCTCGCTGGGCATGGTTGCGGTCAGCCTGATTGATTATCACCGTTTTCAGCGATTGGTGGTGCCTATGATGCTCATCACCCTGGGCATGCTCATCGCGGTTCTGATCACCGGCGAAACCCGCCTGAATGCCCAACGCGCACTCTTTGGCGGGTC
>JAPKMQ010000152.1 GCA_026645875.1 Longilinea sp.
ATTGATTTTAAGAAATCCTGGTAATCCCGGTATATTATGCTCTCCACAGCACCTGCGAAGCGTTCACGGAATACCGAAGACCAATACCAGCGTTGAATCCAGTGATAGGCTTTGTGACCAAATTTCTGTTTATCGATCGCATAGAGCATGGCCGCCAACGGTGAGGCCATGGTTACGTAAGGCATCCATTTGCGATCGAAAGCGCCAAAGCCATCTATACCACTGGAGGTCATGCGAGTCAGCGCTTTTTCCATATAATCGACGGCTTTTTTCCAGTCCTTATCGAAATCAACCTTGGAAAGGTTAATCAAAGACTTGCTCTTAACATCCAGTCCTCGCATCAGCCCAATCGTGCGCAGTACATAGACACCAAACTCATCCGGTGATCCTTCTGAGTAATCATCTAGAAGGTGATAGCGATCGACCGTTTCCTCCCAAAGATGGTGCAGGTCGATTTTATCCTTATATAATCGCGCAGTCAGCAGGTCATACACGGAGAGTTTTACACCAGTGCTGTTGATCATTTCAAAAATTGAGCACACCTCGGCAAGAGCTTCCTGATCATCGGCATGGATTTTTGGGATGGAGATGGTTGGTACCTGGAAATATTTCAACCGGTCCATAATTATGGACCAGGCTGGCTTTTCTTCATGGAAATATCGAGCAAAAAAAGCATCTATATCGTTCTTAGCCAACCATTGCTCGTACGCATACAGCCAATTGTCCCAATGTTCAATTTCGGTAAATGGAACGACCTTTGTTTGAAATTGACGTTCTCGTTCCAGCATTTTGACACAATCTACCGTCCGTTCGCTTGAAATCGCATCCTCTACTTTACCTTTTGTGATCTGATTCAAGTCCAGGAAAAAACGATAGGGATACTTCGACCATCGTAAGGGAATATCTGGCCCGCCGAAAGCATAATGCAAAGAAGTCAGGCGCTGCTGACCATCCAAGATCATGACGTCTGGCCTCAAACTAGCCGGGTTTAAATCAACGCCCTGTAAAGGACGGACTGCAAAAGGAACATTATCATAATCGGTGTTCAACAGTAATAGCGATCCGATGAAATGGCCTTGAAGAACCGAAGTAAGCAAAGCTGTAATATCATCTCGGCTCCAGACAAAATTTCGTTGGAACTGCGGTAAAACGAGCTTTCCTTTTCGCGCAGATTCAACCAGGTCAAGCAATTTATGATTATCTGGAGTGGTATGCATTAGATTATCCCTCTAACAACAAGATTCGCAAGATTGCTAAAGCATTTTGATGACACCGGGCTCGAATCAAAACCTAATCATAATGAACGTTTGGTCTGTGCCATGAGGTGGCATTTAAACGCTCCGGTTCAAGGACGAACCTCATACTTCGCTTCCTCACTCCTCAAATTCCCTCTTTAGCCCAATCTTTGCTCGATATAGCTGGGATGTCATTGGAGTAAAGAGATTATAAAGATGTTTAGAAAATGGACGCTGGCCTTGTAGCTCTCAAAATCGAACACATCAAACCACTTTTATATATTACCTTTCTTTAACATCATGAGTTGGATCTTTGATGTAATTTTTCTGGTTTAGTAATTGATACCTTGGATATTGTCTTGAGATATCATTTGTGGCTCGCGTATCAGTATGGCCCTTATTTCGATTTTCACCTCTCACCTGCCGCACAATAATGAATACAAGGATTCCATAAGCAATAACGGATATTGCCATAAGTCCAAACACATGAATTTGATTGCCATCGTCAAGAAGCTCAAGTTTTTCAAAAAGCAACCAAAAAAGAAATGCATAAAGAGGAATCCATCCAATTCCCAGTAGTCTATAGCCAGCACGCTTCATTATTTCTCCTTCCAAGAATACGATACTTGCTGAATATCCCTGCACTATAACGAATTATAGAATCAAATCCGCAATTCTGCACCTGCCCAAAGCATATCAAAACCACGATACAAAAACCTGTCCTTAACATCCGCCCCGTTTTCCTTTACAATCACCTTCAACATCAAACCGACTCACGCTTCACCATTCACGGTTCACCTCTTACCCCAAGGAGTCCTAGCTTGAACCCTCAACTCGACGAACTCAAGACCCGCCTGCGCGACATCGCGGCGCTCCACAACGCCGCCGCCCTGCTCAACTGGGACCAGCTCACCGGCATGCCGCCGGGCGGCGCCGAAGCCCGCGGCTTCCAACAAGCCGTGCTGGCGCGCATCGCCACCGAAAAATCGGTCGACCCCGCCCTCGGCAAGCTGATCGACGACCTGCTGCCCCTGGCCGAATCGCTCCCCGCCGACTCAGATGACGCCTGCCTGATCCGCGGCGCCAAGCGCGATTTCGACAAATCGCAGAACGTCCCGCCCGAATTCGTCGCCCGCGCCTTCGAGCAGATCGCCCGCTCCTACCAGGCCTGGGCCGAAGCCCGTCCTAATAATGACTATGCGAAGGTTTTACCCGAACTCGAGCGCAATCTCGAGCTTTCGCGCGAATATTCCGCCTTCTTCCCCGGCTCTGACCATATCGCCGACCCGCTGATCGACGACGCCGACTCGGGCATGAAGGCCGCCGACATCCAGCGCGTCTTCGCCGCATTGCGCGCCGAACTGGTGCCGATCGTCAAGGCCATCACCAGCCAGCCGCCCGCCGACGACGCCTGCCTCAAGCAGCACTTCCCCACTGAGGCGCAACTGGCCTTCGGTAAAAAGGTCGCTGCAGCCATCGGTTATGACTTCAACCGCGGCCGCATGGACCTCTCGCCGCACCCCTTCACCACGCGCTTCTCGATCGGCGACGTGCGCATCACCACCCGCGTGCGCGAGGACGACCTGGGCGATTCGCTCTTCTCGATCATCCACGAGGCCGGCCACGCCATGTACGAGCAGGGCATCTCCACCACGCTGGAAGGCCTGCCCCTCGCCAGCGGCACCTCGGCCGGCGTGCACGAAAGTCAGTCGCGCACCTGGGAAAATCTGGTTGGGCGCTCGCTGCCCTTCTGGCAACACTTCTACCCCGATCTAAAAGCCGCCTTCCCCGGCCTGTTCGACGCCGTCCCGCTGGAGACCTTCTACCGCGCCATCAACAAGGTCGAGCCCTCGCTGGTGCGCACCGACTCCGATGAGGTCACCTACAACCTGCACGTCATGATCCGCTTCGACCTGGAGCTGGCGATGCTGGAGGGCAAGCTGGCCCTGCGCGACCTGCCCGAAGCCTGGAATGAGCGCTACCGCTCTGACCTGGGCATCACCCCGCCCGACGACCGCAACGGCTGCATGCAAGACGTGCACTGGTTCGGCGGCTTCGTCGGCGGCGCGTTCCAGGGCTACACCCTTGGCAACATCCTGTCGGCGCAGTTCATGGAGAAGGCACTGCAGGCTCACCCTGAGATCCCCGACGAAATGGCCACCGGCAAGTTTAGCACGCTGCACGGCTGGCTGACCAACAACCTCTACACCCACGGGCGCAAGTTCCTGCCCAACGAGCTGGTCCAGCGCGTCACCGGCAGCGACATCCAGATCGCGCCGTACATCCGCTACCTGAAAAACAAGTACGGGGCAATTTATAGCCTTTAGCTATTAGCTGTTGGCTATTAGCTTTAAGCCACCAGTAATATGGCTATGCGCAATATTAATGGGTGCGGTCTCCTGACCCCACCCATTTTTCGTCCTGGTCTCCAACCCTCGACCTTGTCATCCTGAACGCCAGCGACACTTGCGCTGGTGCGCAATTGATAGTGAGGATCCTCTTTTCACCGCCGGGCGAACATCCGGCACAGCGACTGTTGCTCAACCTGGGATCCATCCCCGGATGCTTGCGCCGCTCTTTCTACACGAAAATCAATTGAAATTCATGTACAATAATTTCAACATGACATGTCGTTCTGACAAAGGATTTTATAGAGCGGTTGTTCGTTCCATTCTTGAATAAGCCGGGATGAGCAAAAAGAAACGAATGTGGAGAATCCGTTGACCCAGCGCCTTGTCGCTACAGAAATAAGTAAAAAATACGATTCGTTTTTGGCCCTGGCGCCTGCATCCTTTTCTTTGAGCGCCGGAGAAATAACCGTATTGTCCGGCCCAAATGGGTCTGGAAAAACAACTTTACTTTCCTGTCTGGCAGGTCTCATCCGGCCATCCACGGGTGATGTCGCGGTCAGCGGTTTTGATCTATATCGAGACGAGGTTGAAGTCCGTCGTCGTATGGTATTTGTGCCGGATGTCCCCCGTTTCTACCTGGAATTGACCGCCTGGGAACATTTGCGCTTTATCGCCATGGCCCATGGTGTGTTGCATGGCTTCGATCAGCAGGCCGAAACATTACTGCGTAAGCTTGGTCTGTGGGAGGCAAGGGATCTTTTTCCGCACCATTTTTCACGTGGAATGCGTTTGAAACTGGGCCTGGCGCTTGCTTTGATCCGTCCCTTCGAAGTGCTCCTGCTGGATGAACCAACATCCGCGCTTGATTCCGAAGGGGTTGGCCTGTTGATTGACGAGTTGCGATATTACAAAGAACAAGGTGCGGCGATCCTGTTATCAACGCATGACCCAAATCTGATCGACCAATTGGGTGACCGCACCCTGAAAATTCAAAATGGCATAATCGAGGCCTAATCGATGCAAGCCGTGCATTGGTTACGCACCCGTCAGGAAGAATACGAACTTTCGTATTGGCTGTCTTTTGTTGCCTATGACCAGCGCGACCGCTCCTTCAATAATCGGATCTACCTTCTTTACATAATCCTGTTTTTTAGCGTCTGGATATTCGTGGTGCTGACCTTCTTTGCCAGCGCAGGATCCATAATCTTACGGTTGGTCAATCCACTTAATCCAATCCGCGCGGCGCTCTTCCTTGAAATCCTGCTGTTGGGGGTTTGGAGCGTGGTTGCCTTTTGGCTCTCCCTGAGACGCAGCCCGGTCGTTTTTTCAGAGGAAGACGAGGTGCTGATTTGCCAGACTCCGATCTCACGCAGCCTCGTGACCCTGCGTTGGATCCTGATGCCCTGGGTAAAAAGTGGCATCCTTTTTTGGCTGGCAGCCATTATTCTTGGCTTTTCAGTGGCGGAAACCAGCATGCCAGGTGTAATTACCGCAAATCGCATTCTGGAATACGCCGGATATGGACTGCGCGCCTGGGTGGTGGTCATCCCCGTTCACCTGACCTTGTTTGCACTTCAATGGGCAGTGGGTATCCTGCGTCTGCAGAAGGATAAAGAGCGGCAGGGGTTGGCCTGGCTGGTGATACCGGCCGCGCTCGCGTTATTCTCATTCCTGTGGATCTTTACTTTCGGTGCAGATTCTACAGCGCGCATGCCCTGGAGCCAGATCGTCTCAAGCATCACTTATCCCATGCTGGCAGGTTTTGGGCAAGGTAACATTTCCATTTCTATACTGACAAGCGGACTCTTTGCAATCGCCGCGCTTGCAGTCATGGTTTGGAGTTCAGGCACGTTCAGTCTCAGTCGGGCAGCCCAGGAAACGCGCGAGGTTGATACTCTCGAGGCAGCGTCTCGATATGGATTTACCGATTACGCCAGACAATTGCAGGATCAACGGCGGTTGGGGGTAAACCGTGCGCCTACCAGGCTGCCGGCGTTTGACGGAGCCGGGATACTCATTTGGAAAGATTTACTGCAATCACAACGCTCGTTTCATCTATCATCAGCGTTTATTTGGGTTCAATTATTTCTTCTGCTGCTGGGTTTCGCATTCCTTCCCGATCTAGGCAGCCGCGCCCTGGTGATTGGCTTTTGGGTGATCCAACTGGGTCAGGGTTCGGTGATTCGGTTACGCGGCGACCTTGCACTCTGGGCGTTAACACGGCAACTTCCGTTCGCATTGAAGGATTTTCTTCTATTCAACCAAATTCCTGCTTATCTTCTATCGTTATTGATCAGTGAAGCCGGATTGGTCATGGGTTCTGCCATTGCGAAGACGCCCATGGATGGCATGGCTATCTTGCTTCCAGGGATTGCTGCTTCAGTTGCCGGATTGGCAGCTTTTGACGTGATCAGGCAGGCTCGAAGTAATATGTTGATTGCTGGATATGTGCCCGAGGTGAGCGCCGCAGGGATCATGCTTGGGCTGGTTGCTACGGCCATCCCCTTGCTGATCCGTAGTTTCATCCCGGGAATCATCGGTCTTTTTTTATCAACGCTCATGAGCCTTGGAATCGGCGTCCTTGCTGTTAACCTGGCGTATCGTGCTTATCACCACATGGATGCTTCTTGATCAATTTGTAATTTGCAAGGTGAATTGGAAGCAAAAGTGCATCGGTGCGTTCTTTGCTTCTGACCGCTTGGGCCGGTGAGGGCAGCCATGGGCTAATCGCTAACCGCTAAAAGCTAATAGCCAACAGCTATATCTCCTTCGTCGCCCGCCCGAAGCGCAGCTCCATGTGCTTCAAATCCACCACCGCACGCGTCGCGATCAGAAAATCCAGCCCCAAAATCCCATTGATCTCCAACCCGTAATTGAGCGGCGAAAGCTCCACCTCGAAATTCTTGAACTTGCGCCGGTCCACCTGGATGTAATCGACGCGCTTGACGAACACGACCTCCATGCCGCCCACCCCGCGCAGTGTGCGGAGCGGATCGAGCGGGTCGATCACCAGCCCGATCTCCTTCGCGCGCAGCGACGACAGCACCGTGCTGCCCGAACCCGTGTCGATCAGCACGCGCTTGATCAGCACCGCCCGCCCGGCGTGCCCCAGGCGCAACTCCACCAACGGCAGCCCCCCATCGATTTCAATCCGCATGGATGCTCCGGATTCCCACCCACAGGCGCTCTTCGATCTGCAAAGTCTCGCGGCTGGTGTGAATGAAGTAGAACTCGCGCTCGGGGAATTCCTCGTGCAGCTTACGGTAGGCATCCACCGCGCACTCGCCGTCCGGGCAGGTGGCGATCACTGCCACGCGCTCCAGCACGCGCAGCCCGCTCTCGCTGTGTGCCTCCAACGC
>JAPKMQ010000153.1 GCA_026645875.1 Longilinea sp.
TCGTCCTCGGTGGGCAGCTCGGCGCGCGCAATCTTCACGCGCGCAAAGGCCTCAATCTGGCGCAGCGCGCGGCGCTCGCCGGGCGCAATGATGGAAATGGCGATGCCGCTCTTGCCGGCCCGGCCGGTGCGGCCGATGCGGTGGACGTACACTTCAATATCATCGGGCAGGCCGATGTTGAACACATGGGATAAATCGTCGATATCCAGCCCGCGGGCGGCCACGTCGGTGGCGACCAGCACGCTGATCTTCTTCTGGCGGAAACGCGCCAGGGTGCGTTCGCGCGCGTCCTGGCTCAGGTCGCCGTTGAGCGCCTCAGCCGGAAAGCCGCGGTTGGTCAACTCGCTGGCCAGGTCGCCGGTTTCGGCGCGGGTGCGCACAAACACCAGCGCGCCGCTCACATCTTCCACCTCGAACAGGCGGGTGAGCGCGGCCAGTTTATCCGAGTTGTGCACCATGTAATAGCGCTGCTCAACCGTGGCAACCGTCATCTGCTCGCTGCGCACATTGAGCGACTGCGGATCCCGCTGGAATTTTTCGGCCAGGCGGCGGATTTCGAGCGGCATGGTGGCCGAGAAGAGCGTCGTCTGGCGCTCGGCCGGCGTGGCCGCCAGGATGGTTTCGATGTCTTCGATGAAGCCCATGCTGAGCATCTCGTCGGCTTCATCCAGCACCACTGTGCGCACGCCTTCGAGGCGCAGCTCTTCGCGCTCCATCAAGTCCATGATGCGCCCGGGCGTGCCGACCACGATGTCGACGCCACGGCGCAGCGCCGGGATCTGCAGGCCGTATGACTGGCCGCCATAAACGGCCAGCACGCGCGCCTTCAGCCCGCGCCCGAAGCTGTTAAACACTTCGGCCACCTGCAAGGCAAGCTCGCGGGTGGGCACCAGCACCAAACCTTGAATCTGGTTCGGGCCAGGCAACAAACTCTGCAACATGGGCAGCGCATAGGCGGCGGTCTTGCCGCTGCCGGTCTGCGCCTGGCCAATCACGTCCTGTCCGGCAAGCATCACCGGGATCACCGCCGATTGAATCGGCATGGGGGCTTCAAAACCAGCCTCCGCTACGGCCTGCAGCAATTCGGGCTGCAGTTCAAACTGAGCAAATTCGGATGTCATCCAATCTCCAATGTTACCAAGTGCGTTTTGATGACTCCGTAATTCTGTCCCAGTGTTGCCGTAACTTGCCCCGGTTTCTCCTCGCGGAGGTAAACCCCGGTAGAAAAAAGCCCGACCCTGTTGACCGTCGGGCAGTCATTCGGAAGTATCAAAACAATTTCCTCTTACGTTGGTCTTTCCAGACCGCAGCGTAGTATAACACAGAATGCGTTGAATCGCAAAGAAAATGCGGTTGATTCGTATATTCGTGATTCACTTCTGTGCTGTTTCAGGTTTGTTTTTTCGCACCAGCAGCGTGAAAACCACCCCCACAGCCAGCGACAATGCCAGCAAGATAATAAAGAACCATTGAATACGCGCCGAATCGCCGCCAAAAATGGGCGAATCGGGGTGCAGCACGTTGACCGCGCCGCCCAATGCGGCCCACAGCGCAACGCCAAACGCCAGGTTGGCGGCACAGGTCAGCCAGTCGATGCGCAGCACGGCCAGCCCAGCCTGCAGCAGCACCGCCACCACGCCAAAGGTGAACGGCACGCGCCAGCGCGGTTCATCGAAAAACAGGCCGCCCCAGTTGAGCTGCATCACCAGCAGCGACATAGGCAAATAGGTCAGCCAGAACGCCAGCCCGGTGCGCCCCAACGCCAGCGACCAGCCCGTCAGGGCGGCGCGGCGTTTGGCCCACAGCAACCCCACCAGTCCCGCCAACGCGGCCAGCGCAAAGGCCACCTTGCCCGCCCACACCCAGGCGCCGTGCAGCACCACCAGGCGCAGGTTGGCGCCCAGCGTGCGCTCAGCAGGCCCAAAAAACGTTACAAGCGCGGTGGCAACCAGCAGCGCCACGAACAATAACCACAAAGTGCGTTTGGAAAGTATCATGCGCTGATTATAGCGGCAGCCGGTCGTTTTTGGAAATTACAAAAGAGGCGCGCCTGTGCGCGCCTCGCTATCTTTGGGCGTGAAAATCAGTCCATCGTCCGCAGCGGGCGTTCCGGCAACCCTGGAAAGTAGACAACGTTGCTGCTGTACGAGCTCACCTGGCCGGTGGATTTAAGATGGTCCAGTTCGGAATCCTGGATGTGGTGGCTGATCTCGCGTTCGGGAAAGGCGCGCAGATCTCCTGTGTTGATATCCAGAAAGCGGCCACCACCCCAATCGATCATCACCGATCCGTCGCGCATGACCAACACCCAGGTGCGGTTAATAGGCGTGCCTGCCGGCATGGGTTGCTCCTTTGGATCAATCTCAATCGGCGTTTACAGATGAAACGCCAGCCTCGGCCATGAATTGGGCAAAGGTCGTGTTGCGCAGTTTTTCCACCAGTTCAGATTGCGTGCCGCACCACAACTTGCGCAGCGGGCAATTGTCGCCGAAGGGGCAGGACTCGGGCGTGGTGGTGCACTCATTCAGCGCAATCGGCCCGTCGATGGCCTCGACCACCTCGAGGATGGTGATCTCTTCGGGCTTGCGGGCCAGCGTCACGCCGCCGCGCGCACCGCGCGAGGTGTGAATCAACCCCGCTATGGAGAGTTGAGAGATGATTTTCGCCAGAAAGGAAGGCGGTATGCGCTGTTCCTGGGCAATCTGGCTGGTGGCGGCGCGCTGGGTGGGTTCCAGCTTGGTGAGATGGTAGATCGCGCGCAATGCATAATCGGCCTGACGTGTAATTTGCATGGTAACTCCTTACTGGAGAAATTTAGACAATTTGGATATATGGGTCGGAATTCTCTTGATATGAGTTTATGCGATAGGGGATTCCCTCACAAGTGATACTCATCATACCAGGGATGTGACAGGTTTACTGGATGTCCACTAAAAAAGGCAATTATCCTCTTAATTATACAGAATATTGTGTCAAATGGAACAATCAAACGGCAGTTTTGAGACATGACATACAGTATAATTTTCTGGGATCTTCAAACCAACACACATCAGGGTACTGCCATGAGTGAATTTCGTTTTCTCTGCCCGCTTCAGGTACGCTATGCCGACCTGGATGCCCAGCGGCACGTCAATAACGCCAAATTCAGCACCTATATCGAAACTGCCCGTTTTGACTACCTCCAGCACGTCGGCCTGTTTGACGGCCGGAGCTTTGACGAGCTGGGACTGATTGTTGCCGACGTGCACATCGCTTACCTGGCGCAAATTGAGCTCAACCAGCCGCTGCGCGTCGGCGTGCGCACTGCACGCATTGGCAACAAGAGCCTGACGCTCGAGTACGAGATCCAGGATTCTGAAACCGGGCAGGTTTTCGCGCGCGCTGAAACCGTCATGGTCGCCTACGATTACCTCAATCACCAAACCGTGCCGGTGCGCGGCGAATGGCGCGCGATGCTTTCTACATTTGAAGGCGTTACCTTCTAATCAACTCAACGAGGCCTTTTCATGACACTACCAACAATTGATACCGCCTATCTGCTGGAATTTGCGACGGGTCTGCTCAACACCCCCAGCCCCACCGGCCTGACCGACGCGGGCATCGCTTTCACCCAACAAACCCTTTCTGCTTTCGGCGGGCTGCAATTCACACGCACGCGCAAGGGCGCGCTGGTGGTCACCTGGCCGGGCCAGGCAGAAAACACCCCGCGCGCGTTGACTGCCCACGTCGACACGCTGGGTGCCATGGTCAAGGAAATCAAACCCAACGGGCGGCTCAAGCTCACACAGTTGGGCGGCTACGCCTGGAACACCGTAGAAGGCGAGGGTGTTACGGTCTTCGCCGCCAACGGTCATCAGTACCGCGGCGCCATCCTGCTCAACACGGCCTCCGCGCACGTGCACGGCGGCAAGGTCAATGAAACCAAACGCGAAGCTGACGCGATGGAAGTCCGCCTCGACCTGCGCACCACCAGCCGCGAGGAAACCGAAGGCTTTGGCATCCGCGTAGGCGACTTCGTGGCCTTTGACCCGCGCGTGGAAGTCAACAATGACTTCATCCGCTCGCGCCACCTGGATGACAAGGCCTGCGTGGCCTGCCTGGTGGCGGCGGTCAAAGCCATGCACGATGCCGGCCTGCAACCCATTCAGAAAACCTACCTGCACATCAGCAATTATGAAGAGGTCGGCCACGGCGCTGCGGCAGGCATACCGGCCGACGCCGCCGAGTTGGTGTCGGTGGATATGGCTGCCGTCGGCGACGGGCAAACCTCGGACGAATTTCACGCTACGCTGTGCGTCAAAGATTCCGGTGGGCCCTACCACCACGGCCTTTCCAACCGGCTGCGCGAGTTGGCCGAAGCCAACGGCATCGCCTACAAGGTCGATATCTACCCGTTCTACGGCTCCGACGGTGAAGCCCTCTGGCGGGCCGGCGGTGACGTGGCCGTGGCACTCATCGGCCCTGGCGTGGATGCCTCGCACAGCTACGAGCGCACCCACCTCGATGCGCTGATCGCCACCACCCAGTGGATCCTGGCCTACCTGTTGAACTGAGCCAACCCGCCTACCGTGCGCCGGCACCCTTGAACCCACCAGCCGCCTTCCCCGTTTCGGCCCGCGTCCGCGCCGTGCTGCACAGCGCGGGTGATGCGCTGATCCTTCCACCGCGGGATTTTACCGGCCGCTGGCTGGAACGCGCCGTGCTGGTGGGCCTGTTCGTCCTGGGTGCCTACCTGTGGGCAGACGCGTTGAACTGGGGTCAGATTCCCTGGGACCGGGCTGACTGGTACGACATCACTGGACCGCGCCTGTTTTTCCTGCAGGAGGCTGTTCAAAACGGGCAACTGCCGTTGCACGTGGACGACCCCCTGGGGATGAAGAACGCCACCGACCGGTTCTTGTCCATCCCCGATGTGTTTGCTTCGCCGCAAATTGTTTTATTGCGCTGGCTGACTCCTGGCACGTTCGTGCTGCTGCAAACGCTTGCCCTGTACGCGCTTGGATACTGGGGGCTGCTGCGGCTGAAAACGCAATGGCAATTATCGTTGGCGGCATTCATCCCCCTCTATCTGCTGTTCAACTTCAACGGGCACCTGGTGGCGCATGTTGCAGTTGGTCATGCCGGCTGGGGTTCGGTGTTTCTATTTTCCTGGTTCGTTTTGTGGACGGTGCAACTCCTGGAAAGCGGCGGCGGCTGGCGCTGGGCGGCGCGCGTATCTCTGCTGCTGGCCTTTATTTTCCTGCAGGGCGGGTTTCATCCCTTCCTGTGGTGTTGGCTTTTCCTGGCGGTTTTGTTGCTCTTTCGCTGGCGGCTGCGCAAACCGCTGCTGCTGGCGCTGGCCTTTGCGCTGCTGCTGAGCATGGGACGCATCCTGCCCGCGGCCATCGTCACCCAGGACCTGCGCATCGGGTTCCTCTCCGGGTTCACCACCACCGCTGAGCTGTTGTCCGGGTTGGTCATATTGCGCGGCCCCGCCCAGGCGCTGGAAACGGTCACGCCGCTCAATCCGCTGGTAGCCTGGTGGGAATTTGATTACTACATCGGCTGGGCCGGGCTGGCTTTTGTGGCACTTGGCGGCGGGCTGTGGGTGTGGAAACGCCGCGCATGGGCAGGATCTTTCGCGCCGTTGTGGGGAACCTGCGCGGTCATGGCGGTTGTTTCCGTTGGGCGACTTTACCGGGTCGTTTTTTCGCTGGGCATTCCCTTTCTCAACGGCGAACGAGTCAGTTCGCGGTTCTTCCTCCTGCCGCTGTTGTTTGCCGCCGCGCTGGCGGCCCTGGCCATTCAGCGCAGCCTGGATGAAAAGCGCCCCGGCCGCGGCCTGATCCTGGCCGGCTTTGGCGGCGTGCTTTTGCTCTTCAACGATCTCCTGCAACATCGCGAACTGTGGAAGTCCGACCAACTCGCCCAGTTTTTCCCCTCCGAAACCTTCACCCGGTTGCACCTGGCCAACCACCCCGACCCGCTTTATACCGCCGCTCTGATCGGCGGAACGCTGATTGCGGCGGTTGCGCTTGCCATTTTGCTGGCGGCGGCCCGGCGCTCGCCGGAATAACACCTTCTATTAACCAAACCGGCCAGTACATTCCCAACGACTGGCCGGGTGGAAAATTCCATCAAAACTTGGTAGAATCTTTCTAGCAAGTGATTATTGGTATCGATTGGGGACTCGTCCCCGGTACGCGGACAATCCTGCGGCTCTTGAACGGCGGGCGGCAGGCAATGAACAGGTATGAGGAGGTATCGCCGTGGCTGGAATGGAACGCTTTACCCAGAGAGCTCGCCGGGTGTTGAGCCTGGCTCACCAGGAAGCAGAACGCATGCACCAGAACGCGATCAGCACCGAGCACGTCTTGCTCGGGCTGATCGAAGAGGAAGGCGGGATCGCCGGGCGCGTGCTGCGCGACCTGGGGTTGGAACCCGAGCGCGTGCGCGAAATGGTCGAACGCCTGGGCGGCTCAGGCACTTTTCAGGGCAACAAAGTTGACCTATCATCAGGTGTCCAGCAGGTGCTGGAGTTCGCCATCGACGAGGCCCGCCGCATGGGGCATCACTACATCGGCACCGAGCATCTTCTGCTCGGGCTGGTGCGCTCCAGTGAGGGGTTGTCGCCGGATGTGCTGCGCAAGCTGGGTGTGACGCCCGAACAAATCCGCCGGCAGACCCGCCGCGTACTGCAAGAATCCAGCACGCAACCGGGCGAATCTGCGCAGCGCGAAAAGAAGGGCGAGCCGCCCGCGGACAAGGACAAGGAAAAGGGCAAGGAAAAGGGCGGCAAGACCCCGCTGGTGGACCAACTGGCGGTGGACCTGACCACCCTGGCCGAAGAGGGCAAGCTCGACCCGGTGATTGGCCGCCAGATGGAAATCGAGCGCGTCATTCAAATCCTGGCGCGCCGCACCAAAAACAACCCCGCGCTGATCGGCGAACCCGGCGTTGG
>JAPKMQ010000154.1 GCA_026645875.1 Longilinea sp.
GATAGATGTAGCGGGTGCGGCCGTCGCGGTGGTCGTAATACTTGAACACCACGGCCGCGTCGGTGCGGCTGTAGTAATGATCCTCAACCATCACGCTCACCCGCCCATCGGGCGAGAGGTCCTGGCTGTTGAAGGAGTAGGAGGGGTAGGGACTGTAATCGAGTTGCACAAACCAATCCGGGTGGTTGATCACCCAGGAGGAATCGATGGCCATGTGGTTGGGCACCATGTCGCTGGCCAGGCGGATGCCGTAGCGCCAGCATCGGTCCCGCAGGTTCTGGTAGGCGGATTCACCGCCCAATTCGTCCGCGATGCGGTAATCGGCCAGCGAATAGGCCGAGGCGATGGCGTCGGGGTTGCCGCACAGCTGTTTGATCGTGGCTGAGGCTTTGCTGCGTTCCCACAGGCCAATCAGCCATAGCCCGGTGAATCCCTGGTGCGCCAGCGTTTCCAGTTCTTCATCCGGAATCTGGTCGAGGTGCTGGATGGGGCGTTGATACTTTTTGGCCAGTTGATCCAGCCAGACGAACGAATTCTTAGCCATCAACACCAGGCGCGGCATCCATTCACGGTCGGGGCTGAAGGCTTCCACTTCGCCGGCGAAGGCATCCTTGCCGTACACCGGAATGGGAATCGGCCCGGGGCCGCCGCCGGCGTACACAATCCGGCTTTCTTCCTTGATCAGGTCCAGGCTGCTCAAGAGCCGGTACAGATATTTCCCCAGTAGGTCTGACCAGCGTTCGCGGATGAATTCGAGTTGGCCGGATAGCGAATAGGGCACGGCAATGGCCGGGCTGCGCAGCATGTCGATCAGGTTCTGCTGTTCAGGACCAAAATGGGGCTGCCCTTCGAAAAATGCGTGCAGGCTCTTTAGAATCCTGGCATAGCCGGTATCAGCGACCAGGCTTTCATCGCTGAACAACGTTTCGAATGGTTCGAGGGCCGGATTGCGGTTGGCCACCCACAGCATGAGCATCTCTTCCAACGCAACGGCACGGTGTGAGGCGCCGGCGGTTTCGGTTTGCAGGTATTCCTCGGCGCTGAGTTGGCCCTGGTAGACCGCAACGGGGGGAAAATCGGTGGTAAAACGCAACAATGTTCGATCCACTTCCTCCCGGCCGAATTGCGTTTCCAGTTGCGCCAGGGCCAAATCCATTACCCGGGGGGCTTTCTGTTCGCGGTACAGTTGCATCACCAAGTGGAGTATTTCGTCGATCAGGCCCATGGCATTGATTTGCCCGGCCTTGACGGCCTTTTCCGGGTAGTTCAGAAGGTCGCGTTTCTGGTTGATTTTTTGAGCAAAGGTCCGCGAAGCATGAAAATTCGCAAGGATGACATTGCCGTTGAACGAAAACAGGGATTGGTCGAACTGAAATTGGTCACGCGCCAGCCGGGATACGTGGAATTCGAACATGGCCCCTCCGCCTGCCCCAAATATTTAACTTATGTCATTATACCAATGCTGGAATCTTTTCTGCACTCAGAAACATGGGCAATTCCTGGCTTTCAGCCCGTTGTTATTTGGCAGTCAAAATTGATGTCAACGCCAATTGTGGATGCGGATTGCCCTCGATCGCTACATCCGGAGCAATTAGGCCGTCCGCAATCATCGACTTTAACGTCCGCTCCAGTGCGTCAGGCCGCCAGCCAAAGAATTTGGCCAGCTCGCGCTTTTCGATCGTGCCCACTGAGGCGAAATACCGCTCCAGGATCCAGCGGCGGGCCTGAGGTTCAGTGATGGCACCGGCCTGCGATATCAGGTTCGGGAAGTGCCGGGATACCAGATCATATCGGAAAGCGTAATTCCAAGCGCCTGCCTCGGTTACGCCCACCGGAAGCACCTTGAATTCGATTTGCAGGTCTTCCAACGCACGGTTGAAGCGCGAATCGCTGCCGGTGCCCATCATGCGGGCTTCCTTGCGCAGCGAGATCGTATCCAATGCGCCTTTACGCAACAGAGCCTCGTACACCTGGCGTGCTTCATTGGTCATCAGGCCTTGCTCGTATTGGTCGAGGTAGTCGTTCTCGGGATCGCCGTAATTGGGCGAGAGCGCGTAGAAATTTGGCAGGGCTTCCAGCGAGAGGATGGTGTTTCGGCGGCGCAGGACGCGGGCGTAATACCAGACCTTGCGTGGAAGCAATTCATCCTTCCAGCCCCAGGTGACGTGCCCGGGGTCGTCGTGTGCGTCAGCGACCGGGCGATCGCCGGCAGCGGCAGCCCACAGACTGGGGAAAGTGAAGCCTTTGATGGGCCAGAAAAAAACAAACCCGCGCTGGTTGACGAACTCTAACGCCTGTTCGGCGGAATGCAGGCGTTGGCCAGATGCGGTGTTGAAGGTATTGGCGCGGTAATGGGCAATTTTTTCTGCGGAGATCATGCCGGGAATCTTACCTGTTTGTCCTGGTTTTTGCCAGACCAAACCGGGAGCGAGTTAATCCCTGCTTTTCAACTGTCACTCGACAGTAAAAATGTGCGCGACGATGTTCGATCCGCTGCCGCCGATGTTTTGCGCCATGCCGATTTTTGCGCCGGGAACCTGGGTTTCGCCGCAGACGCCGCGCAATTGTTGCACCACCTCGACGATCTGATACATGCCGGTCGCGCCGACCGGATGGCCGCGGGCTTTCAAACCGCCGCGGGTGGCAATGGGCACTCTGCCGGTGGGGCGGATCTCGCCATCCAGGGCCAGGCGCGGTCCCTGGCCGCGAGCGGTGAACCCGGCTGCCTCGAGCGACAGCGCGGCCATGATGCTGAAGGCGTCGTGCAGTTCAAAAACGTCGATATCCTCCGGACCGATGCCGGCCTGCCCGTAGGCCAGGCGCGCGGAACGTTCCGCGGCCATCAGCCACAGGGGATCGCGGCGGTCGTGGATGGCAATGGTATCGGTCGCCGCTGCCGAACCGGCAACTTTGACAACCGGCACGCCGGGCTGGCGGTACAGGCGTTCGACCGGCACGATCAACGCCGCCGCCGCGCCGTCGCCCATCGGAGAGGCGTCCATCAGGTTGATCGGATCGGCCACCATCGGCGCGCGGGCGTAGCCTTTTTCATCCAGCGGTTCTTGGAAGCGCGCGCACGGATTGTGAACGCCGTTGGCGTGCGCATTGATTGAAAATGGGGCAAAATCTTCCTTCTTCCAGCCGTATTCGAACATGTAGCGGCGCATGATCAGGGCGTTCAGGGCAACGAATGAGAGTCCCTGGCCAGCTTCGTAATCGGCATCCGCGGCTGTGGCCAGCTCGGCGGTGATTTCCGCGCCGGGCGAATCGGTCATCTTCTCCACGCCTACGGCCACGGCGCTATCCAGCGCACCGGAAGCTACCGCCATCAAAGCGCTCCGGAAGGCAGCCGCGCCAGACCCGCAGGCAGCTTCGATGCGCAAGGCTTCGGCATAGCGCATTCCCACCCAATCGGCGATGTACGCGCCCAGGTGCTGCTGCTTGTTGGCCGAGCCTGACATCATATTGCCGACATAAATCGCATCCACCGCCGGGAGGTGGGCATCCTCCATGGCGGCCAGGACGGCCTCGCCGGCCAGTTCGCGCAGCGATTTATCCCAATGCTCTTCGACCCGGGTTTGTCCGATTCCCAAAACTGCGACTTCTCGCATGGTTATCTTCCTTTATTTTGGTTTCATTGTGGATTATAAGGGAAAAAACTGTCAGGAGCTATCAGGATGACGGCCAGGAGCAGGCCTTGGGGTGAAGTATAATTCCCGGTAGAAGCATGCCCATTAATCAATAATCTATGATGCGGAGGTTTGCTTGCCGGCCGGTCGACTTCGTCATTTCATCCTCGCAACATTCGCGCTGGTGTTTTTATCGGCTTGCGCGCCGGTTCACCCTGCCGGTGGCACAACTGCCACGCCAGCGCCGGCTCCAACCGCCAGCCCCATGCCCGCGCCCAGCCTGACGCCGACAGCCGATCTGGCTGCGCTCTGGATCGATCCGGATTTGCCGGCGGCCTTCCGCGATTCGTTGGATTTGCCTGAAGCGGTCGTGGTGGCACAGAACCGCGACCTGGCCGATTATCAGATCACCTGGCAGACTGCCGATGCTGCCGGCACTGATTGGGTGTATGCCCTGGCCGCGCCGTTTGCGACGCTGACGGACGAGGTCAGCTCGCAATCCGTGCAAGCCGCATGGAAAGGCGAGGCAGCCGAGCCCTTCGACGGAGCGGGGTTGATGATGACGGCGGAGACGGCCGCCGCCTTGCGCGGGCTGTGGGGCGAATTCGATCCAGCTTCGGTCCACATCGTCCCGGCGGAGGATTTGGTCGATTCGGCCTGGGCTCAGCGCCCGGGGTGGGTCATTGTTCCTTTCGACGAACTGACCCCGCGGCTGAAGGTTATCCAGGTGGACGGCCTGTCGCCGCTCGATCCTGAATTGGACGTGCGGAAGTATCCTCTCAGGGCGGTCATTGGGGTGACGACCGCGGAGGGAAGTCCGCTAGCGGAGACTGACCTGTCTATTCAGTGGGTCGGCAACCGCCGCCCGGAGCACATCGCGCGCGTGTTCATGACCGGTACGACTGCGATGGTGCGTCACATGGCGCTGCGCATGGAAGAAGAGGGCGTGCTTTATCCTACAGAAAAGATCGGTAGCCTGCTGCGTTCGGCGGACGTGACTCACATCAGCAACGAAGTTGCCCTTTATTCCAATTGCCCGCCGGCCAAACCGCTGCGAGGCTCGTTGCGATTTTGTACCAGCCCGACATATGTGCAGATGCTCGAAGCGGTTGGCGCTGATGTGATTGAACTGACCGGGAACCACCTGTTGGACTGGGGAGCGGCTGCGATTTCGGAAACGCTGAAACTCTATGAGAGCGAGGGTTTTCAGGTGTATGGCGGCGGTTGGTCGCTGGAGTCGGCGCGCCGACCGCTGAGAATGGAAATTAACGGCAATAAACTGGCATTCATCGGTTGCAATCCCTCCGGCCCTGAAGCCGTCTGGGTTACAGCTGAGCGCCCTGGTGCCGCGCCGTGTGATTATGACTGGATGGAAGCGCAGATCCGCGACCTGCGCCAGGCAGGTTTCCTGCCCATCGTGACCATCCAGCACATCGAGGTGTACGATTACAAGCCCACATCGGCGCAGCGGGTGATTTCAGAGCGCATGGCGCGGGCTGGCGCAGCGTTGATCAGCGGCAGCCAGTCACATTTCCCACAGGGGTTCGCCTTTGTCGGCGACACGCTGGTGCATTACGGCCTGGGCAATACCTTCTTTGATCAAATGGATTTCGGTTCCAGCCGCGGTTTCCTGGACCGCAGTGTGTTTTATGAGGGACGGCTGATCAGCACCGAGGTGTTCACTATCCGGCTGGAGGATTACGCCCAGCCGCGGCTGATGACGCCGGAAGAGCGAGCCGCGCTGCTGGAAAAAGTATTCACCGAGAGTGGGTGGTGAAATGGGCAGGCTGATCCGGTTGGGCACGGTGCTTCTCATGGTTGCATCGCTGGTGGGCTGCAACATGCCAGCCGCGCAACCGGCGGCTGAAATGCCGAGTCCGGAACCCAACGTGGTTGCCAGTGTGACGCCCTTTCAACCGCTGCCGACAGCCACCATGACGCCTACACCGGATATCCAGGGCTTGTGGATTGATCCGGCTGTACCGGAAGCGCTGGCCGCCTCTCTGGCCTTGCCGGAGGGGATGGCGTTAACCGATTCCGCCAGCAGCGCAAAGGCACGGCTCGAACCCTCGCGGGATGCCGGCGCACCGGTGCGATGGTTTTATGTGCTGGCGGCTCCCTTTGCCACGATTGCGGATGACGTTTCGAGTGCGGATTTGCAGGCTTACTGGCGCGGCGAGAATGACTTGCTGACGGGCGGCGCGCCGCTCGCGCTCACCCCGGCGACCCTGCATGCGTTTGAATTCCTGTGGGGGACAGCGGCTCCAGATAAATTGCGCGTAGCCAATGATTATGATGAATTAGCGCGTTGGCGCGATGACGAAAAGGCCTGGGCAATCCTGCCGTTCGATCAACTCGAACCGCAGTGGAAGGTGATGAGCATTGACGGATTGAATCCGCTGTTGCGCGGTTTGAATGAGAATGCTTATCCATTACGGGTATCTTTTGCACTGAACGGCCTGTATGCCGATCAGACTGCGCAGCATGCACTGACGAACCGCGACGAGAGCAGGCTCACCGTGCTGATGATGACCGGCGTGACCGCGCTGGTGCGTGCGACGGCTGCCACCATGGATCAGAAGGGAGTGGAATACCCGGCCAGCAGCATTCTGGATTGGTTGACGTCGGCGGATTTGACCCATACCAGCAACGAAGTTTCCTTCTCCACGGGTTGCCCGCGGGCCAGCTACAACGATACCTCCCTGCAGATGTGTTCGCAGCCGGATTACCTGCAATTGCTGACTGCCGCCGGGTTTGACATCATCGAGTTGAGCGGCAACCACCTCAACGATTACGGCCGCGAACCGCTGGCTTACACGCTCGACCTGTACAGGCAAGCCGGGCTCAAGTATTTTGCCGGCGGAGGCGATCTGCAGGAGGCGCGCGCGCCGCTGCTGGTGGAGGATCACGGCAACCGGCTGGCCTTCCTGGGCTGCAATCCGGCCGGACCGCCCAACGTGTGGGCTACCGATACTCTTCCCGGAGCGGCTGCCTGCGAGGATTATGCCTGGATCAAAGAAGCGGCGCAGGGGTTGCGCAGCGAGGGCTACCTGCCGATCCTAACGCTGCAGTACTATGAGGCCTACCGTCCCGAGCCGCTTGATTGGGAGCAGCGCGATTTTCGTGCCCTGGCGGAAAGCGGGGCGGTGATTGTCAGCGGCAGCCAGGCGCATTACCCGATGGGGTTGGAATTTCACAATGGCGTCCTGATCCATTACGGTTTGGGCAACCTGTTCTTTGACCAGATGCGCTACACGCTGCCAAATGGCAGCATCA
>JAPKMQ010000155.1 GCA_026645875.1 Longilinea sp.
CACGGTCAGGAAGACACCCAGGCCGTCAGCCACGAAGGTGAAACTGCCAAACACGCTGCCCAGCGGCAGGTTGACGACGATCTGGCTGGAGCTGTAGGGGATGAGCGCAACGCCCGCGCCGCCTGCCAAGAGGGCGAAGGCGACAGCGATGCGGTGCTGCAGGCTGGCATGCTTGTTTCCGACCAGCCAGACGATCAGGCCGCCCACCCAGGGAATCGCGATTGTGAGGAGTAATAAGGTGGTTGCCATGTCTTATCTCCGCAGTGTGGTGAGCGCCGTGGTATCCAGCTTGCCGGTGTGGCGGCGGATTTGAACTGCCAGTGCCAGGCCGACAACCGCGACGATTGTATCGGCAACGATGACCACCAGTGCCATGCTTTGCGCTGTGGCCATGTCACCTTGCAGTCGCCCGGCCAAAATGAAGGCCACCAGGACACCCTTGACCATGATTTGAAGAGCAATGATGACTTTAATCAGGTTGCGGACCGCCAGGAGAGCGTATAGCCCAATGCCCAGCAATCCCAGGATCACCAAGCCGGCAACAACAGGGATGGAGATGCTCATGATTCCACCGCTTCTTTCTTGCCTTCGGCCAGCAGCCCCAACATGGCTAATGCGCCCGCAAAAATCAATACCCCGATCAGGAACATATCCAGGCTGCGAGCCTGCCATAGTGTGTTGCCCAATTGGCTTTCCGGAAGGCCGGGCACTGCAACATTCACGCCTGGCAGCAGCAACCAGCCGACCAGCAGGGCAGCAACGGCAATGACCGCCCAGGCCAGCGGCTTGGAAATCACGGGATGAGATGGGTTGACTTCATCACCTGCGATGTTGATCGCAAAGACGAACAACACGGTGACCAGCCCGGCACCCACGCTCAATTCGACGACGGCGATTTCTGGCGCGCCCAACAGGTACAGGAACAGGGCAACCAGGGCGCTGCAGCCTGCCAGCCAGATGGCCGATACCAGCAAGCGTTTCGTCCGGATTGCCATGATGGCGCATAGCAGAATCCCTGCCATGATGAGAATATGCCACATGGGACGACCTCCTTCGAGGATGGAAAAATAAAGGGACACTTTGGGTATAACTTAGGCTGTCCCGGATGTCATGTGTAATTATTCACGAGTATTCGCGCGCTCTATCCTGAATCGTTGAGTAATTAAATTAACGATTTTGGACAAAAAATGTATTATTTGTTTTTGCTGTTTGGTGTAAGATGAGGGCATCGTTCAGCAGGCTGGACGATGCCCTCGCAGGATGCATCCCAACATCGGTCGGATCAGCTTTTACTGAGGACGGTTTCCAGGTCAGCCAGCAAGGCCTTCTGGTCTTCCGGATCGGTGGTTTTCTGGGCAAATTGACGGGCTTGCGCAAGGCAGTCGTCGCGCATTGCCTGATTTCCCGCCGCGGCAGCGGCGCGCGCAAGTGCCTCGAAGGAATACCCCATTAAAAATGGCGTTTCTCCGCCGGCACGGCTGGCTGCCAGCGATTTTTCCGCGTAGCGGTGCGCATTGTCCGGCTGGTGCAGCAGGACATAGATGCGCGACGTTTGCCAGTAGGCGATGGATTCGTTCCCGGGCTGACAATCCTCCCGCTGAGTCCAATGGTAATGCGACGCCAGGCTGAGACGGAGCATCTGCTCGTCTTCTTCAGGCGTGCGGTCGGTTTTGTCCATCAGATCCCAGGCCTGGTTGAAGCAGGCAGCCGAGAAGTGCCGGTGGGCTGCTTGAAGGTCAAATGATGTTTGCGTGCTCATGGCGTTTCTGAACGATCCTGATTTTGGTTCCCAACCTGGTTAAGGTTGGATGGTCAGCTGGTTGCCGGCGCTGGTGGCTTCAACCTCTGGGAAGTAGTAAATGAAGGCGTGTGCCGGAAGCACCTGGAACTCGCCAGCCGTGGTGGGAACAAGCTGGTAAGCCAGTTCGTAGGTGCCGGCGGGCAAGTAGGGTGCCACCCAGGTGACCGACTGATCGGTGATGCGCGGATCGCCGAAGTACCACCAGCCCCAGCCCTGGCTGAACGGGCTGCGCGCTGAATACAACGGCTCGAGGGTGCCCTCGCTTTGATAGAGTTGGCTGGTCTTCAGGCTCAAATCGAGCACTTCCGTTCCGGCGGGCAGCCAATCTTCCACCACGGCATAATACTGGTCGCTGGGCACGGTCAATGTGAGTCGCACCCACACTGATTGGTTGGAATCCAGACGCGCGGAGTTGATTTCCTTGCAATCTGGCAGCGCGCACGAGCCGTCGGGTTGATAGTAACGCCGTTCAAGCGTCATGCCCCTGCTGAGCGGGGTTGCATCTTGCGCCGGACGGTTGACGGTCAGGTAGGCGCGATAGTACAGGCGGCCCGGCCCAGCCTGCCGGGTGATGAGCAGCTCGTTGGGGTTTTGTGGAAGCAACTGGCTGATGGGCACGCTGGCACGCACCGGGTTGAGGGAGGTGGCGCCGCCGGCTTCACCGCTGGCCAGGGGTGTGCCGTTGAGCGCTGCTGCGAATTCGTAGCTGGCCTGCAGGTCTCCGGTACCCTGCATGGTTTCGATCAACGCGGTCAACACCCAGGCCGATTCGTAACTGGTGGACCAGCCGCCAATCTCCTTGCGGTTGGTGATCAAATAGCGGGCCGCATCCACCAGCAGCGGGCTGGCCGGGTCGAGCCGCGCCAGAGCGTAGGTGACGATGGCGGTGCTCAAGTTGCGGGTGACAAAATTCTGACGGTATTCAACCGCGTCCTGCCAGTTCACGCCCGTGGCCGAGCGGAGCGCGGTGGCCTGCAGGTCGGAAAGCAGGGTTTGGGTGTCGTTGTTGCCGGGGTCAACCTCTTCCAGCGCCAGGGCCAGCATGGCTTTGGCCCACGGATTCAACCGGCTGCGCAGGCCCAGCAGCGCTTGCGGCTCCAGCCCGGTTTCGCCGGCCTCCGCCAGCACAAAGTACTGGAAGGCCAACCGGTCCAGTTGATAATCCTCGGAGGCCATTTGCGGGGTGATCAGGCTGGCCCACAGGTATTGCAGTCCTGCATCGTACGTCCTGGACGCCACCTCAAAGCCGGCAGACTTGGCGCGGATCAGTGCCCACAGCGCGTAGGTTGATATTTGCGGGTTGGTCTCGGCGTTTACATCCCACCCCCAGCCGCCGTCAGATTTCTGACGGGCATACAGCTTTGGCAGGTCGGCTTTAATCTGGTCACTCAATTGATTTTCCAGCGCGGCATTGCCGATGCCCAATTCACGGATGGCCCGGTATGTCTCCAGGTTGGGCAGGATGCGCGACACGATTGTTTCGGTGAAATCGTAATGGGATTGCTCCAACACGGTCAGATCGGAGAGTATGGCCGCGGCGAGCGAAGGTGAGAGTTCAATTTTCAACTCACCTCCTTCGGGCGCGAAAGTGCGCGGCAGCGAAACTGTTTCCTGGCGGGCGCCGGCTTCATAAAGCACGCCGGCCGTGCCAAACGTCTGCGGCGACAGGTATTTGAGCACCGGCAGCTTGCCCCAGGTTGGCCGGGCATAATCCTCCAGACCACCGCCCCGCGCGCCAAACACCAGGTCAACCTCGTCCACGCTTTCCACGTTGCCCCACCAGACCACACGCTGCTGGCCGCCCGCCGCTACTTGCACGCTCTGCACTGCCCGGGCGGGCTCATCGAACCCAAATCCGGCCGCCTGCAGACTGACATCCACCATCATGGCCTGGTCGGTATTGTTGTGAACCACGGCTGCAAGTTCCAGGTGGTCACCGGCGACCAGGAAGCGCGGGGTGACCGGGCGCACGAGCAAATCGCGGGTGGCGATGATTTCCAGTTCGGCTTCGCCGACCATTGAGTCCAATGTGATGCCGCGCACCATGCCCACCCAGGTTGTGACGTTATCCGGCAGCGTCAGGCTGACCTGCGCGCGTCCGGCTTCATCGGTAACCAACGCGCCGTTCCAGAAGGCGGTATCGCGGAATTCTTCGCGGACGGTCGTGCCAATGGCCATATCGCCGCCACCGCCACCGCCGCGCCCACCCGGCAGGTTGATATCACGCCGGCCGTAGGCAGCCAGCGATAGACTGGTGAACACGCCCAGATACTGTTCGCCGTAATAGGCATCCGTGATCGACGCTGAATTGGGGTCGGCCAGCGCCAGAACGGCTTTGTCCACCAGCGCAAGCGAAAATTCACCCTGCACGGGCCGGCCGGCCGAATCGCGCACTTCCAGCGTCACCGTCAAATTCCCGGCGGGTTGGGCGCGCACGGGTTCGCCCGTGAGGCTGATCTCCAGGATTTGATCGGACGGGTCCACCGGAATTTCGATAAAACCCTGCCGGAAGTCAAAGCGGTCTCCATCCCTGCCCAGCAGGGTGACAGACAGAAAAACATTCGGCGCAAAGGCAGCCTTCAGAGGCAGTTGGTAGTTCAATCCTGTCCCGGAGATTTCGATCACCTCGCTCTGCATGACCCTGGCCCGTTCGACCGTGATCAACGCGGTGGCGCCAGCGGGGTAGGGATTGGGGATGAACACCTGGGCGGTTTCGCCCGGCGCATAACTCTGCGCATCCGTTGTGAGGCGCAACCGCTGGTTGGCAAGTGAGGGCCAGGGAGCCGACCCCGCGCCGCCCACCCAGACCCAGATTTCGGTCAAGCTTTTGCCGCCCGACACGCTCACCTGGTAAATGCCGGGTTCCTGCGGTGTGAAGGCAATTCGCGCCTGACCGTCGGAACCGGTGGCAAAATCGGTGCTGCCCACCAGTGTGTACTCTGGTTGAGTGGCAACCTGGCCGCCATCGGCGCTGAAACGCTGCCGCCAGGTGACTTTTTCAAATTTCGCCTGTAATCTGGCGTTGGGCCAGGTTTGCTGGTTCCAGTCTGCGCTGAGGATGCTGAAGCCCAGTTCGTCGCCGGCCTGCGAGCTCCAGGCTTCGGGGCGCACGCCGATTGCAAACTCAGCGGGCAGCAATCGCACGCTGCCGCGCCCGCTCACGGGCTGGTTGGTGGGATCAGTGATGGTTACTTCCAGGGTCAGTTTATGCAGGTCAGCCGGGTCGAGCGCGGCCAAGTCGTCGGGGGTGATGGTCAGATTGACGTTGCCGCTGGGATCTGTGCGAGTCTCACCGCTGGTTAAATATTGCGTGTCGAACATCATCCCGTACCCGTATGGATTCAACCAACTGGTGTCCATCGGGCCAACCTGGTATCCGCCGGGTAGATAGAAATAGCTGGAATTGCGAACCAGTTGCCAGGTGACTGGCAGGTTGCCGGCTGGCGCGCCGAAGTAATAGCTGGCCTGGATTTGAGCCTGTAAATCGGCGCCGGTGATTGCATCGGCACCGTCAAATTGAACCTTGACTTCCATTTCCGGCTTGCGGTAATTGGCCACCTCGAAATACAGGTAGGCATTGGCTTCGGGGAGTTCAAAATGGTAACCGCCGGGAGCCGCAGTTTCGGGCAGGGTGAAAGCCATGCTGAACGTTCCGAAAGCGGTGAGCGCTTTGCTCTGTTCTTCGATGGTTGCCGTTTCACCCGTCAGTTCGTTGTACGGGCTAATCAATGCAACGGTGTATTTGTCAGAGGGCGGCAACTCGTACCGGCCATTGTCGGGCACGCGCACAATTCCGCGCAGGTACACCGTCTGGCCGGGCCGGTAGATCGGTCGGTCGGTATACAGGTACACAGACGGATTCGTCTCTTCCATTGCTGTCGGGATGCCGTATTCCCAACTGTTGATTCCGGCTGACCAGTTGGAGATTGACATTGAAAAGTTGGCGTCGCCAGGCTGGCCAGAAACAGCATACAGGTACTCGTACAATGTCCTCTCAGGCGATAGCGGGATGGTTACCAGACCGTCCGCGTCCGTGGTGCCGCTGCCAACTTCTGTCTGTTCCTGGTTGAGCAGGCGCACTTCCAGCCCGTCGACGGGTTGGTTGGTTTCCAAATCCACTGCCCAGACGAGCATTTCATCCCGGCTTTCCTTGAGGGTCATCTGAATGCGCGAGGAAACAACATAGAACTCGATTTTATCGGTGTACTGGCCGCTCAACTGGGGTGAACGGATCTGGAACGCATATAGCCCCGGTGCAAGCGGCTGGCCGCCCGGCGAGAGTTCAATGCCGATAGTCTGGTTGCGGTTGGGCTCCAGGTTCAGCGTCTGCTGCCAGCGGGTATCCGTGGTGGGTTGGATGTCGGACAGGGTGGCGGCGATGAAATTGAGTTCATCCATCCGGCCGGAGCGGATATCCAAAGAGAACAGGTTGGTGGCGTTGCCGGGCAGGACGCGGTCATCGGGCGTCAGGAAGATGACCCGGCTGCCGCTGGCCTGCACCATCGGGATGGTCAGAGCCGGCTGGCTGTCGTTGGTATTGAAGCGCAGGGTAAAATCCCGTCCCAACGGCATATTCCACCGGTCGGTGATTTCACCTGAGAGTGTCATGGTATAAGTGGTGCCAGGGTTGAAAAAACCGTTGATACTGAGTTCCTGATCCGATGGATAATAGTATTCTTCGCCGATGGGCGGATCGAACTGCACCAATTCGTTGAAATCCTGGTTCTTCTCCAGCGGGGCTGTAAATTCAATGCTCAGGTTGCCGTAACCGCTGTACAACCGCAGGTTCTCACTTTGAGCCGGGGTTGTGCTGACCAGGTCAAAATTGGGCACGCTATAAAAGGTCGCCTGCAGGGCTTCAGAGATGGGGGTGCCGCCCAATCCCACGGCCTCGGTTGAGACGCTCAGGTTGTATGTGGCATTCCGGGTTAAGAGTTTGGCGGGTTGGAAAGTCACCTTGGTGCCGTCATCGCCCCAGGCAAATTCGCCGGCAAGGTTTGCCCCACCCGGCGCGCCAAATGCAAAAGCTCTTTCGACGCTGGCTGGATCGACCACCTGGTTGAAGGTCAAAGTAATCGC
>JAPKMQ010000156.1 GCA_026645875.1 Longilinea sp.
TACTGGCCAGGCCCAATCCCATCGGGACCATGATAATTTTTGCCGCGGTCTCGGTTGATACCAACGTGCTAAACGGCACCATCAGCGACCCGAGGGCAAGTAAAGCGGCCCCCCAGCGCGGCAGGACCCGGGCGCGGAACGTGGCGATGGCAAACAACAGGGAGCCCAGGATCAACATCGGCGTGGAGATGGTCCACAACAAGGGCAGGGCGCCCAGGTTCACCTGGCCGGAGACGCCCGTAAACATCCCCAGGAAGCCGGCCACAAAGGGCGGAAACTCGCTTGCCAGGTGCGGCAGGAGCGCGGCCTCGACAAATGAAAGCATTCCGACCAGCGCCAACCATGCGCTGAACAGGAGGAAGCCAATCAGGCCCAGCCAGCCGGCCTTTTCAACCTGCCGGGCGTACACCCCCGCCAGGCCCAACACGCCAAAAAAGCCCAAAGAGGTCGCAAAGATGTGGACGATGATCCAGGCCGGGGTGGTGACGAAAGCAGGCTCATTGGCCGGATGAAACATGCCCATGACGACGATGCCCAGCCCGGCCAGCATGGCAGCGAACCCGGCCAGCCGCATGAGGGCTGCGGCGGATATACTTGGTTTGCTTTCTGTTTTCGTGATCTTGCCTTTGGTATTCATTTGTTTTCTCCTTTCGAACCAATAAACCAGAACCGTTCTTGATCATGGTCAGAATATACGCAAGCCTGTGGGGAGCTGTCCTCCCCACATGTGGGGATTTTTGAACTGGATGGGCGAAAAAAAGAGCAGGCCGGAGAGTCTGGTTCAACTCCCCGGCCTGCTCTTTGGCAAAACGGTGATCAGATCAAATTCAACTCAACTGCCCGCCTGACGGCTGCCCGGCGGCTGTTGACGTTGAGCTTGCCGTAAATGCTCTTGGTATGGGTGCGGACCGTGCTCAAGGCCACCATCAGCTCCCGGGCTATATCCGGCCCGGAAAGCTCGGTGCGAAACAGGCGCAGCACTTCCAGCTCGCGCTGGCTCAATGGCTCGACGAGTGCGGGGGTTGCGGGTTGAGACTCACGGGTATTGCGTGCGGATGATGTGGAAGCGGCAGGGCGGTTGGCTTCGTCCTTGCTGCCCTGTTGATGGTCTGCCGCGAAAGCTGCCAGCAGTCTACGGGTATAGTCTGGATAATGATTACGAAGAGTAGCTTCGCGCAGCAAGCGCTCCATTGGCGCGCCTTCGTCCACAAACATCCGCACAAAGCCCTGCGCTTCAGCCAACGTCAGCGCTTGCTCAAGCGGCCTGAGCGCAGCCTGTGCATTCCCCTGTTCTTGCTGGCTCAACGCCTGTAAGATTCGAATTTCAATGGCGCTTCTCGCCCTCCCGCCAGCTTCAGCCGCCTCTACTAGGCGGTCGAGCAGCGATGACGCCTCTGAAAGGATGGCGGGTTCCCGGCCGCGCCGGTAGCGGGCCAGGAGGATACGCGCCAGGGTGATGTGCTCGAACTCACGCAGGTAATTTGGATCGTCCGCGGCGGTCAGTTTTTGCTCGCGTACCCAATCCAGGGCATCCTTCAACCGGCCTCGTCCGGCATACAGGCGTGCTCTCATCGCCGCGACCGGGCGCACATTGGGCGAAAAATCAGTTGTGTACAGGCGTTCCGCCTCGTCAAGTAAGGCCTCCGCGCCGTCAAGGTCACCCTCCGCCTGCCGGATGCGCGCCATCGCCACGCGCCAGCGATAGCGGTTCTGCGGGAGTCCGGTTTGCTCACCCTGTTCCCTGGCTTGCATCAGCAATTGGACGGCAGCAGGCAGATCGTTACGCTCATAATAGAGCTCACTCAACCCCACCAGCATGTCGGCAGTGCCGCGCAAGTTTGGCTCGCCGCGCTCGCCCGCAACTCTTAACGCTTGCTGGTAGATGCCCATGGCCTCATCCAGGCGTCCCTGCGTGATGACGATATCTGCCAATGCTAAAGCGCAGCCGGTCGCGTCCGCAAGGTTACCCGCCCGCTGCAAGTTCAGGATGCCTTCTGGATACACTGCGCGTGCGCCATCTAGATCGCCAAGCGCCCAGAAGGAAAGCCCCAGAACTGCGCCTGCCCCGCCGCGCAACAAGAAATCGTCATCTGGAGCAAGCTCAAGCACCCGCCGGGCATTGCAGATGGCTTCATCCACCTTGCCTAGCATCAGAGCCTGTCCGGCGCGGTGCATGGCGACCCCGCCCGGCAACCGGCGGAATTCCTCTTGATTGACGACCACCATGGATAATGGCGGCGCATCCAATTGCTCGTGCTCTTCGTGCGCCAGCGTCAGCCACTGCTCGGCAGCCTGCAGCCAGGTCTCAACGCCATGCATCTCGCCGGTTTGCATTAATGTCCCGGCATACAGGTTACACAATACTGGCCGGTCGCGCACCAGTGCTTCAGGGAGCGCTTTGAGCCAGCCAAGCAGGATGACCTCCTGCCTGCTGCGACTCATCGACGGAAACGCCAGTTCAATCAGGTCTGCCGCTCGGGCGAAATCCTCGGCAGCCAGCGCATGGTGAACTGCATCGCTTGTGGAGCCGTGTTGCTCGAACCACACACTCGCACGCCGGTGCAGCGTGGCGAACTGATTGGGCTGTTCGGTCATCAAGTGCATTTCCAGAACATCGGCAAATAGATGGTGATAACGGTACCAGTACTGCCTGTCATCCAACGGAATAATAAAGTAATTGCCCCGCTGTAACGATTCCAGCCGCGCCTTGCCCCCTGGTTGGCCTGTGACTGCATCGCAAAGCGAACCATTCAAGCGGTCAAGGATGGCAGTTTGGATCAGGAAGTTGCGAATCGGTTCGGGCTGGCGTTTCAGGACCTCCTCAACCAGATAATCCACGATATAGCGATGGTCGCCGGCAAATGTACGGATGAAACCGGGCAGATCCTGCTGGTCTTTCATGGACAGCGCGGCTAATTGCAAGCCGGCAATCCAGCCTTCGGTGCGGATGTCCAGAATACTGATATCTTCCGCTGAGAGGTCCAGGCCCATCACCCGGTTGAGAAATTCAGATGCTTCGGCGGGGGTGAAGCGCAGGTCAGCGGCGCGCAGCTCGGTCAACTGGCCGCGGGCGCGCAAGCGTGAGATCGGCAGGTCTGGGTCCTCGCGGGTTGTAATAACCAAATGCATCCGGGGGGGCAAGTGATCGATGAGAAAGGTGAGAGCATTGTCAACCGCCTGGGATTCAACCACGTGATAGTCGTCCAGCACGAAAATGAAATCGCTCGGGATTGCAGCGATTTCATTGAGCAGAGCGGTCAGAAGGATTTCGATTGGCGGCGGCTGCGAACTTTGCAGCTCTCCCATTACTTCTTCACCAAGATCCGGCGCAATCGTCCGTAAGCCAGCGACCATGTACGCCAGAAAGCGGGTTAAATCGTTATCTCCCTCGTCCAATGACAGCCAGGCTGCCGGTCGCTTACAACTCGGGATCCATTCGCTTAAGATTGTTGTTTTGCCAAAACCTGAAGGGGCAGAGATGAGGGTTAATTTCTGACCATAACCTTGTTCCTGGCACAGGCCCGCGTTCAACCTCTCGGTGAGGCGGGGCCGGAGCACCACCCCTGGCGGGGGTGGGGGAATATAGATTTTGGTGGCAAGAATTGGTATCGTGGCCATGGACCTATGAGATCGATCAGTCTTCAGGCTTATAAGGAAAACGATATACTCGATTATTGATATTGTCAACAATATTATAACAATGGATGATTGCGATCCGCAGATGATATTTCCCCGCCAAAGCGATGATATCCGCACTCACCCCATCAAAATGGTTGGCTGTCAGAGGTCTGTTCGCGCAAACCGAGCCGCGTGAATTGTTAATGTTCTCGTAGAGGAAAGTCCTCTACGAGGAGAAGTTCCGGACGATTGGATTTGGAATTTTCAGGTAGAGAAAATAAGACCGGAAAATGGGCTTGACCTTCGTATGTGGTGGAATTGCAAGTGTACTCATCGCCATTATTTATATTTCCTCCCTCCTCACCTGCGCATAAGTGGGGAGTGTATATTTGGAACGCAATCTAAACCAATAAGTAAGGGCGGAAAAAACCGCCGAGCCTATCAGCGCCATAACCAACACCCAAATTGTCGTAGACGGGAGTCCGAAACCCAACAGGATTGAGTCCGTACTCATGATAGGATACATCACGCCAGCGAGGAAAATGGTTAGAAAGGATGTAAAGGCTATGAATGAGATTGACGCGCGTTTCTTCAAGCCGATCACAAGACCAAGGAGAGTAAGAATTGCTGCGCTCGCAGGGATGGCAATCACAGCCGCCGGATGAATTTTGGTCGCTGCCCAATAGACAATCTGTGTACTCCACACATCATTTTTTGTAATGAATTTCAGTTTTCCAGTCCCTGGCTGGCACATGGTGGAAGAAAATGCAGCGGGGGATTCGATAAATGCCGAAGCCATCTGGCGGGCGCAGGCATCCACATCCATCACGGCGTGACTCAAACCCGGGGCATTGACATACACGGCATTCCGCAATCGCGAAGCGGTTTGCTGGCTGATTGCAGCGGGCGTAACTGCGTCGTATTCCCCACCCAAGATTAACGCAGGGGGTTCGCCCAGGGTCGGCTCACGGAAGGACGCCTCCACAGGGTGAGAGCCCCATGCTTTACAGATATACGGGTCAGATGGGGTCGGCAGGAAATTTTTCAAACCCGCATAACCTTGCGCTATGCTCCGTTGATATTCCATGTCGTTAAACGGATATTCCTCTGCACATTCCACGGCGTAATACATGCCGAGCGGCGCACTGAACATGGAAGCAAATCCATTCTGCGCCAGCGGCGTGATCACCCGCACATTCCCCGCATGGATCTCTTCGATGATGTATGGCAGATAAGGCAGCAGACGGGCATCCCGCAGTGCATTGAAAACACCCAGGGCAAGGTCGTCGCCCGTCAATTGCAGCGTGACAGGATCATCTGTGCGAGGATGGTTGATATTAACGGCAATGGGATGATCGTTGGCACGCGCCAATACTTCGTAAAAATGGTCTTTCAGGTTTGGATAGGCTTGCGAACAATCTGCATCACCGGCACAAGCCGCAAACAATTGCTCCAACACATTCGCAAACGATGGAACCCGCGCTTCGATGAAATTCACGGACGGGTCATAAACAGAATCCAGCACCATGCTGCGTAGACTGTCAGGGCGCAAGCGGGCATAGGTCAGTCCAATGCGCGCGGCGTAAGATGCCCCGACAAAGTTCCATTGCGCGATACCCAACATTACCCGCAGGTCTTCCAGGTCAGCGACGCTGTTGAACGTGGTGTAGGCATTCAGGTCAATGCCCTTTACCGCCAATCCGTCGCGGCAGGAAAGCGCGGCTTGCACTTCATGCGCCATTTCCTCTTCACGCGGTTCAACGCGGGTCAGGTTTTCGAACATTGCCATGTTCAGGTCGGGGCAATCAAGGTAAGGCTCTGACCAGCGCGTGCCGCGTTGTTCAAGCAGGATGATGTCATGTGTTGCGAGAAATTCGAAGTTGTATGCGAGATGCCGCCAGGCGCCGAATGCACCCAGACCAGGTCCACCCGAGGAGGTGTAAATGATCGGATCAGGGCGTGGATTCGGGTTCGGGCTGTGAATGACGGCAAAGGGCAGGGTGATGTGGCTGTCCGTTGGCTGGAGCCGGTTTTCTGGGACGGTCAACTCGCCGCAGGTGACATCCAGGTCGGCAGGGAACTCAAACGGACAAGCTACCGCTTCAAACATTGGGTCAGTTGCGTCTGCCATAACGGGCTGGATCGATGCGAGAAGGAGTATCAAAACGAAGATGAAAACAAATCTGCGCATGAGGTTATCCAGTTCATGGGTTGGGGAAGCAAGGGAAAATCACGAGGCCAACCAGGAAGAAATCAACTCTTTAAGTGCCGGGGTCATTCCAGGCAACCCACCGTTCACAACGATGGCAAAGCCGAGCGAATGTTCATGTGAAAGGGCGGCGATGGCAAAAAATGTGCCTGTGGAACCGGCATGCACGCTGAATAAACCAAAGGATTCCATTCCGCGCAGGTGGTTGACGCCCCAACCCGCCCCAATGCCGGCCTTGCCATGATTGTGAAGCGGTGCGAACGATGAGGGCTGATCCTGAAGTATGTTCAGTTGCATTTGCATGAAACGGGCGTAATCTGGCATTGAAATGCACATATCGCCAGCCGGTGCAAGGCAGGCCGGAATAAGGTTTTCCTCGGGCGAATGCGGAAGGAAACCTCCATGTTCATCGAGGATGTGCCCCCAAGGTTGGCTGGGAGCGATGCGGGCGGGGTGCTCATAGCCCACGAAGGCATGGAGGTTGAGCGGATGAAACAACCGATCCTGTATCAATTCTCTCCATGCCTGCCCGCTTACACGTTCCGCCATGGCAGCCGCCAGGCTGTACCCCGCATTGGAATACGTTACCTTTTCACCCGGCTGACTCAAGACGGGGCGGGACGTCATGAGAAAATGAGCAAAATGCTGGATATGACTCTCAATTGGCAGGGTACCGAAATCCGGCAGGATGAAGTCTGACTCGTCAGTATCGGTATACGGCGAAATTCCCGAAGTATGCCTCAGAAGCATTTCCAATGTCATAATCTGGTATTCAGGGAGCATGGTTTTTGCCAGTTCAGAAAATACAGCAGCAGGCGTCAAATCCCAGCCCAAAATGCCCTGTTCGACCAGCATGGCACAGACCGTGGCGGTCATGGCTTTGGCGTTTGAACCAATCTGGAACAGATCGGTCAGTTCAACAGGTTCCATTCGATTTACCTGGCGAACACCCACGGCACCGGCAGCAAGAATTGACCGGGGATCGGTTACGATCGCGGCGAGCGCGGGGGCTCGCAAATCAGCGCGAAGTCGTTCC
>JAPKMQ010000157.1 GCA_026645875.1 Longilinea sp.
TTGGCGGCATCGACCTGCTGGTCGCCAACGCCGGCGGTCCGCCCTCTGGTTCCTTTGAAACCTTCGGCGATGAAGACTGGGAACGCGCTGTGAATCTTTCCTTCCTCAGCCAGGTCCGCTTGATCCGGGCCGCGCTGCCGCATCTGCGCCGCTCGGCAGCTGCCTCGGTCCTCACGGTCACTTCGCTGACGGTCAAACAGCCGGTTGCCAACCTGGTGCTTTCCAATAGCATCCGGCTGGCCACCATCGGACTGACCAAATCACTGGCACTTGAATTGGGACATCAGGGGATCCGTTTTAATTCAATTCTGCCCGGGTGGACGGAGACCGACCGGGTGCTGCACCTGATGGAACACCGTTCAAAAGCCAGCGGGCTGACCGTTGAAGAAGAAAGACAAAAACAGGCTAAAGAGAGCCCGCTGGGACGCATGGCCACTCCCGAGGAGTTTGCCAACGTCGGCGCGTTCCTGCTTTCGCCGGCTGCGTCCTACCTGACGGGTGTCATGTTAAGCGTCGATGGCGGCATGTACAAAGGCACGTTCTAGCCTTCCCGCCCGCCAGAACAGAAATTTTACGGTAAAATCAATCCGATTAAAATACCGGTAAGGAGTTCGTGTTGCTTAATTCACAAGAGATTGCACTCCGGCTGGAACGGATCTTGCCGCAGGTCCAAAAGCCGGGGCGTTATGTGGGCGGAGAGTACAATCAGATTTCCAAAGACTGGCAGTCCGTGGCGACCCGCGTGGCCCTGGCCTTTCCTGATATTTACGATATCGGATTACCCAACCTGGGCCTGGCAATTTTCTACGAGCAGTTGAACGCCCGCCCGGATGTACTGGCGGAACGAGTTTATTGTCCGTGGATTGACATGGAAGCGCACCTGCGCGCCGAGCAAATCCCGCTGTTCTCGCTGGAAAGCCAGCGCCCAATCAGCGATTTCGACATCCTTGCGTTCACGTTGCCGTACGAGACGTTGTACACCAACACGCTCAACCTGCTTGACCTGGCTGGCATCCCGCTAAAATCAGGCCAACGGTCAACCAATCACCCGCTGGTGATCGCCGGCGGTCACGCCTGCTACAACCCCGAGCCGATGGCTGATTTTATCGATGCCTTCGTGATCGGCGAAGGCGAAGAGGTCATCGAGGAGATAGTCAACGCCTATCAGGCCTGGAAACGGACCGAACAGGACCGCCGGGCTTTGTTGCTGGCGCTGGCTACCATCCCGGGCGTTTACGTTCCGATATTCTACCGGCCTGTTTTTCAGGCGGATGGAACCCTGGAGCGGATGGAAACACTCGACCCGGCCGTCCCGGCCATAATCACCAAACGCATGCTGGCCAAACTTCCGCCCGCGCCTTCGAAATTCCTGGTTCCGAACATTGAGGTCGTCCACAACCGCATTTCGGTCGAAATCATGCGCGGCTGCACGCGCGGCTGCCGCTTCTGCCACGCCGGCATGATCAACCGGCCCGTGCGGGAGCGCTCGATCGAAGAGATCGTCGACACCCTGCAAACCGCCCTGGATTCAACCGGTTTTGAGGAAATCGCGCTGCTCTCGCTTTCGTCGTCGGATTACACCTGCATCACCGACCTGGTGGATGCCGTCACCACCCGGTTCGCCGGGAAGAATCTGGTCGTTTCGCTGCCCTCGCTGCGCATCGAATCCTTCTCGGTGGATTTGATGGAAAAACTCAAGGGCTCGCGACAGGGCGGATTCACGCTGGCGCCCGAAGCAGCCACTGAGCGCATGCGCACCATCATCAACAAACCCATCTCCACCGAACAACTCCTCGAAACCGCCCACGCCATCTATAGCCGTGGATGGCCGACCATCAAACTCTACTTCATGATCGGCCACCCGGAGGAGACGCTGGAAGACGTGCAGGCCATTGCCGATCTATGCAAAGCCGTTTTGGCCGAGGGACGCCGCACGATTGGTGGGCGCGCCCAGGTAAATGCCGGCGTGAGCACCTTCATCCCCAAACCACACACACCTTTCCAATGGGTTTCCGCGGATTCGGTTGAGCAAATCGAAGCCAAGCAGGCCTTGCTGCGGCGCGAATTGCGCGGCCCCAACCTCAAGCTCAACTGGACCGATCCGCGCGATACGATGCTTGAGGCCTTCTTATCGCGCGGCGACCGCCGCCTGGGCGAAGTGATTTTGGGCGCCTGGCAGCGCGGCGCAAAATATGATGCCTGGCAGGATCAGGTCCGCCATGATGCCTGGCAGGCAGCCGCTGAGGACGCAGGCCTTGCGATGGATTTTTATATCCACCGCACACGCTTCGTGGACGAAGTCTTTCCATGGGATCATATCAATCCGGCCGTCAAGAAATCCTATCTGTTGGAGGAATATCGCAATTCGCAAAGCGGCATTCTGCGCGGCGATTGCCGCCAGCAGTGTTATGCCTGCGGCATATTGCCAACGTTCACCGGGGTGCGGCGTCTCAACCGCGGTGATTACTGGAAATGCCCGGAAGTGCCCGCGCGAAAAACCACTGCGCTGGCGGAATAAGAGGTGAATGTGATCCGCATCCGTTTATCACATTCCAAATCAGGCGCATTGCGCTACACGGGCAACCTCGACATGCAAAAGGTATGGGAACGCGCTTTCCGGCGTGCCCGGCTGCCGCTGGCCTACAGCCAGGGATTTCACCCACAGCCGCGCATCAACCAGGCCTGCCCCCTCCCGCTCGGTTTCACCTCGACGGCCGAACTGCTGGACGTGTGGCTGACTGATGAAGTGCCACTCGACCAGGTGAAAACCGCTGTGGAAACGGCCATTCCCGACGGCTTGAAAATTCGGGCGATCGAAACCGTTGACCTGCATGCCCCAGCCCTGCAGACCCAGGTGGATACCGCGGACTACGTCATTACACTCCATCAGGCGGTCGAACCATCCGAATTGCATGAGCACATATCCGAGTTAATGGCCTCACCGGCTGTGATGCGCGAACGGCGTGGTAAAATGTACAACCTGCGGCCCTTGATTGTGGCTATGCGAATTCTTGAACCTGCTAGTGATTCCATCAAGCTCTTTCTGACACTCACGGTGCGGGAAGGCGCCACCGGACGGCCCGAAGAGGTGCTGCTGGCGCTCGGATTGGATCCATTTGCGGCTACGGTGGAACGCACGCAGCTCCGGCTCAAAGACCTACACCCCGAGCCTCTCTAAGGGTTGGAATGTCAGCGACTGTGTTCTTTGAGTGCAGCAATCCTGCTTGCTCCTTCCGGTTTCCCGCGCCGCCGGCCATGCTCCAATGCCCGCGCTGTGGGAGCAGCCTGATCTCTGTGCCGGAAGCATCCGGGCTGGCCGAGGCCAATCCGCGCGACGAAACAGCCCGCCGGCCACTTGAAGCGCTCCTGGATAACATCCGCAGCACATACAACGTGGGCGCTATGTTTCGCACCAGCGACGGCGCGGGCGTCTCGCATCTTTACCTGACCGGCACTTCTCCCACCCCCGAAAACCTGCGGGTGGGCAAGACAGCGCTCGGCGCTGAGTTTTCGGTCCCGTGGTCGTGGCACGCCAATGGACTCCAGGCTGCTCTCCAGATCAAGGCGCAGGGCAGGCAATTGTGGGCTCTGGAAATTGGGCCTGATTCCACTTCCATTTTCCAGGCAGCCCCTGAAATCCCAGATGAACCGCTCTGCCTGGTGGTCGGCAACGAGGTCTCCGGGATCGATCCAGGCATCCTGGTGCTGTGCGACCGTCGCGTCTGGATCCCCATGCAGGGCTACAAGCGGTCATTGAATGTGGCCATCGCATTTGGCATCGCGGTGTACACCTTACGGTATGCGGCCCGCGTTCCACAATGTGGTAAGATTTGAGGGAAAATTTCCCGAACCAACGGAGGGCTTGAATGCCTATTTACGAATATGTCTGCGATGATTGCGGCCTAAAATTTGACGCCCTGCGCCCGATGAAAGATTCTGACGCCCCGATTAACTGCAAGAATTGCCTTGGCCAGCACACCCATCGCGCCTTGTCTGTGTTTTTCGCATCCAGCGAAGGCCGCTCCGTGACGCACTCTGAAGGCGGGTGTGGAAATTGCAGCGGCGGATCCTGCGGCGGCTGCGGGCACCATCATTAGCTCTTATGACTACCCAATTCAACAATCAATTGGTTTTCATCACCGGTGGCTCCAGCGGGATCGGCCTGGCGCTGGCGAAACAATTCGCTGCCCGCGGCGCGAACGTGTGGATAGCCGCCCGGCGGATCGACCAACTGCAAGACGCCCAGGCGCAAATCCGGGCAGCCTGCCTGAACGCGGACCAGACGGTTGGCATCCTGCAACTGGACGTTGCCGACCGCAAACAAATCAATGCAGCCGCGGCAGAATTGATGCAAAAAGCTGGTACGCCTGATTACGTGATCAATTCTGCTGGCGTCGTCCAGCCCGGCGAGTTTCTGCAACTAAAACCTGAGCACTTCGAATGGATGATGGATATCAATTACCTGGGTACCGTGTTCGTCACCCGCGCCCTTTTACCTGCCATGCTTAAGCGCGGTAGCGGGCACTTGATCAACATCTCATCCAGCGCGGGTTTCGTCGGCGTGTACGGATACACCGGCTATTCCGGGTCAAAATTCGCTGTCAAGGGCTTTACCGACGCGCTACGCAGCGAAATCAAGAATTGCGGCATTTCTGTCTCCCTGGTCTGCCCGGCCGACACCGAAACCCCGCAACTGGAATATGACGACCTGCATAAGCCGCCGATCACCAGGGAATTGTCGAAAAGCACCGGCCGGATGAAAGCGGATCAGGCTGCGGAAATCATACTCCGCGGCATTGAACGCCGGCGATATTTGATCATTCCCGGTTTCATGAACCGGTTGACCTACATCGCCTCAAATTTACTCGGTGCTGCCTGGTACCCGTTCATGGATTGGATGGTCCGCGACGCCCGCCGCGCGGTTGGGGCGGCCAATGACAAAGCTTGTCAAAGCGACCTGAACGATCCAGATCAGGTTTGAGACCAATAAATGCACCAACTGCAGCCAGACCGGGGCCAGCAAAATCACATTGATCCCGCCCAGAACGAGCTGCAACACAAACAGACCTATCACCAGCCCGGCTGCCCTTTGAGCAACCGGGTTTTCGGCCCGGCTCAACGAGTTCTTCGCAGCCAGGTACACCAGCACGCCTGACAGAACCGCGATCAACGGGTGAAACACGCGCAGCCTGAGGAGAAAATGAGCCGTACCGGAGAACTCGGCGCGCATCCCCTCGGCCAGCGACTCGGCCGGAAACAGCGTGTCGCCCAGGGCCGTAATCGCTCCGCTGGCGCCCAAAACAAGGATCCCCGCCAGGCTCAGCGGCAATAGCCATTCCCAACGCGCACGGACGCGCAACCGTCCAGGTGTGCCCCAGGTGGTCCAGACCGCTGTCAGGGCCAGGTTGCCCAGCAACAAAAAGGTATTTACCAGATGTACCATCATCATGATCGCCCGACCAACCGAATCGTCGTCCGCGGTCCATCCAAACAGCACCAATCCGGCTCCCAACGCTGCTTCCACCAGGACAAAAAACAGGGCTGCTCCGGACGCATAACGAACCAGTGAGCCTCGCGAGAATATCCTCCACGCCCAGACCACGAGGATGGCCACCAGCAGCAGTGTCAACCCGGAGCTGATGCGATGAACAAACTCAATAATGGTTTCGATCTGCGGCGCGCGGGGAATGATGTCCCCGTTGCAGGTGGGCCAGTGCGCTCCGCAGCCCGCGCCCGAACCCGTCGCCCGCACAAACGCACCCCACAGAATGACGGCAATGTTGTATGCAAGGACGCCCCATGAATACACTGAAAAGCGTGACTGTTTGAGCAGCATGGATATCTCCTAAAGGTCACCAAAATTCTACACGATCCACCAAGGGCCGTCAAATTTATTGAATCATTCACATCAAGACAAGTTACAATCCTCGCCTCGAGTGTGTATGAAACTCCCTAGCCTTTAAAATCCTATATGTTATACTACTCGCGAAGCTAACCACCGACCGTATCGCAGAGAGGAGTGTAATACGAATGAAAGACTTTCTTGCAGTGTCCGATTATTCTCCCGCTGAACTTCAGGAGATGCTCGACCTGGCAGTCGATCTTAAAAAAGAATTGAAATCCGGCGGCAACCGCCCCCTGCTCAAGGGCAAGGTACTGGGAATGATTTTCCAAAAACCCAGCTTGCGCACCCGCGTCAGTTTTGACATGGGTATGCGCCAACTTGGCGGCGATGCGCTTTATCTTTCGCCGGCTGAGATTGGTCTGGGACAGCGCGAATCGATTGCGGACGTTGCCCGCGTTCTCTCTGGTTATGTGGATGGATTGATGGCGCGCGTGTTCGCCCACGACCATGTCGTACAACTGGCGCACTGGTCCAGCATCCCGGTTATCAACGGCTTGAGTGATTACAATCATCCCTGCCAGGCCATGGCGGATGCACTTACGATCTTCGAAGAGTTTGGCACGCTCAAAGGATTGAATGTGACTTACATCGGCGATGGCAACAACGTGGCCGTTTCGTTGATGCATGTTTGCGCCAAACTGGGCGCCAATTTCACCATTGCCAACCCAGAAGATTACGATATTCTTCCCTCTGCAGTTGAAATTGCCCGCAAATTCGCCGCCGAAAGCGGCTCCACGCTCAGCTTCCTGCGCGATCCGCATGAAGCCGTGAAGCATGCGCACGCGATCTATACAGACACATGGACCAGCATGGGCCAGGAAGCTGAATCGAAGAAACGCGAATTGGTCTTCCCGCCCTACCAGGTGAACGCAGCCCTCGTTGCCGAAGCCGATCCGAAAGCCATTGTGCTGCACTGCCTCCCCGCCCACCGCGGACAGGAAATTACTG